>JAQTMV010000018.1 GCA_028714175.1 Methylococcales bacterium
GATTGCCCGCCGCCGCGACAACAATAACGCCGCGCCTGACGGCCTGATTGAGCGCCTCTTCCAAGGCCTGTTCCCCCTTGGCGGAAGGTTGTGCCAGGGCGAGGCTCAAGTTGATGACACGCGCGCCGGCGTCGATGCATTCGATGATCGCCTCTGCAAGCGCTTGGGGCGTCGCGCTAGGCATGTGTTCGCGTCCCGACGTCGTTTCGGCAAAAATTGGGGGGATCAGTAGGGTACAGTTGGGACAAATGGCGGGGGAGGGAGAATTGCGCTTTGCGGATAAGATGCCGGCAACAAAGGTTCCGTGCAGACAGGCTGTGCTGTTGGCCTGAGTGCAGGTAGCGCCGTTATTTCCGGGCATCTCGCGGAGGTGTTCGCTCGCCAGATCGGGATGCTGGGTAACGACAGGCCCGTCGATGAGCCCGATCTTCACTTCAGGGCTACCGCTGGTGTGCTCCATCAGCGCGGTGAGCTTGACTAAGTCCAAAGGTTCCATAAGGTTTTGCCTTGGTTACTCCGTCTAAAAACTGTACTCACCTGCATAAGTCAGGTGAACCGGGTGGTTATGATTTATTCTAACGTGATTAGTACTGCGCAAAACTATATTTGCTTATAGCATATTTTCGAAAAAAATCAAGCTAAATTTTTTTCAGCAACTAGCAACTTGATTTACATCTATTTTTAATGAATGCCATATTTCAACAACATGTCGCTAAAGGTAGCGTCAACGGCATCTTTCCGAATGATGAAGGCTATGCTTTAACACTTCAAGCATTTACCAAATAAATTCGGCGAAGTCGTTGCAGTATTGCGCTCTCAACCCGGTTTTCATTTATTTGAGCTGACACCTGAAGCAGAGCAGTATACAACTCTGATTGATACCGATATCTGATAAAATTACACTTTTTAAGATTACTATTCCCGGTTTTCGGGGCATATGACTGAGGCATTCGTTGCTATGATAACTATTTATCAAATACCCGGTTTTACGCACCCCTTAAGTTCAATCATTCACTTTACTGGGGCAATCTTCTTTGCTTATCAGGCTTACTTTTTAATTAAACGCGGGAATGGAGATTGCATTCGCACCTTTTCGCTGGCCGTTTTCTCCGGTTCCTGTATTTTTTTATTGTTGATCAGTGGTGTTTATCATTTATTATCAACAAGCGGGACAGCACATACGGTTTTTCAACGGCTGGACCATGCTGCCATTTTTCTTGTCATTGCGGGCACTTTTACGCCAATACACTGTATTTTATTTAGTGGATTTTTAAGATGGGGCTTTCTCGTTATTGTCTGGTCTCTGGCCATTAGTGGCCTTGTCGTCAAGACAATTTATTTTACAACAATACCGGAATGGTTAGGCTTGAGTTTCTATCTGGGTCTTGGATGGATGGGTCTCTTCATGGGCTATAAACTTTGGCAAAGCTACGGCTTTGCTTTTATTCGACCGCTGGTAATTGGAGGTATTTGCTATACGGTAGGGGCGATTATTGAATACCACCAAAAATTGATAATACTCACTGGAATAATCGGCCCCCATGAAATTCTGCATATAGCCGTGCTTGCAGGGATTGGATTTCAGTGGTGGTTTATTACCAAAGCAATGGATCGGTTCCCAATTATCAGATAATATTGAATATCGTCAACACCTCGCCCCCAGTCTGACAATTTCCACAGTATATGACCTGGCAATTTTTAAATCTTTACACACTACTTACCCAGTAATGCCAGCATTTCCTCTCTGGTAATCACCTCTTTTTCCTGTAACAAATTGGCCAGCTTTTCCAATGCCACCCTGTTTGCGGTGATGATTTCACGGGCGCGTGCTACGCCTTCCTCAACCAGCGCCATTATTTCTGTATCGATGATGCGGGCCGTCTCATCACTGTAATTGCGATATTCTGACAGTTCTGTTTCCAGAAACTGGAGCTGCTGGCGTTTGCCGTAAGTCAAGGGTCCGAGTTTTTTGCTCATGCCCAGACTGCAGACCATATTACGGGCAATTTCACTGGCTTTCTCCAGATCATTCTGGGCCCCGGTTGAGATGCTGCCCAATACGATTTCTTCAGATATGCGCCCGCCCATTAAAATGGCTATTTGATCTTTCAGTTCATCTTCAGTAGACAGGAATTTTTCCTCAACCGGTAATTGTAAAGTAAAGCCAAGCGCTGACACGCCTCTCGGAATAATGGAAATTTTATGCACCGGCTGCCCTGTCGGCACATGTTCGGCAACCATCGCGTGCCCCGCCTCGTGGTAGGCAACCCGGCGCTTTTCCTGAGGACTTAATACGCGATTTTTCTTTTCGGGCCCGGCTAGTACGCGATCGATAGCCGCTTCAAAATCTTCCATTTCAACTTTATTGTGGCCGACTCGTGTTGCCATAATCGCCGCTTCATTGGCTATATTGGCAAGGTCGGCGCCGACCAGCCCCGGTGTGCGTTTTGCAACTACCGATATATCGATGTTTTCAGCCAGGGTCATCGCTTTGGTGTGCAGTTTAAGAATTTCGATGCGGTCTTGCAAATCCGGTTTGTCAACGACAATCTGGCGATCGAAACGACCGGAACGCAGCAAGGCTTTATCAAGCACTTCGGGACGATTGGTAGCTGCCATAACGACAACGCCGACTGAGGTATCAAACCCGTCCATTTCGGTCAGCAGCTGGTTCAAAGTCTGTTCCCGCTCATCGTGTCCGCCCATCACCACGGGTCCGCCGCGAGAGCGGCCGATGGCATCCAGTTCATCAATGAATATGATGCAGGGGGCTTTACTGCGCGCCTGATCGAATAGCTCACGAACACGGGCAGCGCCGACACCGACAAACAGTTCGATAAATTCGGAACCGCTGATATTGAAGAACGGCACCTTTGCTTCCCCGGAAACGGCACGCGCCAGCAGGGTTTTTCCTGTGCCGGGAGGGCCAACGAGCAACACGCCTTTGGGCATGCGTCCACCTAGGCGCTGGATTTTTTCCGGCGCTTTTAAAAAATCGATGGATTCTTTCAGTTCCTGTTTGGCGCTATCAGCGCCTGCCACATCGGCAAAGGTGATTTTGGTCTGGGTATCCTGATGAATGCGGACTTTGTTGCCCAGATTGAGAAAAGACTGCGCCCCGGCAGTAGCGCGGCGCATAACCCAGGACCAGATAAGCGCAATTATTAAAAAGGGAATAACCCAGTTGAAAAGAATATTGGTAAACCAGTTTTCTCCGCTTCTGACGACAAAGTCCACTTTATTCTGTGCCAGCATTTGCGCAAGATCATTTTGCAATAAGGGGATCGTTACAAAATGTTTGCCTGGCTCATTCGGGTCATCAGATTTGATAACACCGGTAATAAAACGTTCAGTCACTACGGCCTTATCAATTTTTTTTTCTTTCACCAGGTTAAGAAACTGACTGTAGGGAATTTCGTCGCGTTGCACCTCATTGACGCTATTGAACAAAAACAGCATCAGGATTAAAAACAGTGCGAAGTAAATAAATCTTTTTTGCTTTAAATCATTCGATTTTTTATCCGAGGGTTTATTAAGTTCAAGTTCCGGCTCCTTCCTGAATAGAGAACCGAAACCTGATGCCAATAAGCTCTTCAGGTAGGTATAGATATTGCTTAATATTGTTGCAATATAGTGAATAAAAGTGTTTTGTGGTTTAGCCATTGTTTCTATACCTTAACTCGCGATGCTGTTTTGACGGAGAGTCATCTCCCTAGTGCAGCACCTATTTTATATTGATGATTAGGCTCCCATTGATATTTATAAATATCAATATATTACACGCATCACCAAGACTAACGAAAATAGGTGCTGCACTAGGATTCAAGCAAGGAAACAACCTCTTCGCAACCGATAATGTTTTTATTACTCTTAAGTATATAATCGGCCAGCCTGGTAATTGCTTTCCAGTTAGCGCGATCATTTATAAAATCAAATGCATCCAAAAACAACTCATCCAGTTTTGCTTCCTGCTGTTGCCTGTTTACAGAAAAACTTTCCAGATATTCACGAGCCAACGCGAGGTCGGAACCTCCGCCATAATTTTTCAATGCTCTTAAGTTGATCAACTGATGATTAAATACCTCATCATCCCTGTTATAAGCATGTTTAGCCTCAGCCAAAGGACCAACAAGCAGATTAATGATGTCTGTCTCAAAGGCAATTATGTAATCCCTTACCAGCGGCGTCATTGCTTCATTGCGGTCAATTAATTTATGTGCCAGACCATCAATGGAATAGGGTAACGACTGAATCAAGCGGCCGCCTTCCACTCTTGCAATACTATCGTCATGTGTTGCTTGATAGATGATTACATCATGATCTTTGTCGTCGTTTAGTTCCTTGAATACAATTTGAAAATAAACCGGCGGAAGATTTTTGGCTTTGTTATTTAAATAAATCGCAGCTGCATGTCCTGCTTCATGAAAAGCGATACATTCTTTATGCTGTTTTAGTCTGAACTGCGTGGGAATATCAGTTATGTTATTGCGTTTCATATTGAATACCATTACTAAAAATACTTTAAATTAAATTATAGAGATTAAAAATCACTTAACCCAGAGACCAATAGCGACATTGATTTCTTATTTCCCGCTCAGCTTCAAGCCAATCATCCATTTCATGACCGGGCTCGAAACCTCTTTTTTCAGCTTTGCAATAGGCATGCTCTGTAACCATTTCTCGAAACTCGTCCGGGTCAATGTCACCGGTACAAGTTTCGTCTAATGAATTGTATTCAGTTTTCATTTCTCATTACTCCTCATGAAATATGCGAAGAGACATTCTTCTACCATATTTTATGGACAAAAAGATAAAATAGACAATACGTATAAATACCTACTCCCGGCATAGTTATGCTCGCACAGCCAATGAAAAATTATCCGGCGCGTTGTGTGAAGAATGCGTTGCCATCATCATCAGTTCGGCGAGACTTTCTGCCTGCATTTTTTCCATGATATGAGCCCTGTGTGCCTCGATTGTACGATTACTGATATTCAGAATTTTTGCCATCTCTTTATTGGAATACCCTCTGACGATCAGGGATAACACTTCTTGTTCCCGCACTGTTAAATGATTCAGGCGATTTTGTATCTTGCGATGTTCACTAACTTGTTCCCTGTTCGCAATGTCTTTTTTTATCGCTTCTTCGATGCGTCCCAACAATTTTTCATTATCAAATGGTTTTTCCAGAAAATCCACCGCGCCCGCTCTGAACGCTTTTGCCGAATCTGGAATACCGGCATGGCCGCTTATAAATATGATGGGAATGGAAATCTCTCTTCTCAACAGTTCATCCTGAAGTTCAAGTCCGCTCATCGAAGGCATTCTAACATCCAGAAGCAGGCACCCCGGACGTTCAGGATCATAGTTATTTAAAAAAACCTCGGCTGATGCAAAACTCCTGATAGCTTGTCCTGTTGATTCAATCAAAAGCGTCAGCGAATCACGTACCGCAAATTCATCGTCAACCAAATAAACCAAAGTATCAGGCCTATTACCGGTCATTTGATTTTTCTCTTTACCGGTAAAGTGAAATAAAAAGTGGTGCCTTCTTCCGGATTGCTACTGAAAGATAAATCGCCCTCATGAGCCTCGATAATTGAGCGACTGATAGATAATCCCATGCCCATCCCCGATGGTTTTGTGGTAAAAAAAGGTGTCAGTATTTTTTCTTTTTGAGCTTCGTCAATTCCTGAACCATTGTCATTGACCTTAACCTCTATCTGCTTAAGGTTCTTCATATGAGTCTGGATCAGCATTTGTCGTTGTGATTTTTGAGGTAAGTCCATTAAGGCATCGATACTGTTTCTGATCAGGTTTAATATGACCTGTTCAATTTGCACGTTATCGATATTGATATCAGGAAGATTCTTTGCCAGATCAAGCTCCAGACTGATGTTGTTTTGTTTAAAATCAGTGGCTGACAAGCTGACCGCATCCTCGATCAGGGTATTGATATCGGTATCGATGCGATACATCTTTTTAGGGCTGACAAAATCTTTCATACGGTGGATTATCTGACCTGCTTTCAGGGCCTGCTGATGTATCTTGAACAGGATTCCACCAAGCTCTTCCAGATCAAGGTTTTTAGCCCCGATAAAGCGTAAACAAGCCTGTGAATAATTGGCAATTGCTGTCAGCGGCTGATTAACTTCATGAGCAATACCAGAACCCATTTCACCTATCAAACAAAGGCGGGCAACATGGGCGAGCTCTTCCAGATGCTCTTTCTCTTGTTGTTCCTGGTGTTTACGCAAACTCACATCGCGTACGATACCGGTAAAATAGTTTGCACCATCTATTGAAAACTCCACCAGGGAAATATCCAGAGGCACTGCAGAGCCATCCTTACGCAATCCTTCAATCTCACGGATCAGTCCAATAACGTTGGGCACCTTGGCTTGCAAATAACTTTTTAAATCATGACCCTGCTTTTTGCTCTGGGCGGGCGTCATGAGTTTATTAAAACTGCAGCCAATAAGTTCTTCTTCATTGTAGCCAAAAATAGTTTCTACTGCCGCATTTGCAGATTGTATGATGCCAAACGTATCAATCGTGATAATGCCCTCAATTGAAGCATTAAAAATAGCATTGAGCTTGGCTTCCCGTTCCCGTACTGGCGCTTGGAGTGCTCGAGTTCTGCAACCTTTTTCGTTAAATCCAGATTACTTTCGTTCAGGGCCATGGTCTGCTTAAGAATTTTTTGCTCTAGTTTTTCATTGAGGCAGGAAATAGTTTCCTGGGAGTGTTTATATTCAGTAATATCCTGAATTGCCAGGCATATTTGAATATTATTTTTATCTTTGTTATTGACGGCGCCTCGCAACTCCGCATAAGTGAAAGGATTGTTATGAATACATAATGCTCGCGCGCAACTTAAAAGCGTAAAACCGGGACACTCCGGATGAATGATCGGGCTACATTTGATCGCCAGCTTCACAGTCAGAAGCTGATTATTTTTACCCGATACCAGATCATGGAGATAAAGATAATAATCATCCTGATCCGAAGGATGAATAAATTTCCCCAGCTTCTTATTTACAAGCGCTTCTTGTGAACCGCCCAATAGCTGTATTGCAGCTAAATTGACTTTCTTGATAATGCCTTGTGCATTCAATGTCAGGTAAGCTACTGGCGATAAATTATAAAGCTGTGCAAATTCATCACGGGATGCACTCAATTCTTCATGCGTTCTTTTAAGCTCCTCATTTTGCAATTCCAGCTCTATCTGGTGAACCTGAAATTCAAACACTAGTTTTTCAATGTCTGCACTGGACATCAGTTTAAGATCAGCACCGGTTTTGCTAAGCATTGCTTCCGCCTGTTTGCGGATATTGTCCCGATGCTCATCCAGCAATTGCCCGGCTTCTTTTCGGAGAATCTCAGCATCCTGCTTCTTAATAGATGGAGTGGTCATCGCGTGTACCTGTTCCTGCGTTGTTAAATAATTAGCGCTGTAGGGCGGGCAACGCTTTTCTGCCCACCATATTGATAACGGCAAACGGTGGGCAAAAAAGCCTGCCCACTCTACCTGACTATATATTAGCTCCCCCGGTAACATCTTCAATGGCCAACAAAATAAGCGGCGGACTTCCCTGCGCTTGTTTCAAAATGCGCCCATTGATCATCAAGCGTTTTTTGCCAATATCAGGAAACTCCGCGTCATAATAATATTCATCAAAGGCGATATTACTGATTAATGTCTCGGTTAAATGTTTATGTAATAGCCCGCCGTCCCAGGCAGACTCATTGATTGCAAATAGCGATTGCCCCGTCAAATTTTCATTTTTAATATTGAATGTCTGATTGAATGCAGGATTGGCAGTAATTATATGCAGCCTATCATCCAGTACCAGCAGCGGCTGGCGTACGGTATTGACAATTGCCGTCGTCAGGTTCGCTGCCTGCGCCATTTGTTCTGCTTTTTTCAGTCTGCCTATATCAACAAAACTGATTACCAGCCCATCGATCATGTTCTCTGTAGTCCGGTATGGCAGAATACGCAACAGATACCAATCATCATTGACTGTCTGCACTTCGGTATCTTTATATACAAGGGTTTGCAGCACAGTTTTGGCATCATCAATCAGACGGTCATACTTAAGAGTTGAAACCAGATCTTCAAGCGGTCTGCCAATATCGCTATCAATCAGCTTGATAATAGCTTTGGCTTGCCGGGTAAAACGTTTTATCTTTAGGCTGCAATCGAGAAAAATGGTTGCAATATCTGTGCTGTTCAACAGGTTTTGCATGTCATCATTAGTCTCGGACAGTGATTCAACTTTATTCTGCAGCTCACTGTTAACGGTATTGAGTTCTTCATTAAGCGACTGCATTTCCTCCTTGGCTGTTTCCAACTCCTCATTAGAGCTTTGCAGTTCTTCATTGGTTGATTGCAGCTCTTCGTTAGTGGATTTAAGCTCCTCGTTAGCCGTTTCCAGTTCCTCAATAGTTGCTCTGAGAGATTCCTTGGTAAAGAAAAGTTCCTGTTCAAGTTGTTCTTTTTCGCCGGGCTTATCGATAAGTATCGAAGCCTTTTCTGTACCGGCAGCGGGCTGAATCCTGTCTTCGTTGATCTGAGGGTGAAAAGAGACCAGATACAAGTCTCTTAGCGCTTCCGGTTCAATAATTTTTTCGAACTTTAGATCTATGGTTTCAAAATCACCATTGGTTTTTACCCTAAGCCCGTTGCTGACAATTTCTATTTCGCCTTTTTTGGCAGCTAGTCGCAACGATGACACCAGAGGCAAACGCAGGCCTTCTCTGGCCATCTCGATAATATTCCAGCTCGGCTGCCCCGTTGAAGGCTCAAGATATTTCCCGGTGCGGCCGTGAATATAAACGATTTTCCCATGCTCATTGATGATTACGCTGACCGGCGCATAACGGTCCAGCAATAACCGCTCTATTTGCCGGGCAATATTGCCTGCCTGGAATTCAGAGCTGAGCGATTTGAAAGAAGCCCTTGATAAGTCCTTGGTTCTGACGGGAAGCTGGCTGAGTTTTGATACAGGGAAGCTGGTCCGGGTATCTTTGCGTTGATAAATTTTCCATTTCTTGTCCATTGTTGAAAACAGGTCATCAAAATTTCCAATCGATTCTGAGGTGCCAAGAAACAGGATACCGCCTGGATTCAGCGCGTAATGAAAGCGCGGCAAAATCTCCTTTTGCAGTTCAGCGTTCAGGTAAATCAGCAGGTTCCGGCAGCTGATTAAATCCACATGAGTAAACGGCGGGTCCTGAATCAGATTCTGGGTGGCAAATATCACCATCTCACGGATCTCTTTGCTGATGAGATATTGACTGTCTTCCAATTTAAAGAATCGTTCCAGACGCCTTGGTGAAACATCGGCAGCAATCCCGCTGGGAAAGGCACCTTCACGAGCCCGGTTAATGGCTGATTCATCCAGGTCGGTAGCAAAAATCTGAAAGCGGTGTACTTTGCCAATTTTCTCCATGTATTCTTTGAGCAGAATGGCAATAGAGTAGGGTTCTTCGCCGCTGGAGCAGCCCGGAACCCAGACCCGCAATTCCCGGTTATCGGGCTTGCCTTCGAACAGTTTCGGCAGAGCCAGTTTGCTGAGTGCTTCGAATGCGTCAGCGTCCCTGAAAAAATTGGTCACGTTGATCAAAAGTTCCTTGAACAGTTTATCCAGTTCAATCGGATTTTCCTGCAGGAACTGCACATAGTTGTTCGGATTTTTGATCTGATGGATATTCATGCGCCGGGCTATGCGCCGTTTAATAGTGGTTGGCTTATAAGACGACAGGTCATGCCCGGTTCGATTACGCAGCAGAATAAATATTTTCTGGATGGGCTCGGATGCGACCAGAGCCTCAGGTTGATCGGTGTGAATGCTTTGAAAATAAGGCCCTTTACTGTATTGAATCAGCTGCAGGCCCATTTTTTCTGCGGGCAGCACAAAATCCACATCACCCATCGCAATCGCACTGCTGGGCATACCGTCGAATTTTGCGGTTTTGGGTTCCTGAACCATCGTCATGCCCGATACGCCTTTGATGGCTTTAAGACCTAGGGCGCCATCCGTACCGGTTCCTGAAAGAATAATGCCGACGCCCATTTCCTGGATGTCTTCCGCCAATGAGCGTAAAAAGTAGTCTATCGGCAGATTTGCAGAATTATGTTTCGGACTGTCCATAAGATGTAACCGGCGGTTGAGCAAGGCCAGATTTTTCCCGGGTGGACACACAAAAACATGATTTCTTTTCAGACACATGCCGTCCTGGGCGGTTAAAACCGGCATGTCGGTAAAATTCTTCAGTAAATCAGGCAGAAGACTTATATGGCCAGGTTGTTGATGAGTGACTACGATAAAAGCAAAACCAGTATGGGGCGATAAATTAGAAAAGAATATTTGCAGCGCCTCCAGTCCACCTGCTGAAGCGCCTATGCCGACGACAGGCAGTGCGTCTTCTGCTGCATTGTCCGGCTTATCGTGGCGGTCTTTTTTATTATCTCTGGATGTCACTGAGTCGATCCTTTGGTTTGTTATAAATAATCGCTATATGTTGAAAGCTTTTACTCATATACGATATTTTCAGGTAAAAATACATAGGTATTTATACGAATAGTCCTTATTTTACTTATGGTATAGAGTAATTATGCTCAAATGTATCCGATTTCTTGATTATTCGGATTGAAAATTTCAATTTCGACCCAAAATACAGCTTACGGACTTAAGCCAGGAATTCACCAGTGTTTCAATATTTGAAACAAGGGTGTGATAGAGAAAACAAAACTGTCACCACACCTGCCCATGGTGTTTTTGGATGAGAACGAAAATTGTTTTTTAAGTTTATTATTGAATCAAACATTACTTTTTAGGAGACAGAAAATGGCCATTACACGTTATGAACCCTGGAGCTTATTGAATCAATTACAAAGAGAGCTGCTCAGTTCCCAGGATGAAAAAACCAGCGAAGGATCAATTGCAACTGCCGAATGGGCGCCAGCGGTTGATATAAAGGAAGAAACCGATAAATTTGTTATTCTTGCCGATATTCCCGGCGTCAAGCCGGAAGATATTGAAGTCAGTATGGAAGCGGGTGTCCTGACCGTAAAAGGCAAAAAAGAATCCGAGGCCAAAACTGAAAAAGAAGGTTATAAACGGGTTGAACGCACTTTCGGTTCTTTTTATCGCCGTTTCAGTCTGCCCGATTCCGCTGATGGCGAAGCAATTAATGCAAAATGCAAACACGGCGTGCTTGAGATTGTTATTCCGAAACGGGAAGCCGTCAAACCAAAACGTATCAACGTGTCATCGGAGGAATAATTACAATAGCTCCTTGGTACTATTCTGGCAGATTTTGTAAATGCAGAAAAACTTCAGTGATTGAAAAGGAAAAACGCTTAAACCTGAATACTTCGGAATTCAGGTTTAAGCAAAGGGTAACCACAAAGAAAATAATAGTATGAATGAATTCAATATTGTTAAGTTTTCAAGACGTTTATTGTTGATCATAGTTATTTTGGTTACTCATTATTTATTTATATTCCTGCCCATATCGGAGCTTTTTTTACTTTATGTTATTTTTTTTAAACCAAAATGGTTTCAGGCATTTTAAGCCCGAATAACAGGAGATTATTATGGCAACATTTCAACAATTAAAACAAAATATCGGTCATGCCTGGGAGTATCTGGCTGAAGGCTGGGATAGCCTGACGCGTAGGGCAGCAAATGCTATTACGCGTTTTACAACCAGTGAAACCAAAGATAAACATTCAGACGAGGAACATAAAGAACTGGCAAATCGCAATGCCGGCTGGGGGGTTATGGCTGCCGAGGTGTTTGATGATGATGACAGGGTTATTGTCAGACTTGAAGTGCCTGGTATGGAAAAAAATGAATTTGATCTGCAGGTCATTGATGACGTGCTTATTGTCAAAGGCGAAAAAAGAATACAAAGGGAGCGGACAGAAGGCCACTACCATGTTAAGGAATGCGCCTATGGCCGATTTGAACGGGCGATAGGACTGCCTGATGAAGTGGATTCCGACAAGGCTCAAGCCGATTATAAGAATGGCATCTTGCGGATTGAACTGCCCAAATCGGCCAATAAACGCCGTAAAAGGATAAAAGTTGAGGTTTCCTGATCTCCTGATTTTTAGATTAGAAACTTGGGCTTGGAAGCTCCAGCTTTCTGTATTCACGAAGCTAGCGCTTCACAACTGTATTCTCAAGCTGGGCTTGAGAATACGATAAAAAAATGCTACAGAGGAAATAATTATGAAATCAACCTATATACTCGTCGCTGATAGCAGTCGCGCACGCATCTTTACTGCTGAAACGCCCACTTCTCCTTTGGAAGAAATCGAAGCACTGGCTCATACTGAAGGTCGTTTACATGACCGGGAAATGACTTCTGACCTGCCGGGAAAGATGAAAGGCGAAGGCCATATAGGGCATGCCTTTGAACAGGCCACAGACCCCAAAAAGCACGAAGCTGAAAACTTTGCGCACCGCATTGGCCATTACCTGGAAGAAGCACACAACGAAAAAAAATTTGAACAATTATTGATTATTGCAGAACCATCTTTTCTTGGCTTGCTACGCATTCAGTTACCGGAACAGATTAAAAAACTGGTCTGTTTTGAACTTGATAAAAATATCACTACACACAGTGCCGATGATATTCGCAAACACCTGCCGACCTATTTGACGAGTCATTGACAAGGAATAAACGGGTGCTGATTCCAAAAAATGTCATTTATTTTTACCATGAAGACCATGAAGGACTTGAAGATATTACTGTATTGACTTCATGTAAGTGGATTCCAGCAATCCAGGGCCGAGTATTTTCGGAACTTCAATTACGCAACCAATCACTTTGCCTATAGGGATGTAGGTAAGGGACGTGAGCAGGAGCGGAAGCTTTATTCGATAAATCACTAAATTTTCTTCTTCTCTTCATTATCTTCACGACCTTCATGGTAATAAAAACAAGTTATAAACATCATACTGCATCAGCACTCGAATAAACAAAGCATTTAATTTTGGCAATTATCTTTTAACAAGCTGAATTTTTTAATAAAGGTGAATCATTATGCAAATACCATTACAAATTACTTTTCGTGGAATACCAAAGTCTGAAGCCGTAGAGGCAAAGATCCGTGAAAAAGCCGGCAAACTGGATAGATTTTACTCGCATATTATGAGTTGCCGGGTTGCGGTTGAAGCCGAACATCATCACCATCATCAGGGTAATCAATACCACATTCGCATTGACATCACGACGCCGCGCAAAGAACTGGTCATCAGCCGGGAGCACTACGACAAGAAGGCTCATGAAGATATTTATGTAGCCATACGCGATGCCTTTAACGCAGCGACAAGACAGCTGGAAGACTACTCCCGGGTTCAGCGCGGTGAAGTCAAAACTCATGACTTGCAAAGCGCCGGAACCGTCCTGCGTTTATTGCCTGAAAAAGATCACGGCTTTATTGAATCTGAAGAGGGCCGTGAAATTTATTTTCACCGGAACAGTGTCGCGGGAGAAGGATTTGACTCATTGGCAGTTGGCGATAAAGTTCGCTATATTAAAGAAGACGATGATCTCGGCCCGCAAGCCAGCATTGTTTATCCATAATCAAATTGAAAAATCAATAACTTAGGGAGACAGAGGTCACGAAGATGGATTAACGTGTTGCAGTTAAGCTCGCAATTTCATTGCTTTCGAATACCGGCTGATCCAGTAAACGGGATAACCATGCCTCGACGGCTTTTTGATTGATTTTAAGCACACTATTCGGAAAAAACCCAAACACTACAATTAACAAAGCGGGTACACACAACAGAGCCAGTTCACGCGGGCGTAAATCCAGTGCCTGATTAACAGCGGTTTGAGTGATTGGGCCGAAAAACGCCCGGCGGGTAAATGACAGCATATAAGCAGCACTCAGCACTGCACCGGCCAGCGCTGTTATACCCAGACTGGGGTGAGCCGTTAATGCACCAATAATCAATAATAATTCAGCGGGAAAACCGTTGGTACCCGGCACGCCGATACTGGCCAGCGCGAACAGAAAATAAAAACTGGTTAAACGCGGCATCACTTTTGCCAAACCGCCCAAATGTACTGCTTCGGTGCTGCCTAATCGATGTTGAATAAAGCCGGCAACCAGCATCAGGGAACCGGCAACCAGAGTAAAATTGAACAGTTGAAAAATAGCGCCCTGAATCCCCTGCATATTTAACGATGCAATACCGATTATCACCAGGCCGACATGACTGACACTGGCGTAGGCCAGCAAACGGCGCAAATTGCTTTGTTGCAGCGCAATCAGCGCGCCATAAACCAGTGTGATAGCGCCCAAAATACCCAGCGCCCAGCTGTATTCAACGGCCGCAGACGGAGCCAAAGGCATCGTAAAGCGCAGTATGCCGTAGACGCCGAGCTTCAGGCCGGTTAATAATGCAGTCATTTGCGTTGGCCCTTCCATAGCGGCAGTGGGCAACCAGGTATGAAAAGGTATCAACGGCGCTTTAACGGCAAAGCCGCACAGGAGTAGTAAAAAAACAATAGCTTGCAAGTTATCCGGTAATGGTGTTTCCAGGAGTACCGGTAGGCTGAAAGACAGATTCTGAGGGATACTGCCCTCCACAACAATAGCATGATTAATGGCCAGTATGATAATGGCAAATAATAACGGTACGCCGCCAAACAGCATAAACAGTGTGTATTTCATCGCCGCACTGCGCCGCTTCGGACCTATGCCCCATAAGCCAATCAAAAAGAAGATGGGCGGCAAAGTCAGTTCCCAGAATAAAAAGAACAGCGCCATATCCAGCGCCGAAAATACGCCGATGGTAACGCCTTCCAGTGCCAGTAACAGGGCAAAATGAAATCGGTGCAGGTGTTGTACCGAATTCCAAGAGGCAATAATCGCCATGAATGTCAGCAGGGCGGACATCGGCAAAAATAATACCGAAATGCCATCGATGCCGACCAGAAACTCGATATTCAGGCCTGGTATCCAGGCATAATGTTCGACCAGTTGAAAATTATTGCTATTAGTGGCATTAAACAAGTGCACCGCAATCAGCGTCAGAATCAGTTCAAGACCGGCAATCGCCAGTGCGATCTTTTTAGCCAGTTTTACGTTGCGGGTAACACCGGTTGCAATAGCGCCCGGTAAAGGCAACAGAATAATTAGACTTAGCAGCGGAAGACCAGCTTCATTCATGTTGGTTGTCCTCGGTTGGTTCAGCCATTGTGCCCGGTTGCTGTGTGCCGTGCATCGGATAATGCTCGCCTATGTCGGTTGCTTCCTGATCTATAAAATTCAGCCACGGCGTGGTGTAAAAGCCGGTAACAATAAGCAAGGAGCAAATCACGACAGTGATAATGCGTTCTTGTCTGACGGGATGATGGGTACTGCTGTAGGGTTGATGCACACGCCTGGGGGCTGCAATAAATATCTGTTGAAAAGCGCGCAGCAGGAAAGCCGCAGCCAGGACATTGCCTATCAATATCGCAATCGCCAGCAACCAGCCATTCTCCTCAATTACTCCTTCAATGAGCAGATGCGCGGCATCATATCCCGGCGTACCCGGCATGACCATAGTGCTCAGTGCCGAGATCAAAAACAGCAATGCTACCGCGGAATTGGTATCAAACAGCCCGCCCAGGCGCGGGATAAAGGCGGTGCGCGTTCGCTCATAAATCAACCCGACACTGAATAACATGCCTGCTGTCGCCAGACCATACGCAATAGAAAGCAACAGACTGCCTTCCAGTCCGTATTCGGTAAAGCTGAAAATACCGATGACCAGCATTCCGGTATGACTGACAACGGCAAAGGCCAGCAACCTGCGAATATTGATTTGCATCAGTGCCAGTAAGGCGCCGTAAAAAATACTGATCAGACTCAACGTCAATACGAATCCGGCCCATTGTTCTGCGACGCCCGGAACCAGCGGCAAAATAAAACGAATCACGCCATAAATGCCCAGTTTCAGGCCCACCATAAAAATGGCGGCACTTGCGACCGTGCCTTGTTCAGCGAGCAACGGCAGCCAGCCGTGAAACGGAAATAATGGCATGCGAATGGCGAAACCAAAGAACAGCAGTATAAAAATCAACACTTCATCATGCAAATAGGCAGTGTTCTGTTTGAGCGTCAGCCAGTCGAATGTTAGCGCATGGTCTGAATCGATTAAGCCAAAGGCGAGGAACATAAAGCCGGCCAATAGCATTAGCAAACCGCTGCCCCAGTATTGCAGCAATAGCGTGACGACCCGGCGTCTGTTTTGTCCGGTTCCGGCATGAATCGTTAACAAAGCCACCGGGATGAGTTCCAGCATACACCATAGCCAGAATTGCATTACATTCAGTGCTGCAAAAGCGCCGATCAATATGCCCTCATAACCCAGCAAACAGGCAATGAACCGCCGATCCATGGCATGCCGGGTAATCAGGGTATAAACCAGGGCCAGCAAGGTTAAGACAGCCGTCAATGGTATAAATAAAATATTCGCTCCATCAACGCCGACACTGTAACTGAGACCTGCAAAGTGTACCTGTTCGACCAGATGAATGCCGGGATTACCGGAATCGAAAATAGCTAACAGGTAGAGGCTGAGTAACACTGTCAACAATGTTCCTGAAAAGCCAAAACGCAGTGCAACAACCGACGAACGTGAACACAGGATAGCGGCCATGGCCGCAAGAGGAATAAGTGTCAGTGCAGTTAACAACGGGAAGGCAGCTGATTCTGACCAAAGAGTCACATAGGTATCCATCAGCGCCTCAAAATGCAACCAGCAATGTTATAAATACAAACAGCACCAGATACCGCGGCCTTAGTATTAACTGCTCGAATTTATTGGCGGCGTGTCCAAGCTTTCGACCATACGCACTGGCGCCTTTGTTTATGCCGCGCAATACAAAGTGGTCTTCAAACCAGTGCATGATCGCGGCAAACCATTCTGTGAGTTTACCGGCCAGGCCACTGCCGTGGGCAAACTCATCGAACTCATTATCCAGCCGAGCTCCTATCATTTTTTCTTCCAGATGCGCCAGTGACGATATAGTGCGAGTTGCAGGGGCAGGCACCCCCATAATTTGATCAACAATATGATCATCAAAATAGCTAAGATCGTGAGCCAGCCGGCGAACCGGCCTTACCAAGGTCCAATCCGTCATTTGATCCAGCCAGAACCGCTGCAGAGATGCAATATACGCCCAGCGCAGTCCGGCGACGGCAGGAGCAACGGGTTTTACCGGATTGTCGTGTACATTGTGCATGATTGACGGAGCGCTCAGGAACAGATAGCCGCGCACCACAGCATGGGCGCAAAGATGCCAGCCGACCAGTTGCCAAAAGCCCAGGCCACACTCCAGAAACATCAGACCCAACTGGCCGGACGTGGCAAAAACCAGCGAACTTTTGACATCGGTCTGGGTTAGGCCAACAATAAAACTATAGACGGCCGTGGTGCTGCCAGCTACCGCGAGCACAGCCATAGATAACGGTGCCTGTTCAAAAACGGGTTTTAACAGACAGACAAGATAGACACCCGCATGTATCATAACAGCGCCGTAAAACACAGCGCTTGATGGTGTTGGCCCTTCCATCGCCCGTGCCAGCCAGGGTGTAAAAGGCAGTTGCGCCGATTTTGCAAACGCCGCCATGGCAAAGCACAGGGAAATCCCGGTGGCTTCACCCGTGGTCAGTTGTGCCGAGGCAGCATTCAACAGATTCCAGTTAATGCTGCCGGCCCAGGCGTAACTTAACCCCGTCCCCAGAATAAAGCCGGCATCGCCGATACGGTTAGTAACAAATACCCGCGTTGCATTCACAGCAGCAGTCGGGCGATTGTAGGCATAGGCTATCAACAGATAAGAACAGAGGCCGGCAATCTCCCAGCCAAAAAAAGTACCGGCCGCGTTAGCCGACAACACCAGTAACAGCATTGCTGAAGCAAACAGGCTCAAAATAAAAAAAAACCGGTGGAAGCCCGTTTCTTTATGCATATAATTAATCGAAAAATGCATAATGATAAATAACAGGATAGCAAACAGCGCCGCCAACACGGCGCTAAAGCCTGTCGTGATAAAATTTACTTGAATGTTCAAGGTATCACTGGCTAGCCATTGCCCTGCATTGAATGAGCCGGCATTTTTTCCCAGCAAATCAGTACCCAGCAAAACCAGAGCCAGCAGGCAGGACATACTGATTGCCCAGGTAGCGATAATCGCCGTCGTGCTTTCACCGGCTTCGCCGCTGAGTGTTCCCGATAAATGACCCGTGCCGATAAGTGCTGCGGCGATAAATGGCAATAAAGGGATTAGAATAACCAGTGCATCCATATTCTAGACTCCCAACAGTTCAGGCCTGTCCTGAGCCTGTCGAAGTGGCTGTTTAATCAGAACAGGCGAGACGGGTGAGGTTTTATTCCGGTAACAATCCGGCGACGTGTCGCAGACGGGTAAATCTTTTGCTTCAGCTTGCCAAAGAACAAAACCTGTTCCACGCTCGAAGATAAAAATATCGCCGCTGTCCGGGTCTATCGCGCTCAAATGCACCCAGCCGCCGGCTATCAGCTCGCGCAAACTGTCCTGACGAGCGTAAATTTGTTCCAGCACCGAAGTTTTAGCCTCAACCAGAATCTGCAACCGCATCGGTTCGTGAATTTCCACCATCTGTATAGGCAGACCGGTGCGCAAATCGCTGGCCGTGCCTTCCATAACCCCGAACAGACCGGTCACATTGTGCGGTACTTTTGTGCCGCAGCCGAAACTTTCGTTGTCGATTGTGGAAAAATAATATTCCAGATTGATGCCGGCACCGACCGGGCCGGCAGTAAGCAAAATCGTTTCGAGGATGCTGCCTTCAGTATCTTGCGTCGGGTCATAGGAAATCAGGAATACACGCCGGTCCAGGAACAGCCCCTGGGTCAAGGCGCGTCGGCCTATCACGGCCGCCGCATTGGTCGCATGACCGAACTCGGGGCGAACCTGACTTAAATCATGCGCTCTCAGCGTCACATGTCGAAAAGACTGGCTTGGTGTGGCAGAGCGCTCGGCCGAGAAAAACCTTCGGCAACGCTCATGCGCGGACCATGCTTGCGCCCGGCCGATACAGTCCCTGAAGCGCTCGAAGTCTTCACGCAGCGAAACCGGTAACGCTTCCAGATCGTACCAGATCATGGCATCGCTGCAGGTATCGTGCTGCATACCAACGAACCAGCAGTCGTCAGGAATGACAATACCTTGCTGCGCCAGTCGCGCGCGGACTTCAGGCCGGTTGGCCATGGCCGCGAATACGCGCGCATTCGGTCCACCCTGCCGGCCGCCGCAGGCGCCGCAATCATGCGCGGCTTCATGCGGATTGTTCTGGCTGGTCGAGCCGTGACCTGCCAGCGCGACAAGCGGCGCAAAGCCGCCGGTTAGGCCCAGGCTGCGCAGAAGTGCCGCGACGCGCTCGACTTGCTCACTGTCGGTAAAACCCGGTTTGGGGTGTTCGGCCGATGCAGCCGTTGCCGTATCGGTTGACGTAAACTTTAATTCGGTAATGACAGGCGGCACAACGGCTTGGCGCAGCCAATCGGCGACAGCCTTATAAATACCCGGCAGCAGGGTTTTACCGAGCAGTCCGGCCAAGGTAAACGGTGCAAGTAGCACGATCGCGGCGTATGACAATAACAGATTGCGGCGCGGAACCTGATGCAGAAGATAAGTGAAACGCAGGTAAAAGCGGCGTCCTTTCTGGTGTGCAAGCAGCGTTTTTTCGTGGCCTTGTTTGGCAATCTCATCAACTTCATGGGCAGGTATTACGACGACCGGACACAGCGGCGTTACGTGCGTAGCCTCGAGTCCTTTATAATTCATCGGAATGCCGAAAAATCCGGCCACCCCCAAGGTTTCGATAGCAGGGTTCAGTTCTTCCAGATGACGACGGAAACTTTCCTCGCGCTCATCCATGCACATGATGATTTGCGCTTCAGGCCGGTTAATGCGTGCGGCCCAGGGGCCGCGGTTATGATTGGCTTGCAGCGCATGAAACAGTTCGTCGCGATAATGATGCTCGTAAGCAATTAGCCAGACTTTACCGCGTTCATTTTCGGTAAACTCCTCAAGCAGACTTAACATTGCCAGCAGATCTGTTTTTTGCAGCGCTTGCAGATCTGTGGCAGTTAGCCCCAAGTGCTGACATAAACGAAACAGGCGCCAGCCGCTGTCCTGAGGACAGGGAACAGAGGACAGAGGACAGAGAACAGCTTCCTTCTGTCCTCTGTCCTCTGTTCCCTGTCCTCTGAACCGCCAGGTCCATATCAGCTCTGCAAGCCGTTGCCATCCGGAGCGGTCAGGCCGTTCGGAATCTGCTTGAATGGTCAATGATTCGGCCAGTTGAGTCAGATATTCCGGTAAATCGCCCTGATACAACTGTCTGCGCACGGTAAATTCTGACAGGCGTTTACCAAAATAAGCGCGCAGTGTGCTGATTTTCGCTTCGCACTTCCAGAAGTCCCGGCAGACCTGATTCAGCCACAGCCTGTCCAAAATCAGTCGAATTGCAAGATAATCGGCAAGTGTTGGTGACGCATTGTTCGCCGTTTGGTAGTGAGGATGGTGTTGCTGCCAGTTAATAAGCCCTGACCAGCCCGGCAATTCAAGTGCCAGTCTACGCAGATAACCTTCCCATCGAATTTGCGGTATTTCCAACTGAGTCAGTTGCAGGATGATGGTATCGATTGCATCCTCGGGTAATTCGGACATAATCTGTTGCCAATCAGGCAACTCATGTAAAAAAGGGTTGGCGTCATAGGCGACTGTTGCCCGCCAGGCAGCATAAAGACCTAACCGCCTGCATTCAGGCAGGTGCCAGGAGGCAACGCCTTCATCCATGGCCGAGGCACAGATGCGTATCAATTCCGGGCGAACGGAATCGAGAATGTCAACTCCGCTCAATGCGAGGATAAAACTGCGCAAGGTTATGCTATCGCCCACTTGGGACAATATTTCATCCAGTTCTGCAGAGGCGTTGTGATGCAAAGTCTCAACCTGTTTCTGCTTGTCCTGATGTGTTGCCAGCCATTCTTCAGCCTGCTCCAGCGACAAATCAAGCAGTGCCTCGGGGTGCAAGGCCGCTTGCCGCAAGTCAAGTTTGCTTAAAATACTTTCCCAAAGCAGTTTGATAACATTGCCTTGATGGGTGTCGTCTGCATATAACCGGCTGCGAATTGGCTCCGGCACATCGGCCTGTACTTTTTCCAAAGCGCCCAATTCCTGTGCGTACCAGTTTAACTGGCTAACGCTAAGGCCTTGCAAATCAAATAAAAGGGCGATCATATAAAGATCTTTGCGCGTCACAACACGATCCTTTAACGTGCAGACTATTTGCTCTGCCTGTAAATACGGGCACTGCGCCAGGGCTGCGGACAGGTCACAGTCATTGATGCGCCCCTGCTGGTAAAAATCCCGGTTTTGCGATGCAGGAAGGTAACCGCAAATTCCGGTCAAGTCTTCGAATGCGGCCAGCGCCTCATCAAACGGCAGATGCTGAAATCCATGCAAGGTATTGTGATGCACGAAATCATGAATCGGCGCCTGGCCGGGCAGGACATGATCCAGATGATTCAGCGCGGCTATGATCTGTTCGCGGCTGTTAGCGGCTTTTAAAAGTGATTCCTGCATGATGGATTCTATAATAGCCGCTGACTGATCTGGTTGTTCATCTGCCTTGTTGTTGCAGCTGACAGCTCAATCAACGGTGCAGGCAGCAGGCCGAATAACACAATGCCCGCAACCAAAATGCCTGCTGCTATTAATTCGGAAGTTTTAAGGTCAGCAATCTGCAGCATTTGTGGTTTTACCGGGCCGGTAAACAAGAGTCCGATAGTGCGCATTGCATAAGCCGCGCTGATCAGAATACTGATGCTGAAAAATACCATCAAGCCGCCCCATTGCTGAAAACCGCCGATAAGCGCGTGCAGTTCGGCAATAAACCCAACTGAACCGGGCAACCCCATCACGGCCAGTAATGTTAACGTCATAAACAGGGCAAAACGCGGCATGACCTGAACCAGCGAGCTGTAATCCTGAATATTGCGGGTATGGGTGCGTTCATAAAGCAGCCCCACCAGCAAAAACAACGCCCCGGCAATCAGACCGTGCGCGGTCATTTGCAAGACCGCGCCGGTCATTCCGACCTCGTTCAAGGCAGCAATGCCTAATAAAACAATGCCCATATGGCTGACTGAAGAATAAGCCACCATAGCTTTAAGATCGCTTTGCCGCCAGGCTAGCAGGCCGCCGTAAACCATACCGAACAGCGCCAGAAAAACCAGTATGGGTTGTAAAAGATGCGCGGCCTCCGGCAGCATGACTACAGCCCTGATCAGACCGTAGGCGCCCATTTTCAGCAAAATTCCCGATAGCAGAATACTGATGGGGCTGGGCGCTTCCACGTGCGCCAGCGGCAGCCAGCCGTGCAGTGGGAAAATCGGCATTTTAACGCCAAATCCAATTAAAAAACCAAGCAGCACCAATATCTGTTCATAGCGGGGCATGTCTTGCGCGGCCTGATGCATGGTCGTCATTAAAGAGCCGCCGTGCTCAAGATCATACTGACTGACCGCGAGCAAACTGATGAGCATAAAAATCGAGCCGCCCATCGTGTACAGCACAAAATTAAGGCTAGCCGTATGGCGACGTTTGCCGCCCCAGCGGCCTATGAGAAAAAACAGCGGGATTAAAGTGACTTCCCAGAATATATAAAATAGTGCCCAATCCTGTGCCAGAAACACGCCCAGCATGCCGAATTCAAGCAACAGGATGCAAATGTGATAGCCCTTGACACTGCTGGAAATGGTAAAAGAAGCCAGCAAGGCAATCGACGTTAGCAGCGTTGCCAACACCAGCATCGGCATGGATAAACCGTCAATACCCAGTGCGTAAGCACTGCCAAGGTCAGGATTGAGCGGAAAATATTCACTGAATTGAAGAGCGGCGTCGTGTTGGTCATACAAGCTGACTAACCAACAGCTTAGTAAAAAGGCGAGGGTAGTAAACAGATTCGCAATATAGCGGATTATCGGTGTATTCTGACCGGGAATAAAAGCCAACAACAAAACCCCAACAGCAGGAGTCCAGAGCAATAGGCTAAGAATTCCCATGATTTAATATGCCTTAAGTCTAATGTCAGGTAATTTGCAATTAGCTGCAATTATACGTTCAGACCACCAATTGGCAAGCACAAACAAGCAATTGGGCGTTATTAAAAGCACGGTTTTAAAATTGGTTACCAACTTTTAGGTTGAAAACTCTACCGTTACTGCCTATTGTTAGGTTACTCGGTATTATCGTTCCCACGCTCCGGCGCTCATCGTTATACACAACTATTGCAGTGCTGCTCTTGTCCAATATTTATTTGTACAAGGGGATAAAAACCATGACAAGTTGGGCAGAAGAAGAAGTAAAAACGGCTGCGCTGGGCGACCAACGATTGATTAAGCGACTTGGTTAAAGTACTGGATCACTTTGGAGGCTGTCCGAAAATAAGGCTCTCAAACGAGCCACCCTAATTGGTTTACAGGCATTCCGGCCTTTAACGCTATAAAGACTTTCAAGGCTGCTGGTATCAATCTGTTGAAATAGCTCTGCATAGAGAAAGCATTGATGATCTTTTGGGGGTAGATCAAAAATATTAGTGGGGAAACAGCAGGTGTTGATTAAATTCAACCGGGCTTGATTTGAAAGGAACTGACATTCGTGTCCAAGTGGCATTATATGCCATAATTATACCATAACATATTGTTTATATTAAATATCTCAAGCTGTTATGGGGCGATTTGTTGGTGCGCCATAAAAACTGGACAGAAAGGAATTCGGGCTACCTAACTTTTCGTCGGCATTATCGGACAGGCTCCTAGGCAATCGGCGTATTAACGGGTATTATATGAACCGACGCCAGTCAAATACTTCCAAAGAGTCACTGACCTGATCGGCGCTATTCTCATTGGCTTAACTTTTTCCTCATTCCTTTGGTCGTACGGAGTGTAGGAGTGTGAACTGCCAACACAAACGTTTCTAACGGAGATTCATTTATGGGTATTTCATTAAGTAAAGGCGGTAACGTCAGTTTGTCCAAAACAGATCCCAGTCTAAAAAATGTAATTGTGGGCTTGGGATGGGATGCTAGACCCACCGCTGGCGCAGATTTTGATCTGGATGCCAGCGCGTTTTTGGTCAAGGAAGATGGCAAAGTACGATCTGACAGTGATTTTATTTTCTACAACCAGACCAAATCCAGCTGTGGTTCGATTGAGCACACCGGTGATAATCGCACGGGCGCAGGTGACGGCGATGACGAAGCTGTTATTGTCTTGCTCGACAAAGTGCCCACGGATATTCAACGGGTTGTGTTTTGCGTCACGATACACGACGCTGACATACGCAAACAGAATTTCGGTCAGGTAAACCACGCTTATGTCAGAGTCGTTAATAAAGATTCCAACAACGAAGTCGCCCGGTACGATTTGAGCGAAGACGCATCCATTGAGACGGCAATGGTCTTCGGAGAAATTTACCGGCACAGCGGCGAATGGAAATTTAAAGCCGTGGGACAAGGATACGCCGGCGGCCTGGCATCTTTAGCGAAGCAATACGGAATTAACATTTAACCAATAAATCTACAACACCTTAATAACAACAGGAGACACTCATGGCAATATCACTTAGCAAAGGCGGTAACGTAAACTTAAGCAAGGAAGCCCCGGGATTGAATAAAATTGTGGTGGGTTTGGGCTGGGATGCGCGCGCCACCGATGGCGCGGCATTCGATCTGGATGCCAGTGCGTTTTTGGTCAAGCTGGATGGCAAAGTCCGATCAGACAGCGATTTTTGCTTTTATAATAATAAAGTCGTTGCCGATGGCGCGGTCCAACACACAGGCGACAATACAACAGGCGCCGGTGAAGGTGATGATGAAGTCATTAAGGTTGAATTGTCTAAAATCCCCGCTGATTTGGACAAGGTTGTTTTCGCAGTGACCATTCATGAAGCCGAAGCGCGTAAGCAAAATTTTGGCCAGGTAAATCACGCGTTTATCCGCGTTGTTAATGAAGCTGGCGGTCAGGAAATCGCCCGTTATGATCTGAGCGAAGATGCTTCAGTGGAAACCTCAATGATCTTCGGTGAAATATACCGTATAGGCGCAGACTGGAAATTCAAAGCGGTCGGCCAAGGTTTTGCCGGCGGTCTTGGACCATTGGCGGCTTCTTTCGGCGTTAGTGTTTAGCCATTAACGCATAGGTATTTACACAATTATTCGCTCCTTCTCCCTTGAGGGAGAAGGTTGGGAGGAGAGAGGATTAAGCAGTAGCTTTTATTCCTCTCACACAAACCCAATGTTTCAGGGCTATTCTGCCCGGAACCCTGCGGGAGCTTTCTGAGCGACCAGATCGGCGCCCGGCGGATTTGTTCAGCAGGAGAGGGAGCTTTTCAACATTAGCACTTAATTTGGAGCATTTTACTATGGCTATAAATTTACAAAAAGGACAGAAAATTTCTTTGTCCAAAGAGTCCGGCGGCATGTTAAGTAAAGTTGTCATGGGCTTGGGTTGGGATGCTAAAAAATCCGGCGGCGGCATGTTGAAGGGGATGTTTGGCGGCGGAAGTAGCAGCTCTATTGATCTGGATGCGTCCTGCGTATTATTCAATGAACAGAATAAAGTGGTCGATACCGTCTATTTTGGACAGTTGAAAAGTCGCGACGGCAGTATTGTCCATACCGGCGATAACCGCACCGGCGAGGGTGATGGTGATGATGAACAAATCATCGTTGATCTGGATAAAATTCCAGCGACTGTTAAAGCGCTGGTATTTACCGTGAGTTCCTATACCGGCCAAACTTTTGATACGGTTGAAAATGCCTATTGCCGACTCGTCGATAACAGCAATAAAAATGAAATCGCCCGTTATACCTTAAGCGCACAAGGCTCGCATACTGCACAAATCATGGCCAAATTGTATCGCCATGGCGGCGAATGGAAAATGCATGCAATTGGTGAAAATGGAACCGGTCGAACTATTGATAACTTGTTGCCGCAAATTATTGTTCATTTGTAATGAGGATTTGGTTTAACAAAACATTTTCAACCATCGGTGCAGTCCTTGGAAACCTTCGTCAGCCAGTTTCAGCTGACGAAATCACGTTGATTTGTACACACACGCATACAACAGCAGCCGTTTTTCTGTCGGCTGATGAAAGTTATCTTGAACCAGCCGAATTAACAGGGCAAGCCTATCTTGAATGGTGTGTTGATTTTTGTCATCAGCATGACATTCAGTTATTTTGGCCGGGTAAAGGAGCGACTCTAATCAGTCGACATCATGTCTTATTTCAGGCGATGGGTACGCAAGTTATGTCTGTTGCCGATCATGACACTCTCGCTTTACTACAAAACAAGGCGGATTTTTATGTTGATTTGAAATCGGACATAGCAAAAACCATGGACTTTCTTGCTGTTAATGACCGTGACGGCTTTGATAGCGCAGTTGCAGAATTATCGGCAAAACATGAAAGGCTGTGCGTTAAACCCGCAGTGTCAGTATATGGCCTGGGTTTTCGGATATTAGATACGCAGCGTGACAGCATTACCCAATTACTCAAGGGTGTCGAATACCAGATTCCTATGCGAGAGTTGCGCCAAGGCATGAATAATACCCCGCAATTTGCCACGTTGCTGGTTATGGAGCATCTGGGTGGACCTGAATGGAGCGTCGATTGTGCCGGGCGGCACGGAGAATTGCTGTGTGCAGTGCAACGAAAAAAATCGCAGTTGGCAGGACACGGGCAAACTATAGACAACAATGCCGAAATCAATGGCATGGTTGCCAAATTAACCGAGCACTATAAACTTAACGGTTTATTCAATATCCAGTTCAAGGAGGGTGTGAATGGACCGCGATTATTGGAAATCAACCCGCGTCCTTCCGGTGGTTTCGGAATGGCGTGTTTATCGGGCGCTAATTTGGCGCATATTGCCTGGCAGAGTATTAAAGGCGAAACCATTCAGCAACCGGTTATTCGTTATGGGCTTAGGGTTACTGAGATTAATACTCCGGTGATTTTGGAAGGCGTTTCGTAGGATGGCTAGAGAGACGTTAGTAGTTGAAAGGGTATGAGATGAACGAAAAAGCTATGTCGAGAAGTTTCTCTTTGGCATCAAAAGTTGTATTTGCTGCGTTACAGATTTTAAAAGAAAGGGGTGGTGAAGCGCCTGGGAAAGAAGTTATCGCAGAAGTCGAAAAACGTGTTGAATTTGATGATTGGGCAAAACAGACTTATGAGAAAACCGGATATGTACGTTGGAAATCGATGCTACATTTTTTTCCATTGATTGCATCAAGGCAAGCTATCTCATAAAGAAAAAAGGAGTGTGGTATTTAGCACCAGAAGGTGAGAGTGCTCTGAAGCTAGGTGATGTAGGACTTTTAAAGCCGATGATTACAATCTACTTTTATGCACCACCATCTTGATTTCAAAATAAAAACTTCACAGGTTGTGTTGCTGATTTTTTCAATCCAGCATTTTGGTGATAACAGATTACTTATGGTAATGCGCTTAGCCAGTTTTAAATAATGCCCTTCAATAAAATAAATTCATTCGTTTATAAATACATCAGGTTCATTGAAATGGTCGGTGTGTTAATGCGGATTTTCAGCTTCTCACTGGTTAGCTGGTTAGGCCCGGAAAGCCCGTTCTTTTTTGTATGGGCTTTTAATACGACAGACGCGGTGATACTTTCCTGGTGTTCCATTCTTAAAAAAGATAATGCCTATACCTTACTGAATGTCTTTTGGATTATGGTGGGGATTGTTGGAATGCTTAGAGCAAGTTCTTATTCATTTGTTGACCTTAAAACTGCCGGGCTTCATTTCCTGGCGCAAATCGCCGCCCTTGTCAGTTAATAACCCTGTAGATGTCTCCATATGGAACAAACTATGCAAGAAACTGTAACTATTAAATTAGACACCGGAACACTCCAACTCCACGTAGAACCGGGACGCATTCCGCTTAAGCGTTTGCTGGGTTTTGCGGCACGGGTAAGCAGTAAGCGTAAGTTTTTGCTGGTCAGCAAGGTGTTGGGCAAACATTATCCCGTATCACCAAAAATCATGAGCTGGTCTTATCGCGCATTGGCGAGAGCTGTTCTAAAAAGCAGGGTAGAAAATGATTCACTGTGGATAGGAATGGCGGAAACTGCAACCGGCTTGGGTTACGGGGTATTTGAAGCGGCTAGTCTGGAAGGGGTACAAAACGCCCTGTTTATCCAAACTACACGATATCACCTGTCTGATATAGCAAGGCTTGAATTTAAAGAAGCTCACAGCCATGCTACTGACTTTTTTTTGTATTATCCTGACCACCCGGATTATCGAAAGCTGTTTTTAAATGCAAGAGCCCTGGTATTGGTTGATGATGAAATAAGCACCGGGAAAACTTTTTTACGCCTCATTAAAGCCTATCAGGCGGTCAATCCGTCTGTGCGTAAAGTGTTTATTGTCAGCCTGGTAAATTTTGCGCATCCGGATGACCGCGCGGCGCTGGATTCTCAGGCCGGTGTTGCGGTGGAATGGGTCTGTTTAAGACAGGGTTTATTGCGCTTTGAGGATAGTCAAAATGCAGCCATTGATAACATTACCGTTAATGTGTCGGGCAATGGCGCCTGTAAAAAGCATTTGTTGGCTTGGCCGGGGCGGTTGGGCATGGATGCACCGGTTGCTTTGGAATCAAATGTGGTGGAACAGTTGATGTGCATTATTGCCAATGTAGAGAGGCAAAATATTGCGTCTCTACACACGGATAATGACAACGATATGCGCCCCATTCTGGTATTGGGTACCGGCGAATGCAATGCCCCGGCCTTTCTACTGGGGCGAGAGTTGGAAAGCAAAGGTTTTAAGGTAAAAGTGCAAAGTACGACACGGTCGCCTATTCATCAAGGCAACGACATTGCTTTGGTATGCCAATTTGAAGACAACTATGAAGATGGCATTGCCAACTTTATTTACAACCTGAATCCCAATGAGTATCGGGAAATTATTCTGTGCCATGAAACGCCGCTAGGTCCGCCATTAACCGGCCGACTGCATGCATGGCAAGCCATCAGCGCGCGATTTGAACTTCAAGCTCAAAACCCAGGCCATGCAAAGCTACATTTTTTTAGACCTTGATGACACGCTGTTTCAGACCTTGAGAAAGTGTGCCCTGGATGCTGAAGATCCCAGGCTGCAAGTCCGTGCTTTTTTACCGGATGGCACAGCCAATTCATTTGCAACGCACAAGCAGCAATGGCTGTGGCATTGGCTGGCTCAAGGCTTCAGGATTGTGCCGGTTACAGGGCGTGATGCTGAGGCCTTTGAGCGCGTTATGCTGCCTTTTCAGGAAGAAGTGGTCTTGAATCATGGCGCAGTCATTCTGGATAAGGAGCGCAATATCGATAGTGTGTGGATGGATGGAATGATGCAAGTTTTTCCCAAGTATCATGAAAAACTGCTGGATGTGTGGGCCGAGGTCGAGGCTTATTGCAATTCTTATAACGGTTTTAAACACCGATTAGTCAATGATTTTGATATAACGTGGTATGGTGTGATCAAGCACGTGGACGGTACTGAAAACACTTTAAAAATGCTGTTGGACGGCATTATTAAACCACATCGGCATATTGTTGACGGCAGTTTATATTGGCATTTGAATGGCAATAATCTTGCGGTATTACCAAAAATAATCAACAAGGAAAGTGCTGTAAGTTATTTGATCGACAGCTACAAACAAAAGCATCCGGAATTATTGACCTTTGGCGCGGGCGACAGCAAAACCGACGCGCCGTTTATGGCGTTGTGCGATTATGCTTTGATTCCGGGAAACACGCAGCTATTTAAAGCGCTGGCGTTTGCTGAATAAAAACCATTTTATGTACCTCTCAAGTTATATCGGTAAAAAATTACGCATTTGTCCCTGACTGCCAATCGAAAACAACAGTATTTCTGATGCCCCGGTCAATAATTTCAACGTCGCTGCCATCCGGATTTAATCTGAATAGCGAAGCAAAAATTTCCTCAGGAAGACAAATATAGCAAGGTGCACCGGCTACTGTGTAATGCTTGTTATCGGGATCAAAACGCAGATATTTCCAGTTATGATGCGCATCTGATGGAAATTGATTATAGACCACAACCGGTTCTGGCGGATTAGCTAACTGCTGGGTAATGTCGTCAAAGCGAATGTCGGCATAAATTGATATTATAAACCCGACAGGTAAATGCGCCTTCAAACGAGGAGTTACCAGCAACCTAGCTTGGAAAACCGGCGCTTTCCCAAGCGAGCATGGCCGCTTTTTGTTCCTCATTAAGCAGAAGGATACCGCTAGAAAAGGACGGCATCGTCATCTGATCCACGGCTCTTGCGATGGCGCGAGAAATATTCTGTATCGTTGACTCTAGGTATCCCAATTAACTGAAGGTAGAGCGCCGTTAAGATCCGATCCGGGCCGGTCAGATTGGATGAATGGCAGACCAGACAATCGGTCGCGAATACTTTCTCTCTAATGCCGTTTGCACCTTCATAAATCGGATCAATAGCGAAAGCATGATTTGTTCCGGCAAACGGAGCTAACATACCCCTTATTTGTAAAATACCCAAAGGTTGTCAAAGCCGGATACAAGCCCACACTCTCATTCTTTCCAGAACGGGTAGGTGAGATTAGGGTAGTGAACCGGTCCCTGGCAGTTATTCGCAAATCAGTGAAAATATCCTCTGTACGAAGTTCTGTGAGCTAGCCAACCGTTTATACAAATAAACGCAGTTCGCCTTTTCGGAACGCTAATTACTTTTTAAAGAGCGTGATCAATTGAGTTTTATCATCGATGTTTATTTGATAACGCCCTAAAACACTCATCCCCAACAAGCTGTTTTTCCCTAAAAGGGAGTCTGGAATAAAGGCTGCTTCTACATTTTCAACGGTTTCCCCGGCAATTTTCAGTTCCTGCAACTTGCCAATTTTTGCTTCGGTCATGCCATTGGCAGTCTGCATCTTTTGCCTGCTAAATGTGCTATCCGCAAGGCCCAATTGATCTATCATGGATTCCGGCAAAACGACCAGGTCCGCGCCGGTGTCGATAATCATATCCAGGGTTTGCCATAGGCTGCCATTACCTGAAATGGCTACGGAAACAATAAAATGATTACCTTGGAGAGTGGTTGGCAAAACAATACGATTGACTTCCGGCTTTTGTTTTTTATGAATAATGACGATGCGCTCAATCTGTCCCTTGGCATTTCGGCTGATGATGTGATTGTACGAGGCCAAGACCTGTTCAATTTGCTGTTCCAGGCTGCCACTGGTCATGACTTTTTCTCCATTCTGGATTCTCTCCAAACCAGTGATCTTAATATTCATACGGCTTTGCAGAGACTGGATCTGTTGAAACAGGTCGCCGGCATCTTCAACATTCTGCGCATGGGCGCTCAAGGCGATCAGCGCTAGGGAAGAAATGGCTAGTAAACGCAGTCTGTTATTAATAGAGATGAGGGTGTCGATTATAGTCATTAGTTTTTAACTCATTTAGGCAACTTGGTGTTTGCTTACGTTAACGCAAAACATAACACATTTCGAAAAACCAATCTTGGTTATATTTTGAACGGTCAACCAACGGAAAATCAATGTTGGTCGAGTCAGCGCAACGTAACCCGACATTTACCGTTTTGATGTGATAAGCTCCGGTTATCGCCTGACCTAATATCCTTACTCACCCGCCATACGGTCGTAGAATTAAATTATTCACAACAAAAAAACGGCCGGACGAGGCATATTGTACTGTCCGCAGAGTTGCTCGCACAGATCAAAGATAACGACAGCGTCAAAAAATTCGCGACGGAGTTGTAAACGCCGTCGCGAGTGGAACTACGAGTTTACAAAATTACCAGTAGATGCTCGATATTGGCGCCAGCCACAGCATCTATTGCAATGCCGCGATCCAAAGTAACGAAACGCCCGCCTTGCTGAACGGCCAGCGCCAGCAGATAAAGATCGGTTACCTGTCGTGAATTCAACACCCATTCCCAGTTCAAGAAATCTGTATTCAACAAGCTGATTGCGTCCGGCCAGAATTGATGAGATGGATGCAGCGTCGCTTCTGCAAGCCGGTCAGATACTTGTTTGGTAGCAACCGAATTTGGATAGCTTGGTTTGAAAGAATGCGGATACAGCCGTTCTGGATAATCGGACACGAAGCCCAACCTTGGTTAATATTGCTGACAAGCCAATTGGTTACCTGTTTATGAAGGATATGGCTGCCATCAAGTAATGCGATTAAAACATTTACATCTAAAAGAGAGCGCATTATATGCCTTCGGTTTCCCGCAGGTTATTGACTAAATCGTTGGTAATGATACCCTTTCCTGCTGGAAAAGGGCGAAAACCTGTGCTTGTTTGCGCCTCGGTAACCAAACCCCCTGGAGGCTGCGGAGAACTGAATTCGCCGGATAGCGCTTTTCGAAGCGATTGCGAGACGGCTTGTCCTTCGGACGATTTCAGTTGCTTGGCAAGTGTCTTTGCTGCCATCAAAATATCTTCGTCAATACCTAAAGTGGTTCTCATATAGTTCGCCTGATTCTGTAATGCCATAATGCTTTGATTCTACAATATCACATCAGAACGACAAATTATTTCCAGTCAGTGATCTGGTAGGATGGGTTAACGTGAGGAAGCCGATCCATCACCACCTATATAGTTTGCGATAGCAACCCTGCACCCGCTGTTTTTGTTCTTCATGCTATGTTCGGGACGGCTTGAACAGGCAAGTCTTGTTCGGTGGAAACGACGGCAAAGGCGATCACCGCCCGCACCGCGTTTTCCTCCAGGGTTGGAAAATCCAGGAGGATTTCAGCCACTGTCATGCCTTCTGCAAGACTGCAAGTTCGCCACTGCAGATAGTCGCGTCACGTACAAGTATAATATAAGGTTGATAGTTCATGGTCATTTTATATCTCCATTTCCGGAATAGCCGGTCAATTACGAATATACCGCCATCCATCTTATGATACATTTAAATCACGGGAAAGAAGGTAAATAAAACCGGACGGGGTATGTTACCCCGTCCGCAAGGTTTCTCGCATAGTTCAAAGATAGCGGCAGCGTCAAAACGTTTGGGGCGGGGTTACAAACCCTGTCCCGCGTTAGCATTACGACCTACGATCAAGTGTCCTTGCTGCGGCGGTGCTATGCGGATTGTGAAAACGCGGATTCCCGCCCTGATCGCACTCGGGCTGCTTGCGCCAGCCGGCTAACAGAGTGGAGGCGCAACCGGTTATGTAACTGCATCTGTCAATCTGGGAAAACCTTAAATCGGCATGGTGAAGCCGAGAGCAGCGCTTGCCTGAAAAAAGGCTATAATTCACCTTAAATCATCGCTATCCGATAAAGGCGTTACCAAAACAACGCTTTTGGCTTGTCCTTACGAAATGCGGCTCTAGATTCCTCGCCGCAACCAACAAAATCCGAAAAGATATTTTCTTATACTAATAGTCTGCATCGACTATCACCGGGCTTGTCCAACAACCGGTTCAAATTGTGGCTCGCTATCGCTCGCACAATCTAACCTTATTCGTTATGTGACGTTTTTCTGTTCAAGGTCTTGACCAAACATAATTCGGTGCCCGTCAGGAGTTTCAATGCAAAATTCCCTCACTCCCCACGGCTTATCGGCAATATCTTGCACGATCTTCACACCGTGTTCTTTGTATTCTGAGTGTAAACCGTCTATGTCTTCCATGTATGCGTAAGCAAACCACGAATGGTTTCCAATTTTCGAGGCTGGTACTTCATTTGGGCAATGTCCAAGCATTACCTTAAAGTTGTCTCTCGAAAGGAAAAACCAACCTTCGACTTCGAAGTCGAGTTTGAACCCAAGTTTCTCTCGGTAGAACTCCGCTGATTTTTTGTAGTCGTTGACGGCTAACACGCAGCGGACTTGATTTAATTTCGGCACACCTCTTCCCCGTTGTTCGTCACATAACGTAAAGTAGACACCTTTTAGCATATAAATTCTAAAATGCTGGTGCATAAAACCATACCAGCAATTAGTCAGTCTAGATGCTATAGTAACCAATTATTGGTAGCAATCTTTTTATGCAAAAATACAAATACACCTCCAAAGCTCCTGGATCAAGTCAGCGACCGTATCCGTGTCAAGTACGTAGGATGTGCTAAACGCAGTGAAGCGCATCTATATCCATCATGAGTTGTAAAGCTTGTGTTAACAGTTTTATCCTTCAGTGTGGAGAAATTTAACATATGACGGCTTTCTCATCATCGACGGTTCCTTTGGCGAAGGCGGCGGACAAATCCTGCGCAGCTCGCTGAGTCTGGCCGTCATCACCGGGCGCCCAGTGCGCATCGAGAATATCCGAGCGAACAGACAAAACCCGGTGCTGGCGGCGCAGCATCTTACTTCGGTGCAGGCGGCGGCGATCCTCTGCGACGCCGAAGTGAAGGGGGCGGAACTCGGCTCGCAAATGCTGCAAACCCTGCTGTTGCCGCTGGCGCTGTCTGCGGGCGTATCCACCGTCATGTTGCGCGGCGGTTCGCACGTCGACATGAGCCCTTTCTACGATTATGTGCACGATGTCTGGCTGCCCACGTTCGCCCGCATGGGGGTGCGCGCCGAGCTTTCCCTCGCGCGGTCCGGCTGGTTCCCGGTGGGGCGAGGAGAAGTGAGGCTGCGAATCGCGGGATCGGGGGAATTGGGGCTCCTGCGCCTGGAACATCGCGGTCCGCTGCGGGCGGTTACGGGACGCGCGCTGGCCGCCAATCTGCCCGGCCATATTTGCGAACGCATGGCTTACCGCGCACGCGACCTTCTGGAGCAGACCGGAATGGCGGTGGACATCGAGGCAGCCGTTTTGGAAGCAGCCTGCCCCGGTGCCGGCTTGTATTTAACCGCGCATTACGAAAACAGCCTGGCGGGTTTTAGCGCCCAAGGGAAACGCGGAAAGCCTGCCGAGAGAGTCGCCGAGGCAGCCTGTTCCGCGCTCTTGCATCACTATCGATCGGGCGCGGCCCTGGAACAGCATCTCGCCGATCAGTTGATTCTGCCGCTCGCCTTGTGCCGGGGCGAATCCGTCTTCAGCGTCGAGCGCATCAGTCCGCATCTCGTCACCAACGCCTGGGTAATTGAGCGTTTCGGACTGGCGCGTATAGACATCGCCCCGGCCGCCAACGGAACCGGTTTAGTCAAGATCCTTCCCAGCCGGTAGCACTATCATGATCCCCATCCAGGACCTCCTCCATCGCATCCGCTGGGACCCGGAATTCGGCTGCGGCGAATTCGTCATCGGTTATTACGACCGGATCGAGCATGAAATCATTCTTGTGCCGTTTCGCGAAATCAGATTTCCAAAGGACGGCCCCGGCATTTTCGAACTGGTCGATCACGAGGGGCAGCCGCATTCCATTCCCTTGCATCGGGTCAAGTCTGTTTACAAGAACGGCGAGTTGATCTGGCATCGCGAGTGAAGCGGCGGACGGAGTCGGAACACTGAGTTAAATAGGTATTATCTCGTTCCCACGCGCTGCGTGGGAACGCCTTTGAAGCGCGCTGCGCTGTGATTCATACCGCTGGCGCGGAGTGACTACATTCCCACGCAGCAGATGGGAACGAGTTATATACGAGTTAATATCCGGCTAACGGGTTCCGCGCCAGTTTTAAATAGGCAGTAACTACTTAGCTCGACGCATAACAATCCCTCTCCAGCGGGAGAGGGTAGGGTGAGGCGAATCAAAAAATGCTAAATGTTTATTTAGTTCTCCTCTCCCCAACCCTCTCCATCAGGAGAGGGGGCAGGCCTCTCAGCGATTTGCGGGTTTTCTGATTTGCTGAATAATCAAAATAGGCATCCACCAGTTCAAACGAAAAAATTAATTCAAAGAGTTATCTTGCCAAGTTTATCCGTCATCATTTCTGTGAACCATAAATTACCCTCATGGTCCATTTTGATTCGGTGCATCACCGTTCCTCTGCTGGGCAAGGCGTGCATGCTGAACGGTACTCCGGAAATATCAGAGCCTTCGATATGCCGGATGGATTTATCAAACCTCAGGATATAGTCATAACCTGATGGATTGGGGTTATTTTGATCCACATAAACCTGTACCCACAGATTATCGTCGCGATCAAATGCCAGTGCTGCGAGTATGTCATTCTTTTGCAGAGCGGGGACGGGATATTCGGTAATCTTGCCGGACTGGTCGATCTTGCCTATTTTGACGCCGGCTTCTTCGGTAAACCACATGAATGGCTCCGACGGGTCAGGAATGACCGCAATGGGCCGGCTGTTCGATGTTGATATTTTGAATTCTCTGACGGTTCCTTCGCCAGAGACATTTAGAATGGCGCTAGCCAGCAATTCGGTTCCCCAAATAGTGCCATCGGCTCCGGCGGACAGAAAGATGGGCAATGCTGCCAAATTGTTCAATTGAAAATGCTCTACACTGCCATCGGGATTAATTTTGCCTACAGTGCTGGTACGCTTGCCGGTGAACCAGATGGTTCCTCCATCCGCATCCAAACCGATACCATGCGGGGCTGGATTAATGGGCGTTTCTGTGCCCTGCGCAAATAAGCGGACATCGATTACTTTTACAATTTTTCCCCAATTATCCAGTTGTACGACCAGACCAAAAAACTCCAGCGAAACCCAAAGCCGACTATGTTTATCCAGTAATAGACCGTGTGGACCGCTGCCATCGGGCATCTTGTAATAGTCGACGATTTGCCCTTTATAATCGCACTTGGCAATCTGGTCCATTTTTTGCCCGGTAACATAGATATGCTGTTCATCAATGACCAATTCATGCGTCGAGCCATGAGCAGTGCCAGGCCAGTTAAGGCTGTATTCGGCAATATTGCCTGGTGTTGCTGAAAGTGTTGTGTTCATGATCAGTTTTTCTTTTAAAGATTAAGTAAGGATTTGAGTTAGTCCATGTCGAATTAAGCCATATGCAGGTTGCCGGCTGCTAATGATTTTTATCAAACAAGGCTTGATACATTGCTTGATAAATAACGTCACCGCTAAAGGGATACGCAAAAAGAGTGAAATGATTCTTAGGGTTTGGTAAAAGTACTAATTATTTAGCTATCCCGCATATTTTTCTAGCTATTGCTATGAATATAACGTTTTTTCGCACAGCCAATCTCATTGATGTGGCAGCCTTTAGTGCTCATATGGAGTTAGGTCTGGCAATCCACATCTACGGGCTAAAATTGATTGAACGTTTAACCTGCCGCCATATTTTTAAGATTATTGCTCTTGCCAGTCTTGTTATTGTTTTAAATTTTTCAATAGTTCCAGTGGAAACACAATGGTGGAGGATTTGTCGCCGGCAATTTCAGTTAATGTTTGCATGTATCTCAGTTGAATCGCTTCGGGTTGTTGTGAAAGGATTTTTGCCGCCTGCAACAACTTCTCGGCAGCCTGCATTTCCCCTTCCGCATGAATGACTTTTGCACGCCGGGTACGCTCGGCTTCAGCCTGTTTGGCAATAGCTCTGATCATGCTCTCGTCCAGATCCACGTGTTTGATTTCGACATTCGATACTTTAATTCCCCAGGCATCAGTTTGCTGATCAAGACTGGTTTGAATGTCGATATTCAGGCGATCACGTTCTGCCAGCATTTCATCCAGTTCATGCTGTCCCAGTACCGATCGTAAGGTAGTTTGTGCCAGCTGACTGGTAGCCTCATAAAAATGTTCCACTTGTATGATTGCCTTCTCCGGTTCTATCACACGAAAATAGACGACAGCATTGACTTTAACGGAAACGTTGTCGCGGGAAATCACATCCTGCGTTGGCACATCCATAACGACGGTTCTTAAATCAACCCGTTCCATTTGTTGAATCAACGGGATGACGACAATTAACCCAGGCCCTTTTACCTTGTAAAAACGGCCGAGCATAAAAATAACGCCGCGCTGATATTCCCTTAGGATTCTGAACGCGCTGATTAGCAATAACAGCACAATGCTGATGAAGATGTAAAAGAAATTTGCAACCATCACTCGTTCTCCTGTGTTTGGATAGGTGTCACCTGTAAAAGCAGACCATTGATCGCTGTCACCTTCACTTTTTCTTTTTTACGTAAGGGCTGGTTACATGATGCCCGCCAGTTTTCACTATGAATACGAATCATCCCTGTTCCGGTAAAATCACCAATCGCCTCGCCCACTAGACCGATCATTTCTTCCTTGCCGCTGACAATCGGTCTGTGCCTTGCTTTTAATATCAGGCCGATAGCGATGATGAAAAAGACTGTGCTGCTTAAGGCGAAACCGGCGATCAGACCCAGATCTATCCCGAATCCCGGTATATCGGTATTCATCAATATTACCGAGCCAATGACGAAAGCAACTATGCCCCCCAGTCCGAGAATGCCGAAACTGGCCACAAAGGCTTCAGCAGTCATCAGTGCGATTCCTAACAGGATCAGGCCCATACCGGCATAATTGACCGGCAATAGCTGAAATGCATATAAAGCCAGCAACAAACAAATCCCCCCTATAGTGCCGGGAACAATGCTGCCTGGAATGGAGAACTCGAATATCAGACCATAAATACCAACCATCAACAAAATGTAGGCTATGCTGGGATTGGTAATTACAGCAAGAAATTGACTCCGCCAGTCCGGTTTGATACTTTTTATTTCAATATGTCCGGTATCAAATATGAGTTCTTTACCTGAAACCTTGACTTTCCGGCCCTGCAACTGCCGAAGCAAATCCGTTATATCCACTGCCACAATATCAATTACATTCAGTTTTAATGCTTCAGCTGCTGAAAGGCTGGCCGCTTCACGCACCGCCTTTTCTGCCCATTGTTCGTTTCTGCCATGCATTGCTGCCAAACCGCGAATATAAGCGGCTGCATCATTGACCATTTTATGAGCCATTGAATCAGTCAACGGTTCGGCTTTATCGTCATTGTTATCAGACTTGTCTTTGTCGTCATCAAAGTTGTCAAAACCACCGAATTGCACTGGCGTTGCCGCACCCAGATTGGTTGCCGGCGCCATTGCGGCGATATGGCTGGCATAAAGGATATAAGTTCCGGCACTGGCGGCGCGTGCTCCACTGGGCGCTACATAGCTGATCACAGGGATGGGAGAGGCAATGATCTGT
>JAQTMV010000019.1 GCA_028714175.1 Methylococcales bacterium
AGGTGCACTTAGTAGACCCAAAGCTAATGCGGTGTATTGAGCAACCCGCTTGAAGCCGGTAATTGAACTGTACAAAAAATCAAAAGATTGGGATTGTTTTAAAGCTCTCGTATAACGAGTTTGCTTTAGATTTGATGATTTTGTTTTGTTGGTTTTAATGCTTTGATTGTTAGTTTTCACAACTCTTCTCCTAAATAATTTAGGTCCGAGGACTTCCTAGACGGTGACCTACTATCATTTAAAGAAATAAAAAGCATCTCTTAAAATTCAAAAAACACGCCTTCCTTTGAGGGAAGAAGAAATTTTCAGAAGACTCTAGTCTTCTCGTTGATTCTGGCAGTTCCACTGTCATTGGAAAATTCCTTTAGACTGGTAATTTTGCGTCACCACCTTTCGGTGGTTTCGTCCTTTTTCAGATTAATTTGCCTATATCAAACATAGGTTCCTTAAAAGACAAAGACGACAAATAAAAAGCCTCTGGTGCAGTTGGTTCAGTGAAAACTTCATAAGAATCGGTAACAAGAGGTATTGTAGTGTCAGCGAACGCCATATCGGCTGTTAAAGAACTCAAAATGAGTACGAGAATGCGATTTATTATCATAATGTAGTCAATTAAATAAGTTAAAATCTTTCTAGTTTTAATAATGGTAACTATATTGAATTTCGCTAATGCTTTTTGAGAATAAGCGCTATAAAATCCGTTTAGCAGGATAACAATCGTTTCTTAAGATAACCTTACCTGAATACCGTCGAACCTTCAGTCAATCTGAATGCCTCAAAAAACGGCAGCCAGATTGATCCTTAAAGGGAGCAGTCAAAAGCAAATGAAGTCCACAACAAAAAGCATGAGATTGACAGATTTCATGAATTTGTACGGCAGTTAAAGCCAAAGTAAAGTGGCGCAGTTTAAACATAACTGACGGTTTAATGCTGTCGGGAATGCTGTGGGACAAACTATTGTGAAATCAAGCTGCCTTGCAAAAGTGATTTTTTCGCCGGTTATCTAGTCAGTCAGAACATGGATTAATTCTCGGCTTTGAAACTGGCACGTCATCTGTACGTTTCCTGCGACACCGCATGGGGCATCAAACACAATCTCATGCAAGTGATGCTGGAGCACGAAAGACAACGCCCGGTCGAGTTCGCATTGACATTGATGATGCGTACTGGGGCGAAGAGCATGCGGGCAAGCGCTGACGCGGAAACGAAAATAAAAAAAGTTCTTTCTTGCGGCGGTCGAAACAACTGAAGAAGGCAAGCCAGTCTGTTCATATGTATATGCACAGGTCATATGTATATGCACAGGGAGAAAGGGTTTCGAGAGGCAACATAAAACAGTGGAGTCAACAGCAAATCAAAACGGGCAGTATGCGATTAAAGGCTGCTTAGGCGCTTATAACGGATACGGATAAAGCCAGAATAGCAAATGAAGTCTTTGTCACCGGCGGCTGCCCAAAAAGACGTTAAATCCTGGCTTTTTTCTGGGTGAACAACCTGCTGGGCAATATTAATAACGTGGATTGTATAAACAGAGATTTATAAACAATAAGTTAGGTGGGATTCTGGGTGTATTCGAACACTCATTTTCTGGCAACTTGAACACCAAATAATCGTTCAACTTCAATCAATATCAGGTGTTCAGAATAGATCAGAATGACTGTTCAGGTTGGACCAGAATATGCCGGCTTGCGTCACGCCTATCAAGGTGGCTGTCTTGGTCTCTATTTTTACCAACATAAGATTGCTTTGGTTAACCACAGTGATCCCCCACCAGTGTCTCCGAACACCCGTTATCTGGGTCTCCGGCTCATATACATCACATGGTGGAGGGTAGAAATACGACTTACCTAGCTCATATATCCAATAAGTCTTTTCAAGGGTTAAGGTATTGGACAGCATTACTTAACACTATTACCGCCGACCTCATCCTTAACGCCATAAGGGTATCCTGTACCAGTATTCCCAGAGGCTCCACTTGAAAATCTAATACCGGCATGATCTCCGGTAATAGCCGGACTGATTACTATTGTGTTATTGCTGTAAATATTATTATCAGACAAACTTCCCACTACGCGGATCCCATTTGGTCAATTGCGCAATATCGTAGTCGGACAACCGGTAATCGTATTATTGGTAAGAACCGTACCGTTACCGGTACCGGTCAATTGTATTCCGGCAACAGAACAGTTGTTGATGGTGTTGCTTTCTACTACGGTGCCGCTTACCGCGCCATTGAAATAGACACCGAAGAAACCGCCGGTTGTGGTATTCCCTTTCACCATGACATTACTAACTGTTTGGCCGGAATATATCTTTACGCCGGTTGAGTAATTATTGGTGAATTTGTTGTTAATGATCTGCAAATTCGTGACCACTTGTTCAGGTCTGTAGGGCTCAATGTCTATTCCAGCCATAGGCCAATGCCCTTTTGTATTACTAAATACGGAATCTCGAATTATCATGCCATTAACATTTTCAATTGACATGCCTTGGCGACGATTATCGTCAGCCACAACGCCATATAAATTAATATTTTTGGACTGGGCGTATCCTCCGGCGACATAGAATCCATCACCCCACATTTCTCTTGAAGTAACGCCTTCTACATATATGTTACTTGCATTGCCTATCCAAAAGCCCATCCCCCATTGACCGTAACATAGCTGGTTGCTTGAGTTTGAGGTAGCTAATACATTATCACATGGAGTAAGGTGTTGATGTCGTTCACCCTGGAATGTACCTCCGACTACATTAACATTAGTGACATTTAGAATGTTCACCATTGCATAGTGAGTGGCATTGTTAGGTATTGCCTTCAAAACAGCCCCGCTTTCCATCTTGAACGTCATGTTGCTTTTGAGCTTCACCGAAGTCTGCGCATCAATCATATAGATTCCGGCCGGAACAAGAACTGTTCCGCCTGTTCCGCCAACTTGATTAACGGCTGCCTGAATCGCGGCGGTGTCGTTGGTGGCATCGTTTGCTGTTGCGCCGGTATTCTTGACATTCACGACAAGTGACGATGTTGGAGCTGGCGCGTGATAACCTGAAGTCGGTGGCGGTGGCGGAGTAGTGGTCGTCGTCGCAGCGACTGCGGCAGTGGTGAATGTGAAATCCCCAGAGACCGATTCAACACCAGCCTGATTCGTGGAGCGAACTCGATAATGATACAGCGTACCCGGAGCCAGACCTGAGAGTGTTTGTACGTGCGCAGAATACTGGAATGAGGTCTCCTTCACCGACTTACTTCCATACGATATCGTCGTTCCGTACTCGACCTGCCCTGTTGCAGGCTGGTTCAGTGTCCAGCTGATTTTCGCGCCGGTTTGAGTGATGTTGGACACAGAGACTGCGCTAATCGTCGGCCCCGCAATGGGTACAATAGTGGTAACAGGTGGAGTGCCGGCAGTGCCCCCTGAGGTCAACGCCGCCCCGTTCAAGGTAACATTACCGGTCCCTGAATTCATCTTCCACGATACCGTCAAGGTCTGCGCCGCGCTAGCCGCCTTGTACGACAATGCGTAGTTGCGGTCGTATTGGCCGGTCGCTGCCGCGGTTACATCCACAAAATCTGCTGCCGAGCCATCCGACAGGTGCGCTAGTAGTGTGCCCCCACTTTTCCACCCGCCGACATGGACTGTCAGCGTCCGAGTACTCGTGTCTGCCGGCGCCGTGAATGAAAAGCCCTTTCCAGAACCTGCAACATAAACACCGTTCTTGTTATTTGTGCCGGTTGCGGTGGGGTTGCCATCGGTCCAGCTCAGCGGTCTGGGATCGTCACTGTATTTATAAACGGTTCCTCCCCCTACTACTGTGTAACTACTGAGTTGAGCCGCTACTCCGGATTTGCGATTCAGGCTCGCATCGCCCCAATGGATCCAATCGGCTTTCCCCTCGGTCGTGAGATTCGCAGCCGTCGTACTGCTGGTTGCGCTCCCGCTTAACAAACCGATCACGGATGCTGCAGAGGTGGTGGAACTCAAATCCCCAGAAGTGGCGCTTATCAAAGGGCTGCCAATTACGAAGCTATCAACAACACTGCCTTTTGTGCAGGTCACATCATTGGCACCGCCACCCGCAGGGCCGCAGATAAACGACCCCTCTATGCCGGAAGCGGTGAAATGTAATTTCAAGACGCCAAGATGCATGGCACGGAAAGCAGACCAGGAAGGCTTTGTGCAGGTTAACCACAAGCAGGCGCCATCCTGCGTAAGATTTGCGCCCCCCGTTCCGGCAGTAACATGAATTACGCCATGCTGCGGGAAGCTACGCTCGTAATTATTACTATGAGCATTTATATTTAATTTGTACTTGCTATAGGTGTCTCCTAACTTATCCAGAATACTTTTAAGAGTGGACGATCCGGTATAATGGCCGGATGAATAGGCGGGTCGATGCACGAAAGTGACGATGAATTTGATATCTGAATCGGCCTGGGCTTGAGCCATAAGAGTGCCGGCTTTTGTATTCCAGTCAGCCCAAGCGCCAGTCCAGGGTTCCGGCAGGGTAATAAAGCGGACGTTACCGTAATCAAACCAGTACCAGTCTTCACCTCCCGCTAACGGAGAACCCGGGGATGTCTGCGGATTAGGAACCGCAAAGCGGCCTTTGTAGTTTTTAAAGCTTTCGTTTGTCGATGTAATCGTATCCTTATCTCCCCAGACCGGCATATACGCTGCTTCCTTGGACCACAGCATGACATCGTTAAAGTGTTGATCAACTGCAGCTTTTCCATTAATGCTTCCCAGAGTAAGATCACCTAATCCGATAACAAAGGAAGGTAGATCATTGGCAATAATATCTTGAATTACACCGGTATTGAAGTATTTCGAGCTACTGCCAATATTACCCTGGGCATACACGGTAAAATCGGCACTGCCCGGAACCGGGGGAGTGCGAAAGCTACGCTCAGGGGCGGTGCCAATTTTGTAATAATAACGGGTATTTGCTGTCAGACCGGTAAGCTTTGCTTCCCAGAAAGGGCCAGTGGATGAAACAGGAACCGGATTAGGCGTCGTTGCGGTTACCTGGATATATTCGTTAGTTAGTCCATAACCAATCGAATTTTCTGCAGAAGTTCCCCGCCAGTCAAAAGTGACCGAATCCTTGCCGGTAACGGTCCAGTGAATTTCGTCAGCTGCAAACGCGATATTGACTGCTAAAAGAGTCATAGCGAGAACTAGCAAGTAAATCTTATTCATGATTTCCTCTTTACTATATAGGTATATTGTATACAATATTAAGCATTGTTAATTAGTTGCTTACTTTAAGGATGGTTGAGCTCAATCACCTTTACGTATGTAAATTTCAACTAGTCGTTGAATCTTCAACTGCTGCACATTCGCCCCATGAAAATTGCTGTCTAATTTCAGCATTTGCGTCTTCTGTCAGGGGCAACTGACTTTTCTCAATAACGGCATAATTAACATTTTCCTGAACGGGAATGCCGGTAGAATTGCTGCAATTTTTAAGGCTGACTTCGAAACCCATCGCATCTACATTACGGATACCTACCATATAAGCATTGTCTGCATTGGCAATTGCTCCTTCAACTATCACGACTGGATCACTATAAGTAGTGCCAAATTCGATTCGGGTCCAGCGCTCTTCCGCGCGCGCATCACCGATTTCCTGTGCATAGGATTGAGCAACTGCCTGTAAATTTGAAGTAACAGCGTTTTCTTCGGCCTGGGCAAGATAAGGTGTACTCAGTAGACTCAAAGCTAAAGCTGTTGTATATATAGCGGCCCGCTTAACGCCGGTAATTGAACTGTAAGAGAAATAAGATTGGGATTGTTTTAAAGCTCTCGTATTACGAGTTTGCTTTAGATTTGATGATTTTGTTTGGGTGGTTTTACTGCTTTGATTGTTAGTTTTCACAACTCTTCTCCTAAATAATTTAGGTCCGAGGAGTTCCTAGATGGGTAACTTACGATCAATCGAAGTGATAGAGGGAATTTAAAAAAAATTAAAAAACCTTCCTCGAGGAAGATGAAATTCTTAAAAATTCCCTAAACTTCTCTTTGATTCTGGCGATCCCACTGTCATAGGAAAATTCCTTTAGACTGGTAATTTTGCGTCACCACCTTTCGATGGTTTTGCCCTTTTCAGATTAATGTGCCTGTTTTAGGCTCAGACAAGAACGATTTTTGCAAATGTTGCTGCCGTTCCTGTTGATTTAAATCATAGTAGAAGATGTTTTGTTTACAAGTTAATCAATCACGATATCACGATCCAAATACATCTATTTACGAATCCCCTCCGCCTAAAGTACCAAGCGGACGTGTGTAAAATTCTGACTCGGTCTTTACTCGAAAACTTGATAATAATAACAGACAGGAAATAATCCAAATAAGATGGTTGGCAAAATGTGCTATCTTTATCCAATAAAGAAAAAACACAACAAGGTTTTACCCCCCTTAAAGACTGGGTCTGCTTCGCATCGCTTAATTAGCTCTTCCCCCCCCTCTTGTCTATCTCATCACGTGCTTTTTTTAACTCTATTTCTTTATCGGTAGTCATTGCACGCCCCCAAAGATTTTAACGTTCATACTGGCTACAACATTGCTTACATGCTTGTCTGATAGGTGTGCGTATCGCTTCACCATTTGTAGGGTTTTATGTCCCAATATCGCGGCTATCTCGGCAAGAGAAGCCCCATTCATGGCTAGATAAGACGCGGTGCAATGTCTTAGGTCATGCCATGTAAATTAAGTTATACCCACCTGTCTTAACGCACCTGGGTAAGCCTTGCGTAAATCAATCGGCTTTTGTGGGTTTCCCTCGCTTGGAAATAACAGGGTGGTATCAAGCCGTCTTACTTTGGCGTGTTCTTTCAACAAAGCTAAGCCCAAGCCGGATAAGGTGATGCGCCGCTTTTCTCCATTCTTTGTTTCATGCAGGATTAAATAACCATCCTTTAGGCTTACGTCCTGCCATTTAAGACCCATCATCTAGCCCTGTCTCATACCACTAGACAATGCCAGTACTACGCACGGAAAAAGTAAGGGGTTTGGTGATTGTTTACAGGCTTGCAATAGCTGGGCTCGTTCGCCATCATCCAGCCACCGGACACGGCCCTTAGATTCCTTGGGGTTTTTAACTTTCCGCATGGGTGAATCTACCAACCATTGCCATTCATTAACGGCAATTGTAAAAGCATGGGATAAAACCGACATGTATCGAACCACAGTAGCGGGTATTCTCTGCTCAGCCCTTGGTGTAGGTTCGGTTAGTAGCCTGTCCCTACACTCAACGATTAAGGCAGGTGTTATCTCGGCCAAGGCATAGCTTCCTATTTCAGCCTTCCAGCGTTCCAGTTGTGGGCGTTGCGCGGCAGATTGTATGGGCTTTGTTGGTAATACGTCCTTAATGTATCTGTCCACCAAATCGGCTAAGGTGTGTTTTTTTGCTTCCGCTGTTTTGAAGTGCCGCCACTCCCTGATTGCGCTCTCAGTGTCCGAGCCCAATGCCACACAGCAGGACAAGTGAATCCGGGCGACTGTGGACGCATTATCCGCATCGACATCACTGAGCAGAATCGGCGCATCTTCGTCCCGACGCCTTACGGCAGTCCCTCCTGGAAGGGTAGCTATGCACGCAGGAGTGCGTTGGGGCGTATCAACAACCGCATCGACAATAGTTTCGGTTTTGAACAGCACTTTATGCACGGTCAGGCCAAAATGAAAACGCGCATGGGACTGGCGCTGGCGGTTATGATGGCCATGGCGCCAGGTTATGTGAAGGCGGGACGCATCGAGCAGATGCGCTCGCTAGTTCAGCCGATTCGACAAACCGGTTAAATTCATACTGAGACGTTTCCCAGCAAAAGCTGATGACACCGGCAAGGGGTACCTACTGCCTAAAAACAGGCTCCGATGAATTTTTTCGATATTCGGCACCTAAAATCGTCAAATGCCGTGTTAGGGAGCCCTCCAAAAAAATAATTTTTGAGACGAAATATCCGCCTCTTTTTCGCCAGTGAATCTGGAAAGCGTTACAGCGCAAATGTCTCGTTCTACACCGGTATTGTCAAATCTGAAAAATCCATAGAAACTTATTGACTTTACTCAAAGCGTAAGGGTATTTTACGTTTAAAAAAACCGGCTCTGACTTCCCAGGTTTAAATCCTTAACTAAACAAGCTGTCCTGACTATCGATTGAAGAGAGGACGAAAAATGTTGAAGAGTTCAATAAAAAAAAGGCTTTTGCGCCGTTTAGATTTATTGGGTTTAGCTATTTTTTTTAGTGCTCTTGTTGCAGAATCATTCCCTGTTGCAAGTCTCCTGAAAAAAATTTATCGGCCAGCAAAAGATATTTCACCTTTTATCATATCTCTTGCCTGCTTAATAAGTTATCACTGCGCCGAAATCAAGCCAATAATATTTGTTCGACGTACTCCGCAATTCAAGAACTCTGTTTTTATTGGCATTTTGTTGCGATTCGAATGTTTCGCCAGAAGGTTTTTTATGACAGCGCTTAAGCGATTATTCCGGCCAACTAATTGTTATTCAATTAGAACGCTTAGAGAAAATGCTCATTTCCCTGTTTTTTTCCATGCAATTTGTACCGTGCACTGATAACCTGTGAGCCGGATGATTCAAGCCCTTATGTAGCGTATAAAAAAGCGCTTTCATGAAATATTTTAATGTGTTCTATTTAAAGACTACTTATCAGAAACAAAGACTACGCAGAATCATTAACCAAACCTATTTTACAACGTCAATTGCGGAGGGGCATAAAAGACACAATACCTAAAATTACAAATCATGGCAGTCGGTAATCCTAATAATTCTAATGTTTTGAGGAGCAAACAGTATGAACATAAAAACATCAATTATCGCACTCGCGCTTGCAAAAGCGGGTAATGTTTTGAGGGGAGAAGGAAAATGAACATAAAAACATCAGCTATCGTACTCGCTCTTACCGGGGCGGGATTTCTGGGGCTCGCAGGCTATAGCGGCAACAGCATGGCAATATTAAAAGACATACCCTGCGATAAGAGGGGAGCGGGGAAAGTATTGGATGAGGCCAAGTGTGCAGGACGAACGGTAGCAAGTATGCCGGGGGCAGATGAAGACTATTTTAGTGACATGGACAATGGCGCAACCAAGAATCCGGCCGCAGTAGCCAAAATTCTTGCCCCTTTTGTTCCCGGAATAACGCCGGAAGCTGCCGCCAAAGCCGCAGCTATCGGGCGTAATAACTGGATTGTATGGACAGCGGGTAATGATTATTTCTGGAATAGACTGGGTTATGAGAGCCGTGGCAGTCTTGATTTTTTAAAAACCTTATCCAATCATCCCAGTTTAAAATTCAGCCGCAGCAACCGTTGGAATTATCTAGGACTGGTTAATGAACCCTGTTTCGAAAAACCTACAAGCGGGCGTGAAGATCGTTACGGATTATGGCTGGATGTACGGACTAAAGATTGCCCTGCCGATCCGTTCGAAAATGAAGAAAAATACCCTGGCGTAAAAATCGGCGCACGGGGTAAAAATATCCCGGTCGGCTCCTACTACGGCTATGCAACAGGTATCGTGGGTGTACGTCTGTTTCCCAACCCTGATTTCGATGAAAAAGCGCAAAAAGCATGGGATCCCGAACGTTATTACACAGACGAAAAGTATTACAATAATAAAAATCTGGTCCGGCCCTATCGTGTAGGGATGTCCTGCGGTTTCTGCCATGTCGGTCCAAATCCCACCAATCCGCCCAAGGATCCTGAAAACCCGAAATGGGAAAATCTTAATTCAAACCCGGGAGCGCAATACTTCTGGATAGACCGGATTTTCACCTGGGATGCAGATAACAGCAGCTTCCCATACCAGCTCTTCCACACATCCCGTCCTGGCGCCTTGGATACCTCATTAGTTTCCAGTGATTACATCAACAATCCACGCACGATGAATGCGGTTTACAGCCTGGCGGCGCGACTGGCAAACGCCAAGAAATTCAGCACTGAGAAACTGGCAGGCGGCGGCAAGGATAACAAGCAGCTTAATGACTATGTCCCGGCCGGCACGCCACTTACAGAGTATTATAAAGCGCCTGAGACCGTCTGGACACCGCATGTATTGAAAGATGGCGCTGATTCGGTTGGCGCGTTAGGCGCATTAAACCGTGTTTTTATCAACATTGGCCTGTTCAGCGAAGAATGGCTGGAGCATTTTAATCCTCTGATAGGCGGCAAGGAAATAACTCCGATACAGGTAAAAGTTGGCAGGGAAAACTCAGTATATTGGCAAGCAAATGAAGCGCAAACAGCCAATCTGGCGCTGTTCTTCCTGGCAACCGCACAACCCGACTATCTGAAAAATGCACCCGGCGGCGATAAGCACCTGACCACGGATGCCGAAACATTAATCAAAGGCAAAACGGTGTTTGCTGAACGTTGCGCCCGTTGCCATTCGAGCAAACTTCCGGAGAAGGCCTATAGCTTCTTTCCTGACGGAAGCGTCGGTAATGACTATCTAACTCACTGGAATAAGTATTGGGATTGGACGCGCAGCGACGAATTTAAAAATGAGATGAAACAGATCGTGTTGAAGGAAGATTTCCTGAAAGACAACTTCCTCTCCACCGAACTAAGGGTGCCAGTAACATTACTGGAAACCAACGCGTGCAGTCCTCTGGCCACCAATGCTATTGGCGGCAATATATGGGACAACTATTCATCCCAATCCTACAAGGATCTTCCTTCCGTAGGAAAATTTACCGTTCATCATCCACTCACAGGAAAACCTTGGGAATACGACATGCCGGCAGGCGGCCGTGGTTATACCCGTCCTGCATCGCTGATCAGTCTCTGGTCTACTGCGCCGTTCCTGCTCAACAATACAGTAGGAATATTTAACCCCAGTCCTGCCGTCGAAGACAGGCTGCAATCGTTTGACAGTTCCATCGAACAAATGCTTTGGCCGGAAAAACGCAAGGGCAATATTCAGTATCAAACCGCTTCCGGAAAAATGTTGCCCGGCTGGGTTGATAGAACCTCTGAACGCAGTTATCTGAGAATATCCTCTGGCTTTGTACCTAAATTGCTGGAAGACTTGGTTGATGTCATCAGTCACGGCCAATTAGTCGGTGAGAAAGGCATCGAATTGGGACCCATTCCAAAAGGAACTCCTGTTAATCTGTTGACCAATATTGATCTGGATAGAAGAGAGGGCATCATCAGTCGAGTAATACATAAAGTCGAGTTGTTGAAACTTCTGCACAAAATCAAGAATGATCTTAAGGCTCTGCCTAAAAATGCGACTGACGAACAGGCGAGCAAGGTTTTCGCCAATCTGGTCGACCCTCTGGTAAAAGCCAGTAAATGCCCTGATTATATAGTCAATCGTGGCCATTACTTTGGTACTGATTATTTTAAAGAAGCAAGCGTAGAACCTGGGCTTAGCGACGACGACAAGAAAGCCTTGATCGCATTCCTCAAGACTCTGTAAACAGTAATCGCCGGTGCAGTGCCGAACATTTCCATTTATTTGCACCGCACCGGCTTGGATATTTCATTTAAGCGAAGGAGATGTAGCATTGCTGCTTATATAAATAAGCAGCAATGCTTCTAAACACTACTCGATTAAGGAGACAGAAAATGACTGACACTAATTATGACTATATTGTCGTTGGTTCGGGCGCTGGCGGCGGCACGGTTGCTGCCAGATTGGCGGAGTATGGAAAAAAAGTCCTGGTCCTTGAGGCTGGCGGTGATCCGAAAGCATTAGCGGGCGGAGATCTGACCTATCCTGATGAAAACCGCTTGCCTGATGACTACGATGTACCCGTGTTTCACACTTTTTCCAGTGAAAACGAAGCAATGAAGTGGGATTTTTTTGTCCGCCATTATGGCAACCGGGCAACCCAGGAACAGGATCCAAAATTTACCGCGGAGGAAGATGGCGTACTTTATCCGCGCGCCGGCTGCTTGGGTGGCTGTACTGCGCATAATGCAATGATAACCGTGTATCCCCACAATGACGACTGGGACGAAGTGGCCAAAATCACCGGTGATGACTCCTGGCGAGCGGATAATATGCGCAAATATTTTGAGCGCATGGAAAATTGCCACCATAGACCCTATTATCGCTGGTTGGCAAAACTGGGCATTAACCCATCCCGTCACGGCTTTAACGGCTGGTTTCAAACCGAAATAGCACTGCCCTTAAAAGCCTTGGTCCAGGATAAAAAACTGGTCGAAGCTATTCGCGACTCGGCGATAAAGGCTGTTATAAAATTACCCAATCTCTTTGACCGGATTCAATGGTTTATTGAAGGCGGCCTTGCGGATCCCAATCATTGGAAACTGGTACAGGAAAACGCCACCGGTCTGCGCTATCCACCGCTGGCAACTAAAAACGGCGTTCGTCACAGCTCTCGAGAGCGATTGCTGGATGTACAAAAGCAACATCCCGACCGGCTCGTCATTGAACTGGACGCGCTGGTTACCAAGGTTATTTTGGATGATGATAATCGCGCTATCGGCGTCGAATATTTAAAAGGCACAAAACTTTATAGAGCTCACCAAAACCCCAGCCGGGAATCCGGCGAATTACGTACCGTGCATGCGTCTTCTGAGGTTATTCTCGCAGGCGGCGCTTATAATACGCCGCAGCTACTGATGCTGTCAGGTATCGGCCCCAAAGAAGAACTGGCTAGACACGGCATTCAGGTCAAGCTCGATTTGCCTGGCGTAGGCAGCAATCTGCAAGACCGTTATGAAGTTGGTGTGGTCAACAGAATGAATCAAGATTGGGAGTCGCTTAAAGATGCCAAGTACGCCAAAGGCGATCCTCAGTATGAAGAATGGGAAAAATACCATCAAGGCGTTTATACTACCAATGGCGCAGTATTAGCCGTCATCAAACGCTCAATGGCCGAGCAACCTCTACCCGATTTGTTTTGTTTTGCGGTATTAGGTAACTTCAGGGGTTATTTTCCCGGCTATTCAAAATTGATCAAAGAGAACTTGAATTATCTTACCTGGGCTGTGCTCAAGGCACATACCATTAACCGAGACGGTGAAGTGCGCCTGGCATCTACCGACCCTCGCGACCGGCCTTATATTAATTTTCGCTATTTTGAAGAAGGCAGTGATAAGGACGGCACCGATCTCGATGCGGTCGTTGCAGGTATCAGATTTGTTCGTAGTTTAGCGGCGCCTCTTTTTGAGCAAGGAATCCTTGCTGAAGAAGAGCACCCTGGAAATGCTCTTCAAAGTGACGAGGAACTGCGTGATTATGTCAGGTATAACGCTTGGGGGCATCATGCTTCCTGTACCTGTCCTATCGGCAGTGACGATGATCCGATGGCAGTTCTGGACAGCAATTTTAAAGTGCGGGGAATCAAAGGACTTAGAGTTGTTGACGCTTCCGTTTTTCCACGTATCCCCGGATTTTTTATCGTGACTTCTATCTATATGATAGGAGAAAAAGCAGCGGATGCCATTCTCGGCGAGGAGGCTTGATCATTTTAACAAACCAAAAAAAACAGCCAAATTCAAATATGAAATTAAACGGCAATTGATTAATTAGACACATGCCATAATAATACCTATCAGATTAATTTTGCTTTCAGATTCAACTGAAAAAACAATTATCCATCACAGAGACACAGAGTTGACAGAAAATCAAGGCATTAGAATTCTTTTACGGCTCATCAGGCAGGTGCAGAAGCACTTTTTTAAAGCCGGTGATTTTTCAGTAACCTCTTGTATCGCTGCGGTGAATAACAACCCTCACAAATGCTTATAACCCCTTTCACAGGCAGCTATACAGCAGACGATGTACAGTTCCTGTTAAAACCGGTGACGATGCCGGATACGCCCGTCCACATCAAGGAGGCGCTGATTCAATCGGGTAAAAAACATTATTCGCAAATGCTGACCCATGAAACCTTGCCACCGGATGATTATTTGCCATTGTTTTATCAAGCGATGGCATTCAATCAGGATCGCGTAGCGGAGCATATATTACTGTTGGCAAAAGGCATTTTAGCTACGCGTCCAAACAGTATTACGCTGGTGTCACTGGCACGCGCCGGCACACCAATAGGCGTGTTACTTAAACATGTTTTAAAACGCTATTTCAACACCCAAGTCGAACACTATTCTATTTCCATCCTCAGAGATGCCGGTATAGACCAAAACGCACTACGCTTTATTTTGCAAAAGCACGCTCCAGAATCCTTGGTATTCATAGATGGCTGGACTGGAAAGGGCGTTATTGCACGACAACTGGCTAGCAGCTTGCAAGCTTTTGCGATCAGTGACGGCATCCGTATTCCAGCCGAGTTATTCGTGTTGACCGATTTGTCAGGTTGCGCGACTTTTGCCGCTACTGCTGAAGATTATTTGATTCCTTCTAGCATCCTGAATGCCACAGTATCAGGACTGGTTAGCCGTTCGGTTTATGACTCAAATAATGCCGGCTCCGATGATTTTCATGGCTGCCTTTATTACCGGCAGTTTGAACAGCACGATTTATCAAACTATTTTATTAATGCAATGCTTGACAGAGTAGATATTATTTGGCGAAACTTAAATCCACAACAACAACATCAAAACCTGATCAAACTGAATCTTCAACAATTACAAACAACTTCCCGACAATTTTTACAATGGACTGCCAAGCGCTACGGCATTTCTCATCATAATTATATTAAACCCGGCATCGGAGAAGCAACGCGCGTGTTATTACGACGCGAAGCACAATTATTGCTGCTACAGGATTTAGACTCCGAAGCAACCCGGCATTTGCGCTGGCTGGCCGAGTCCAGGTCGATTCCAGTAGCGGTTATTACTGAGTTACCGTATCGTGCGGTAGCATTAATCAAAGAGATTAAATTATGAATACAGAGTCAAAATTGTTTTCACCCTGGTTTTTAGGGGCGCCGCTTTATATGCCGGGCCATCGCCTCGACCTCATGGAAATTGCCAATGGCGAAAAATTTTCGATGTTAAGGTCAATGATTTTCTGTACCGAAGATGCAGTGTCCGGCAACGATGTCGATAGCTGTGTGCGTCATATTGGCTTATGTCTGCAAGGTTTTAGAGCTTCGCCGCATCGATTCCGGTTTATTCGCGCCAGAAATCCGGCTATATTAACGCGTTTACTGGATCTTCCCGATATTGAAAAGGTAGATGGCTTTGTTTTACCAAAATTTAACGAATCTGTATTTCATGCTTATTTCGATCAATTGCAGGGTACGTCTTTTAAAGTCATGCCTACGCTGGAAACCAAAGACGTTTTTGATTTCAACGCCATGAGTGAACTCCGACAGGGTTTATTACAAGACGATATTGCCCAGCGGATTTTAATGCTCAGGATTGGCGGCAACGATTTAATGAATCTAATAGGTATGCGCAGACCTCGATCTCTCACGCTTTATGAAACACCAATAGGTAATGTTATCGCGCAACTGGTGACTATATTTAAACCGTACGGCTTTTCATTATCCGCGCCAGTGTTTGAATATCTGGATGATTTGGCAACCTTGCGAAAAGAGATTCGGCTTGATTTGGCGCATGGTTTAACCGGAAAAACCGCTATTCATCCGTCCCAAGTGCCGACTATCGAAGCCGCCTACAGCGTAGAGGAGGAAGATTATGAAATGGCTGTTAAACTGAACGAACACACTGCGCCCGCTGTTTTTAAAATGCACAATGCGATGTGTGAAGTAGCTACCCATCAGCATTGGGGAACAAGCATCATAAACCGGCAACAATGTTATGGTGTTAAAATACGGGCGCCACATGACAAGTACGCCGAATTATCCGTGTAGGCCGGGTTGGTCTGGAGTAACCCGGCATTTTCTTAATCCATGTTATATAAACATCAGGAGAACAATAATGAGTTTCGATAATTTTCTTAACCAACTAAAAACCAAAGCCAGTGAATTCAAAACCGAGGCTTTGAAATATAAAAACAAGGATTTTCTCAATGCTGCAATGGCGGGTTCTGCATTGATTGCAATGGCTGATGGCAGCATCAGTGCTGAAGAAAAACAAAAAATGATTAAATTCATTGAAAGCAATGCTGCACTGTCGATTTTTACCACCAGTGATGTTATCAAGGCGTTTCAGGATTTCGTCGGCCAGCTGGAATTCGATAAAGATATAGGCGAAGCCAAAGCCTACCAGGCCATGGGTAAAATGAAGTCCAATTCTGAAGCCTCACGCTTGCTAGTGCGCATGATTATTGCGATTGCGTCTTCTGATGGTGTTTTTGATGGCGATGAAAAAAAGGTAGCCGTCAGAATTGCTAAAGAATTAGCGCTTGATCCGTCAGAATTTGAGTTGTGAAATGTCTGATGGAAGTTTGTCGTAAAATTCTGGTTTCGGGTCTGCAAGCATTAAACCTTGCCCTGAATGAACAGCAGATAGAACAACTGCTTGACTTTATTATGCTGATTGAAAAGTGGAATAAAGCCTATAATCTGACGGCTATACGTGACAGAGAAGTTATGGTGCGCTTACATCTAATGGATAGCCTGGCTATTGCCGGCTTTATTGAAGGTAAACGCGTTATTGATATAGGCACCGGCGCAGGCTTGCCAGGCATTCCATTAGCAATCTGCTTGCCTGAAACCGAATTCACTTTGCTGGATAGTAATGCCAAGAAAACACGGTTTGTACAACAGGCGATACTGGAATTAAAACTTAAAAATGCAAGCGTTTTTCATAGTCGCGTGGAGCTTTATCAACCGGAACTACACTTTAATACCGTCATTACCCGCGCGTTTGCAAGTTTATCTGATATATTAAAATTGACCGTGCATCTAGTTGGCAAGGATGGCGTTCTATTGGCAATGAAGGGGCAAAACCCCGAAGCAGAATTAGCTCAAGTAACTGCAAAAACCACACTAATCCCTGTTAAAGTTCCCGGCTGTGAGGCAGAAAGATGTCTGGTTAGAATATCAGCTCACGAATAAGTATTTACATCGCACATCAACAATGGCTTCGTTCCCTCTCCTGTTGGAGAGGGCTAGGGAGAGGAGATTTAAAAAATCAACAATGGTGTATAAACAGTATACAAGTACAATCGATTAATAAATCCGAGGTAAAGTTTGTGGGAAAGATAATTGCCGTAACCAATCAAAAAGGCGGCGTAGGAAAAACAACAACAAGTGTCAATCTGGCTGCTACGTTGGCTGCCGCGAAGCGCCGCGTGCTGCTGGTGGATCTTGACCCACAGGGCAACGCCGCAATGGGATGCGGCATAGATAAACAGGAAGTCAAATATTCCAGTTACGATTTGTTAATGGAAGATGTACCCGCAGCAGAAACGGTTATTTATCTTCCAGACATCGGTATTTCAGTGATTCCCGGCAATGCTGACCTGACAGCTGCAGAAGTGCAGTTAATACAAGCGGATCGGAAAGAACTGCGGCTTGCAGATGCATTAATCCCGATCAAATCACAGTACGACTACATTTTGGTCGATTGTCCACCGTCATTGAATATGCTGACGTTAAATGCGATGGTAGCCGCCAACAGCCTTTTGATTCCGATGCAATGCGAGTACTACGCCCTCGAAGGTTTGTCGGCGCTAATGAGTACGCTTAGAAATATCCAGGAAACGGTCAATCCGGAGCTGCACCTGGAAGGTATTTTACGGACGATGTATGACGACAGAAACCGTCTGACCAAAGATGTATCAGAGCAATTGATCCGGTATTTTGGCGATAAGGTATTCAGAACCTGTGTGCCAAGAAATATTCGCTTGGCTGAAGCGCCAAGTCATGGTTTACCCGTACTATGCTACGATAAAACATCCCGGGGCGCTGTCGCCTATATTGCCCTGGCGGGTGAAATGATTAGAAAAGAAAAAAGTAAATAAGACATGTCATTACAAAAACGTGGCTTAGGCCGTGGGCTTGAAGTTTTATTAGCCGACCCTTCTGCTTTAGAAAGGTTGCAGCAAGAGCCGGTGGCTATCGAAAAGATAGATGATCGAACAGTAAAGGCACAAAAGCTGATTGAAAATATTCAAAGAGAACATGTTCGTCTTTTGGAAGAAGCGGAAGCTTTAAAAAGCTTGCTTGATGAGTTTGAATCAATTATCCGCGCCGAGCTGAAATGAAACACTGCATAGGGCTTGCAACTTTGTTGCATTGACCGTTTAAATAGAAAAGTAGAAGGCAATGGCTTTAAATAAACGTGGATTAGGTCGGGGTCTTGACGCCTTATTAGGCGATGTTTCCAGAAACGAGGAAAAACATCAACTGCACACGCTGCCAATTGAATATATGCAGCGTGGTAAATATCAGCCACGAAAAGATATAAACCCGGAAAAACTGCAAGAGCTTGTCGATTCCATCAAGGCGCAAGGCATCATACAGCCTATAGTCGTACGCCAGCTTGCCCGTGATAAATACGAGATAGTAGCCGGAGAACGTCGCTGGCGCGCCGCTGCACAGGCAGGATTGCAAGAAGTACCCGTGGTTATAAAAGAAATAGATGACCGCTCGGCAATGGCAATTGCACTTATTGAAAATATTCAACGCGAAGACCTGAATCCACTCGAGGAAGCCGAAGCTTTAAAACGCCTGCTGGATGAGTTTGAAATGACCCATCAACATATAGCTGACGCAATTGGCAAGTCACGTACAACAGTGACCAATTTATTAAGATTGATGGATTTGCATGCCGATGTAAAAAAACTATTGGTCAATAAGCAACTGGAAATGGGACATGCGCGAGCACTGTTGTCGCTGGATGGACTCAGACAGGTGGCAGCAGCCAATAAAATAGTTAAGGAAGGCCTTACGGTAAGAGCAGCTGAGCGCCTGGTTAAAGAGTCTCAAGCAGAACCAAAAATAAAAAAGATAAAGGTAATTGATAATGATACCTTGCGTTTACAGGAAGATTTAACCGCAAAATTGGGTGCAAAAGTTTTTATAGATCATAAAGAAAACGGTGCCGGAAAATTGGTCATTGCCTATTCCAGTTTAGAAGAACTTGATGGCATTATTGAACAAATTGGTAACAGGTTAAATTTGTAGACTGCTCGCATTGGTTCTGTCGCAAATAATCATAAAGTGCAAAGCCGCACTTATCTGCGAACACAGTTATCCTGCTAATGCCATAAACTGCTTATAGTTTTATAACTGTTACTGCAACAAGCCCTGCAGCAAGCCGTTCAACTTATGTACAAAAGCAGCCGGATCTTCCAGTTGTCCGCCTTCGCTTAAAATTGCCTGGTCAAGTAGAATGTGGGTCAAATCGGCAAAACGGGTATCATCCTGTTCCGCTTTCATGCGGGCAACCAAAGGATGCGTCGGATTGATTTCAAAGATCGGCTTTCTACCCATTCCCATGCCCATCATTTGGCCTGCATCCTTCATGATTCTTTCCATATTAAGACTCATGCCATAAACGTCGGCTACCAGACACGCCGGCGATTCCGTCAAGCGGTGGCTTAATCGTACGTCACTGACCTTATCCCCTAACACCTCTTTAATCTGTTTAAGCATGCTTTCAAAGTCGTGGGTAATTTCTTCCTGGGCTTTTTTGTCATCTTCCGTCTCCAGAGCGCCCAGGTCCAGATCGCCTTTCGCAACAGACTGTAAATGCTTGCCGTCGAATTCGTCGAGATTAGACACCAGCCATTCATCAATACGGTCAGACAACAATAAGACTTCGATGCCTTTTTTGCGGAAAATCTCCAGATGCGGACTGTTTTTTGCTGCTGAAAAACTGTCCGCGGTTACATAATAGATTTTTTCCTGCCCTTCTTTCATGCGGCTGACATAATCTTCCAGCGAGACCTCCTGTTTATCCGTATCCGTATGTGTAGACGCAAAGCGCAGCAGTTTAGCCACACGTTGTTTATTGCTATGGTCTTCAATCGGACCTTCCTTGATAACCGCGCCAAACTGAGACCAGAACTTCTCGTATTTTTCCGGTTCATTTTTGGCCAGACCTTCCAGCATGCCCAGCACTTTTTTGACAGCGCCTGATTTAATGCTGCTGATTTGTTTGCTTTGTTGCAGAATTTCTCTTGATACGTTTAGCGGCAATGAATTCGCATCTATAATCCCTCTGATAAAACGCAAATAACGCGGCATTAACTGCTCGGCATCATCGGTAATAAAGACTTTGCGAATGTACAGTTTCACGCCATGTTTGGCATCCCTGTCCCACAAGTCAAACGGCGCACGTGATGGCACATAAAGCAACAACGTATATTCGTTAGTCCCTTCTACTTTGCTGTGTACAAATGTCAACGGGTCTTGAAAATCATGGCCAACATGCTTGTAGAATTGATTGTAATCCTCATCTGAAATGTCTTGACGGGCTTTGGTCCACAATGCAGATGCGCTGTTAATGGTTTCTTCTTCGATTTGGGCAACGGGTTTGGCTTCATCGTCTTCCTTTTCATCCATTGCTGGCATGACTTCTTTATCCATAATGATGGGCAAGGAAATATGATCGGAAAATTTTCTGACTATCGAACGGATACGGTAACCGTCTAAAAACTCACTTTCGGCTTCTTTCAGGTGCAAGACGATTTCTGTTCCCCGTTTTGCTTTTTCAACTGTTTCTATCGTGTAATCGCCCTCACCTGACGACTCCCAGCGGGTACCTTCGCTTTTATCGGTACCTGCCTTGCGCGTGGTTAAAGTGACTTTATCAGCCACGATAAAGGACGAATAAAAGCCTACGCCAAATTGACCGATTAATTCGCTGTCTTTGGCCTGTTCACCGGTCAAGGCTTCAAAAAATTGCCGAGTGCCCGATTTTGCAATCGTACCGATATGCTCCTGAACCTCCGCGCGGGTCATACCAATACCATTATCTATTATCGTAATCGTGTGTTTTTCCTTGTCGAATTCCAGACGAATTTTCAGTTCACTATCGCCTTCATACAAACCATCATTTGACAGGGCTTCAAAACGCAATTTATCGGCTGCATCCGAGGCATTGGAAATTAACTCGCGCAAAAAGATTTCCTTGTTACTGTACAAGGAGTGAATCATTAAATGCAGCAGGTGTTTAACTTCAGTCTCAAACCCTAATACTTCTTTTTTTGCTTCAACAGTCACTATAGTCTTCCTAAAATTGTTAATGTGAATGAGGGCTATATGGGGGTATATCGATTTTTTTCAAGGCTGGCAGGCATTATTTACCAAGAAGCCTGTCCTGAGCCCAGTCGAAGGGGATTTCAAGACACGTCAGGCGCAAGGCTAAAGATGAAAAAAACCGCATCTTTAACTCGACCGCTCTTTGCCTTTTGCCTTGAATCTTACTGTTAGCCATCCAGCTCTTCAGTAAGAAGTCTGGATTTACTGCCATAATTCGGCGCAATACTGATCAGAAGTGTGACTAAAGCCGCAACATATGGAACGGCTTGCACCGATAATACAGCTATCCATAATCTGCCGCTTAAATTATCGAAATGATCTATAGAACTCATCGCAGCAATACTTGCACCTAACAAAACAAGCAAGAACAATTCCTGTCTTATAGTCATTAATCCGGTAAACAAAGGTCCCTGTTTTTCGTATTTGGGTGTACGCATAAATGGTTTGCCCGAGGTAAACAAGCCTTGTATTGTACCTCTGGCGACTGTATGGGTTAAGGATAACCCTGATAGAGCCGCACCTAATGATTGCCATACTGAACAGGGAACACGTGCTTGATATAGCCATAAGCCGCGCAGGATTTTAAAGCTGAATAAACCTACCGTCGGCAATAAAAACACATTGGCGGGAAGTTCGCTGTGTATCGGATCAGTCAGTATTATTCCCGTTAAAATCAAACTTGCGCTAGTAAACAGCAAGGCCAGGGCATCGGAAAACCACGGCAGCCAGCCGGCAATAAAATAATAACGTTGAGCCGCTGTCAGCGGTGACTTTTTTGTCGGCAAAAAACTGCGCCAATGACCTTTGATAATTTGCATTGCTCCATAAACCCAGCGAAAGCGTTGCGTCATATAACCCGACATCGTGTCGGGCATCAACCCGCGACCAAACGAATCTTTCACATAAACCGAGTCATAGCCTGCTTCATACAGCCGCAAGCCTAGTTCACTGTCTTCGCAAATGCACCATTCCGCCCATTTGCCGACTTCCAGCAAGGCCGATTTTCTAATCATCGTCATCGTGCCATGCTGAATGATCGCGTTATATTCGTTGCGCTGTACCATACCGATATTAAAAAAGCCGGCATATTCCCAGTAACAAAAGGATTTAAAAGTACTTTGATCGCGGTCGCGATAATCTTGTGGCGATTGTACGAAGCCGACATTTTCATTATCGAAATAAGGCACCATACATTTGAGCCAGTCTGGCGACAACACATAGTCGCTGTCAATAACAGCAATAATGTCTGCGTCGCTGGCGGTTTGTTCGAGTGCGTGGTTGATCGCGCCGGCTTTGAAACCGGGCCAGTTCTCCAGATGGAAGAACCGGAACATGGGCCCAAGCCGCTTGCAATCATCACGCACAGGCTCCCAGACAGCCGGGTCTTTGGTGTTGTTATCCATCACCAGCACTTCAAGATTGGGATAATCGACTTTCGCCAAGGCCTCCAGAGTCTTGCGCACCATCATAGGCGGCTCATTATGAATCGGTAAGTGCAGGGATACTTTGGGATATTTAAAATCAGCGGGGGGGGCCAACGGCTGAAATGTTCTTGCAGTCTTTTTATGCCAAATTACTTCGGCGATTTCCAGACTTTCTATTAACAGGATGATTACCGCCATAACCTGCATCAGCAGCATGAGGCCCCAAAATAAAATACCAAGCTTGGTTTGGTATTGCTGAGCGCCTATGGAAGCAGACCAGAAAATCACCGAAGCAGCAAGGTTGGCAATTAATCCGAAAAACACTACGCCGGGAAGTTTCAAGGTAGTTCGGGTATATAAAAATATACCCATTAGCACCATACTGAAAACAGCCGCACCAGCAGCCCAGTTTTTCCAGCCGGGCATAGTCAGGACATCGCTATCCATCGGATATTTAGGTTGCCGATCAGCATTAAAAATGCCCCAGTACGCGCCCGCTGAGCCTTCTATGGACTTTTTCCAGGGCTGATCAAAGGCTTCAACAATATAATAAGTGACTTTTTCAGCATCGGCCCGATTAAGAAACTCTCGCAAGAATTTTGCCTGGTTAGATATCGAAGGTATTGCATGTTTAAACGGTTGACCGTCTGAAGGCCAGCCAACTTCAGTAATGATGATCGGTTTATTAGGGTAAGCCTGTTGCACGGCATGAAAACGATCAAATGCATAATCGACAGCCTCATCGGCGGCTATGCCTTCCCAATAAGGCAATAGATGTACCGCTATAAAATCGACTTCGGCAACCAGATCAGGGTTTTTCAACCAGACATCCCAGGTTTCAGAGGTACTCACCGGACGCCAGCTGCGGTTTTTAACTTCGCGGATATAATCTATCAAAGCGGCTTTAGGTATATCGTCACGTAATATCACCTCGTTACCGACCATTAGCCGGATAATTTTGGGGTTATTCTGACGGCCTGCTTCAATTAATGTTTCGATTTCCTGGCGATTTTTTTCCAGATTACCATCTATCCATGCGCCTAAAGTAACATTTAAATTATGTTTGGCCGCCAGCTCAGGAATCTTGTGTTGTCCTTTGAGCATACTGTAGGTCCGCACAGCGTGGACTTTATCAGCAAGCAAAGTCAAATCCCTATCCATGTCTGCTTCACTGGGATAGGTATTACCTTTTTGTGTATCTTGCTTGCGCATGGGGTCGTAGGTAACCCCCATTGTAGTTTTGGTCCATGGCTGCAATTGCAGCGGGTTGTTGATATAGCTCCAAATGCTGAAATTAATGCCAACAAGTATTACGAGTACAACTAGAATAGCTAACTTTCTTTTCATTTGGGTGTCGGGTAGTTTTCGCTTAAAGAGATAAAGTTAAGATTCAAAAGGCCTAAAACTTTCATTTTAGAGCTTGGGGCTTTATGATTTTTTTATGTAAAGATCGGTAATCGTACCGGTAATCATTTCAGCGGCAAAGCCAAATGTTTCCGATAACGTCGGATGCGGATGTATCGATAGGCTGATATCTTCTGCATCAGCTCCCATTTCCAGAGCAACGACCGCTTCAGCAATCAATTCTCCGGCATTAGGGCCAGCCATGCCGGCACCGAGAAGTCTGCCGGTTTCTTTTTCGCAGAGTATTTTTGTAATGCCTTCCTTACGCCCTATGCTTAATGAGCGCCCGCTTGCTGCCCATGGGAAAACGGCCTTGTCATATTCCATGCCTTGTTGTTTTGCCTGATTTTCGGTCAGTCCCATCCAGGCTATCTCAGGATCTGTATAAGCAACCGAAGGAATGGTCAAGGCATCAAATTCGGTTTTCAAACCAGCCACGACTTCAGCAGCCACCTTGCCTTCGTGTACTGCTTTATGGGCGAGCATCGGATTGCCTACTATATCGCCAATGGCAAAGATGTGCGCTACATTGGTACGCTGTTTCTTGTCAACGGCGATAAAACCCTGCTCATCGACACTAACACCTGCCTGCTCGGCGGCAATAAGCTTGCCGTTGGGTCTGCGGCCTACTGCGACTAAAACCGCATCGAACATTTCTGATTCCGGCGCATCTTTACCTTCAAAAAAGATTTTCAAGCCTTCTTGCTGTGCTTCAATCGAAGTAACGCGGGTCTCCAGCCAGATATTGCTGTATTGCTTTTTAATGCGCCGGAATAACGGCATCACCAGGTCTTTATCACAACCGGGGATAATTTGATCCATCAGCTCAACCACGCTGATTTCCGAACCGAACGCATGGTAAACCGTTGCCATTTCCAGACCAATGATACCGCCGCCAAGAATCAGCAGTTTCTTCGGAATTTCCTTTAATTCCAGAGCATCTGTTGAATCCCATAACCGCGGGTCATCATACGGGAAATTCGGTATTTTAGCGGGCTGTGATCCTGCCGCAATTATCGCTTGATCAAAGCTAATAGTCGTTACGCCGGTTTCAGTTTGTACAGCAACTGTATCAGATGAAGCAAATTGTCCCGTACCCTGTATAAGCTTAATTTTGCGTTGTTTTACCAGGCCCGCAAGGCCGTCATTCAGGGTTTTGCTAACGCTGTCTTTCCAGGATCGGATTTTATCTATATCCAGCACCGGCTTGCCATAACTGACGCCGTACTGTTCAAACTCGGCTGCTTCGTGAATAACCTGTGCAGTATGCAACAACGTTTTAGAAGGAATACAGCCGACATTAAGGCAAACGCCGCCCAAAACCGGATAGCGTTCAATCAATACGACTTGTTTGCCTAAATCGGCGGCGCGAAATGCGGCACTATAACCGCCAGGGCCGCCACCGAGCACCAGGACTTCTGCATGCAAAACAGCTTCATTCATTTTTGGAAGAGTCTCCATAATATTCTCTTGGATTAAAGTAACAAACGGCGAATATCGCTTAGGTTTTGTTTAACGACAGCCATAAAACGGGCTCCTTCTGCGCCGTCAATGACCCGGTGGTCATAAGTCAAATCCAGCGGCAACATTAGCCGTGGCATAAATTCCTTACCGTCCCAGACTGCTTGCATTTTTGCCCGGGTAACGCCTAGTATGGCGACTTCCGGCGCATTCACTATAGGCGTAAACGCCATGCCGCCGATACCGCCAAGACTGGAGATCGTCAAACAACCGCCTTGCATGTCCGCAGGCAACAGTTTTCCTTGACGGGCTTTGTCGCTTTTTTCAGCCAATTCCACCGCCAGTTCAGTGATGCTTTTATTGTTGACATTACGCAATACGGGCACGACCAAGCCGTTAGGCGTATCAACTGCAATGCCAATATTAAAATACTTTTTCAGTATCAAGTTTTCGCCATCTGCAGACAACGAGGCATTAAAGCTGGGAAACTGCTGCATGGCTGCAACCAGGGCTTTAATAATAAACATCAGGCCGGTGATTTTTAACTCGCCACTGGCTTTTTCAGCATTTAGTGCATTACGAAATGCTTCCAGGTCAGTGATATCGGCTTCGTCATGATAAGTGACCATTGGCAGATTCAGCAAAACACGCCCCAGATTTTGTCCGGTCAGCCGTTTAATCTTGCTGAGCTTCTGTATTTCGGTATCGCCAAATAGCGAAAAATCGACTGCAGGTATTCCTGGGATCCCGGCGCCACCAGTTGCGACGCCTTCAGACATTACTTTTTTGACAAAGTTTTTTACATCGTCTTTCAGGATCCGTCCCTTGCGGCCGCTACCGGTTTTTATTTTTACTACATCAACACCCAGTTCGCGCGCAAATAGACGTACTGATGGGGAAGCATGTGCTTTATGGGTGGCAGGAATACCGGCTTGCAACAGCTCTGTTACTGGCTGCTCAACGGGTGGTGATATGGGTTCAGGCGTTTTACTGACAGCTGCTTCAACGGGAGGGCTCGCTATTGGAGTCGACGCTTGCTCTATTGGCCGATCGGATTGTGCGGAGCTAACCTGCTCATCGTTTGCCAGTACAGTTGCAATCAACGATCCTTCCGAAACTTTATCACCGGCTTTAATGTGCACCTGCTGGACCGTGCCTGCGGCACTGGACGGCAGATCCATACTGGCCTTGTCGGTTTCCAGTGTGGCCACCGTTTGTTCCAGGGCAACGATGTCGCCAGGTTGAATCAAAACTTCAACAACATCAATTTCAGCGACATTACCCACATCAGGAACTTTAATTTCATGCAAACGAGTCATAATATTATTTTCCTTCCGTTAAATTAGCCAGGGAGCTTTTGCATCCGCAGCTATAGCGTATCTGGCAATGGCCACATCCACTTTAGCGGAATCAAATTGCCCCAGGTCAGCCAAACTCTTAAGCGCGGCAATCGTTATATGGTAACGATTTACTTCAAAAAACTTGCGGAGATTTTCTCGCGTGTCGGATCGGCCAAAACCATCTGTGCCCAACACAGTATAGGGCGCAGTTATAAAAGCGCGAATCTGTTCAGCAAAGGCTCGGGTATAATCGGTTGCGGCAATCACTGGACCTTCCGCATTGCCCAGACAGGCGGCAACATGAGACTGCTTTGCTGTTTCGGTGGGATGCAGACGATTCCAGCGTTCACAGGATTGGCCGTCTCTAGCCAGTTCAGTGAAGCTTGGGCAACTCCATAAATCGGCTTCCACTCCCCAATCATTACGCAGCAATTCGGCGGCAAACTCGACTTCGCGAAAAATGGTTCCAGACCCTAGTAATTGCACCCTTGGCGCTTTATTTTTTGCACCCTGGCGGAAGCTGTACATACCTTTGAGGATATCCATCTCTGCGCCTTTCGGCATAGCCGGATGGCTATAATTTTCGTTCATCACGGTGATGTAATAGAAAATGTCTTCCTGCTCGACATACATACGCCTTAAACCATCCTGGATTATCACCGCCACCTCATAAGCATAGGTGGGATCATAGGATACGCAATTGGGCACCATTGCTGCCATGATATGGCTATGCCCGTCTTCATGCTGAAGACCTTCGCCATTCAATGTCGTTCTTCCGGCAGTTCCGCCCATCAGAAAACCACGGGTGCGTTGATCAGCTGCGGCCCAAATCAAATCGCCGACCCGTTGAAAGCCGAACATCGAATAGTAAATAAAAAACGGAATCATCGGCACGTTATGAGTCGAGTACGACGTACCCGCCGCAATCCAGTCACACAGACCGCCCGCTTCATTGATACCTTCCTGCAACACTTGACCATGTTTGTCTTCTTTATAAAACATCAGCTGGTCAGCATCTTGAGGTGTATACAATTGCCCAACCTGGGACCAGATACCCAGTTGCCTGAACATGCCTTCCATACCGAAGGTTCTGGGTTCATCGGGAACAATCGGAACTATGCGTTTGCCGATATTTTTATCTTTAGTCAGTATGTTAAGCAAGCGCACGAATGCCATCGTAGTAGAGTTTTCCCTGCCTTCAGGGCTGGCTTCCAGCAAGGTTTTAAAATCGTTCAAAACCGGCACATCCAGCGCATAGGATTTTGTTCTTCGGGCAGGTAAATGGCCACCGAGCTCAGAACGGCGTTTCCGCATATATTCGAGCTCTTTGGAACCTTCGGCAAAAGTAAGATAAGGCAGATCATGTATCTGCTCATCTGTAACCGGCAGATTATAGCGATCACGAAAATGAGCCAGAGAGATTTCGCTCATTTTTTTCTGCTGGTGAGTGATATTCTGAGCCTGTCCCGATTCGCCCATTCCATAACCTTTAATGGTTTTAGCCAGAATGACGGTAGGCTGTCCTTCATGATTTACCGCCGCATGGAACGCTGCATAAACTTTGGCAGGATCATGTCCGCCCCGGTTCAGTTCCCAGATATCCCGATCAGACCAGTCGGCAACCATCGCCTTCAATTCCGGTGTATTAAAGAAATGTTCGCGTACATAAGCGCCATCCTTTGCTTTGAAAGTTTGATAGTCTCCATCGACGCAAGCCATCATACGCGCTGCCAACAGGCCTTCTGTATCGCGGGCCAGCAAGGAGTCCCAACGCTGCCCCCAAACCACTTTTATTACATTCCAGCCGGCGCCACGAAATTCACTTTCCAGTTCCTGAATAATTTTGCCGTTGCCACGCACCGGACCATCCAGTCGCTGCAGATTGCAGTTGATAACAAAAATCAGATTATCAAGCCGTTCCCGCCCGGCCATACCAATAGCGCCCAAAGATTCCGGCTCATCGGTTTCACCATCACCCACAAAACTCCAGACTTTTCGCTTTGATGTATCAGCAAAACCACGATCCTGCAGATAACGCATGAAACGCGCCTGATAAATCGCCATAATTGGCCCGAGCCCCATAGATACCGTCGGAAACTGCCAAAATTCCTGCATCAACCAGGGATGTGGATAAGACGATAGGCCATCACCATTCACTTCCTGGCGAAAGTTATCCATTTGTTCGGGCGTAAACCGCCCCAGCAAAAAAGCACGCGCATAATCACCTGGCGTCAAGTGGCCCTGCATAAAAATCAAATCGCCATCATTTTGGTCTGAAGGCGCGTGCCAAAAATGGTTATAACCGACATCATAAAGGGTAGCCGCTGAAGCAAAACTGGCAATATGCCCGCCGACATTGGTATGCTTGTTTGCCCTTAATACCATCATCATGGCATTCCAGCGCACGTAGGAACGGATTTTCAGTTCTATCGTCGCATCGCCGGGAAACTGGGCTTGCCGGGCAACGGGAATGGTATTGAGATAAGCGGTATTGGCGCTAAAAGGGATGTCAAATCCTGAATGCCGGGTCACGGCAACCAACTGTTCAATCAGAAAGTGCGCGCGCTCGCTGCCATCCTGTTCTAATACGGCTTGTAACGCTTCAATCCACTCCTTGGTTTCTGCCGGATCAATGTCATTCTGCCCGGTTATTTCTGAAATTAAGCTGTTGTTCATGTGTATTCCTGTTGGGACGGATTGTGCATGGCTTTAAAATTAGTACTATGAAATACAGTTCAGTCACTTTGACCCGATATTGACTCAATTTGCAAAATCATTCAAGAAATTGCAGCAATTAGGGAGGACATAATGTTCTGATAAAAGCGCATAGTATATACAAATGAAGGGCGTCAATGCACCCGTTTTAGTAAATGCATGCTGAGAGCAGAATAATATTCAGCATCATTGTAACCAAGATTGCTTGTAACATATTGGTAAAACAACGTTTATTATGTTTGGATAAGCTTCAAAACAAAAGTCGCAGCAATTATTCTGTGCTTCTTAAATTCAAGTTTAATTTAAGCTTCGTTCCTTTCCCTTGAAGATCAAGGTTAAAAACAGCTGTAACAGTCGGTTTACTTCACGAAAATCTGACTTAAACAGCCCAACTTAATAGCAACGACACTGGAGCAATGTACCAAGAGTGCCAAAAAATAAACGATAATCCAAAATCAAGCTTGAGCTTTCATTCATTATTAGATAATATTGAATCAATACTATCTGGAGTCGATAATAATGAAATCAACAAAAAAACTTCTGTCCAAATCCGTTATTGCCGGTTTAGCCACTGTTCTGATGCCTTTGGGCCTACAAGCTGCCGCCGATGAAGCTCAAAAAATGCATATATTATATGAAGAAAATTGCGCGAGTTGTCACGGCTCGGACCATGGCGGCTTCCTGGCCCCGGCGTTAAATTCCGAAACCTTGAAAGGCCGCAGCCCCACGGCTTTACGCAGCATCATCATGACCGGCAGTTTTGATACCTTGATGCCCCCATTTTATGGGCGTCTATCGGATGATGACATTCGGAGCCTGGTCAAGCATTTGCAGAGTACGGCAAAACTGGCCAACCCAGCCTGGACGATTGATGACATAAAAGCATCAATAAAAGTATATGTTAAAGATGAAAGCACATTACCGGCCAAGCCGACTTATGAAATCGACAATATGGATAATATTATCGGTGTCGCCGCACGGGGCAAATACGGGCGCGGTTCAGGTTCAAAAGCGGTTTTTATCAATAGTGTTTCCCATAAACAAATCGGTGAAATTGCTACAGGCACCGCCGCGCACATTATCGACTATAACCCCGTCAACCCGCGCTGGGCTTATGTAAAAAATGACACCGCCGAAATTTTTAAAGTTGATTTATATTCCATGCAAATCGTGCGCAGCGTTAAAACCGGATTCAACGGTCCGGGCCAGGGCGTTTCCCGCGACGGCAAATACATCATGGCCGGTTCTTATGTTCCTCACAACGCCGTCATTCTTGATGCCGATACGCTGGAACCGTTAAAAACCTTTGCCCTGGAAGGCATAGACCCGGACGGCAAGATGGTCACTTCCGATTCCGGCATGGTTATCGGTACGCCGTTTGCCGATATTTTTGCTATCGCGCTGGAAAATGCCGGTCAAGTCTGGGTGGTTGATTTAAAAGATGATTTTCCCATCACTAAAATAACCGATGTCGGCCGTCATTTGCATGACGCGTTTTTGACTCATGGCGGTAGCAAATTGATGGTGGCCTCATATGACGACAGCATTGTTGCAGCAATTGACTTAAAAGACCGCAAAATCATCAAAAAACTCGAAGCGGGCTGCGTACCGCACGTCGGCGGTGGCGCTGCTGTTGAAGTTGACGGTCGCACTTTAGGATTCGGCACCAACTTCGGCGACTGTGACAAAATGGTCGTCAGCGTCTGGGATCTGGACAAAATGGAAGTGGTTAAACAGGTGCCCGTCGCTGGCGGTACTGAGTCCCCAGCTGCGCATGCCAACGCGCCGTATGTCGCCGTCGACATTATCTCCAAAGACCGCCGCGCCCGCACCGTTCAGCTGATCGACAAGAAAACCCTGGAAGTGGTTAAAACCCTGGATGTAGGCGGACATGCGTATTTCCCTGAATACAGTGCCGATGGTAAATTCCTGTATGTCAGCGCCGGTTACAGCGGTGATGAAGTGGTTGTTTATGATTCGACAACTTTAGAAAAAGTCGCCTCAATTGCAATGGAAAGTCCGGCGGGTATCTTCTCTCACGGCCGGGTTAAATACATGACACGCGGTCTTTCACCTGACGAAATGAAAGGGGCAAAATAATGAGACTCATTGCATTTTCAGGCGCGTTAATGCTGGGACTGTTGTCAGCCCAAAGTATTAATGCGGCAAGTATTTATGCAGGCCAAGCCAGAGCAGCAGCCGTCTGTTCGCAATGTCACGGTATCAAGACGCCTTCAGCCGATGCGCCGTTTCCGCCATTGGCAGGACGTGATTTCGCTTACCTGAAATCAGCGCTCGAACAATACCGCGATAAAACCCGTAAATCCGAAATTATGAATGCGATTGCCGGCTCATTATCCGACAATGATATTAGTAATGTTGCTGCGTATTATGCTGGATTAAAGCCATAAACCAATTATGAAAAAAGGGCTGCTTTTACTGTGCGTTACCATCAACTGTTTTGCCACCGAACCTTCGCCGGAACGTCAAACTACGCTCCACAATCTGCTCAAAAATGATTGCGGTGCATGTCATGGCTTAACCTTACAAGGCGGCATGGGGCCTGCTCTATTGCCCAACAGCTTAGCCGGAAAGCCGGATGAGTTTTTGGTTTCGACGATTCTTAATGGGCGCACAGGCACAGCCATGCCGCCGTGGAAAAACTTTATGAGTCAGAATGAGGCATTGTGGTTGGTTAGAGTTTTGCGTAAAGGTAAGCATTAAAATTGATTACTGGGTTTATCGCTAACACATAAAAGGCGCTCAATCGCATTCTACCCTATTCAATGAAAAAACTACTCCCCATCCTAGGCTTTATCCTCTCCTTCAACGCACTGGCAGAACTACGCGCCACTGGCGATTTAGGCATCGTCATTGAACGCGAAAACGGATCCGCGCTTATCATCAATACCACTGAACATAAGCAATTAGCCAAAATCGGCAAACTGGGTGATTTGTCTCACGCATCGGTCGTATTCTCCCGCGATCAGCGTTATGCCTATATTTTTGGGCGGGATGGCGGTTTAAGTAAAATCGATTTATTACAGGATAAACTGGACAATCGTATTATTCAGGCGGGTAACAGCATAGGCGGAGCGATTTCTCAGGACGGCAAGTTAATCGCCGTATCCAATTACACACCCGGCGGTGTTAAAGTGTTTTCCTCGGACACCCTGGAACTGGTTGCCGATATTCCAGCTTACTATGGCGACGGTAAACGTTCCAAGGTAGTAGGCCTCGTGGATGCGCCTGGACAGCGTTTTGTTTTCAGCCTGTTTGATGCAGGCGAAATCTGGACGCTGGATATGAAGAACCCGCAAAAACCGGTTATTGAAAAATTCAAAAATATCGGCAAAGAGCCTTACGATGCCTTGATAACGCCTGACGGCCGTTATTATATCGCCGGTTTATTTGGTGCAAGCGGACTGGCATTACTGGATTTATGGAACACCGGAACAGGCGTAAAACGTATTTTACCCGGCTATGTCAAAGACGATGAGAAACTGCCCGTTTATAAAATGCCGCATCTGGAAGGCTGGGCGGTAGCGGGCGACTACGTGTTTGTTCCCGCCATCGGCAAGCACGAAGTTTTAGTCATCGGCAAACAGAACTGGAAACTCATTAAAGCCATACCGGTTCCCGGGCAACCGGTTTTTGTAATGGCCAGACCGGACGGACGGCAAGTGTGGGTCAATTTCGCCATGCCCGATAACAATCAATTACAAATTATCGATGTTAAAGACTTATCTTTAAGCAAAACCTTAACGCCCGGTAAAGCGGTTTTGCACATGGAATTTACGCCACGCGGCGAGCAAGTCTGGGTTGCAGTAAGGGATGACAATCAACTGGTTATTTATGATACCGACACTTTGCAGGAAATCACCCGCCTGCCGGCGCATAAACCCAATGGTATCTTTTTTAGCGCGCGGGCACACAAAACAGGTTTATAAACGGATGCTGACGCCTTTACACAAACAACTTTTAAATGATTTTCAGAGAGATTTCCCGCTGTCATCGCGGCCTTATCAGGACATTGCCATTACGCTGGGTGTCAGTGAAGATAAGGTATTATCTGCATTAACCGAGTTATACGATAACAACTTTATCAGCCGCATAGGGCCGATCATCCCACCCAACCATATAGGTGTCAGTACCTTGGCGGCGATGGCTGTTCCTGAACAACAATTGCAGGCAGTTGCCGATAAAATCAGCGCCTACCCTGAAGTCAATCATAATTATGAGCGTGAACACACATTTAATCTCTGGTTTGTAGCTATTGCATCGGATGCCGGGCATTTACAAGCCGTTCTCGACGCGATAGAACTGGAAACCGGCTACAAAACCATGTCCATGCCTTTGTTGAATGATTTTTTTATTGATCTGGGTTTTAAACTGGATTTGCATAATGCTTGATGACCGCGATCGTCAACTACTGGAACATGTGCAGCAGGGGCTACCTGTTTGCCCCAAGCCGTACGCCGAAATTGGCGCCGCCTTGGCGATGTCTGAAGCGGAGGTGATTGAACGCCTGACCCGGCTTAAACAAAAAGGTCTGATCAAGCGCATGGGCGTGATCGTCAAGCATCAGGAACTCGGTTACCGCGCCAATGCGATGATCGTATGGAATGTACCCGACAATCTTGTTAAACAACTGGGCGGACATATCAGCCGGTTTGCTTTTGTCACGCTGTGTTATCAACGTCCCAGACAAGCGGAGTGGCCTTATAACCTGTATTGCATGATTCATGGCAAAGACCGCGCAACTGTACTGGCGCAACTGGAACAACTCAACATTGCCTGCGGCTTGACAGGATTTGACCGGGAAATTTTATTCAGCCGCCGCTGTTTTAAACAACGCGGGGCTATTTATCAACGTGAGAGCGGCTTTAGCCGCGAAAATCGCGGCTAAAGCCGCTCTCACGCGCTTTGCAACTTATAACGTATGGATGAAATAGATCGCCGCATTATCAATACCCTGCAGGATGGTTTCCCGATTTGCGACACGCCTTATCGACAGGTTGCAATGCAGCTGGGATTAACCGAACAGGAGCTAATCGACCGGCTGCAAGCATTTTTAGATAACGACACCCTGACCCGCTTTGGCCCGTTGTATCATGCAGAACTGATGGGCGGCGCTTTAACACTGGCAGCCGTTAAAGCGCCGCCAGAGCGCTTTGCTGAAATCACCGGGATCATCAATGCCTTTCCCGAAGTGGCGCATAATTACGCGCGCAACCATGCGCTTAATATGTGGTTTGTCATTGCCACGGAAACGCCTGAACAAATCCAGCGCACGATCACAGCGATAGAACAACAAACCGGCCTGACTGTCTACAACATGCCCAAAATCAACGAATATTTTGTACGCTTAAAACTGGAAGCCTGATGATCACGCTTGATGTAACAGACCTTGCAATTATGCGGGCAACCCAGGCGGGCTTGCCGCTGACCCCGAAACCCTACCAACAAATTGCCGGGCAACTGGGATTAACTGCTGAAGAGGTCATGACGCGGATGACAGCCATGCAGGAACACGGCATTATTCGCCGTATCGGTGCAGTACCCAATCACTATAAACTGGGTTATCGCTATAACGGCATGACCGTTTGGAATGTCCCTGACGAAATCATTGATGAACTGGGCCAGAAAGTCGGCCAGCTGGATTTTGTCAGCCATTGCTACCACCGCCCGCGCCATCTGCCGGAATGGCCTTATAACCTGTTTGCGATGGTGCATGGCAAAAGCCAGGAAGAGGTTGATAACCAGATTCAGCAAATTGCTGAACTACTCGATGGTTGTGTGCAAGGCTATGATGTGTTGTATAGCACAAAAATTCTTAAAAAAACCGGTTTTAGAAGTAGATAAAAGGTAGGCAGGTAGAAAAGCGTTGTCTACTCTATAGGGCTACAGATCGAGTGCCTGACTTAAGGCAGTGTCGTTATGGCTGCAGTAGATATTGAACAGGTTCTAAAGGCAAACAACGATGTTTTTATTGTTGTTAAGTTAGTAGCCCAAACAATGGTTGAAAGACTGAAGTCGCTTTGCAAAGGCGATCATTTATCGCCCGCCATGCTTCTGTTTCGGGCGGCTGTTCCACCAGAATCATATCCAGTTGAAGACTATCCAGTTCGCGTAATGATGTATATAAGGTCTGTGCATAATCCTCTGCTTGACCAGGCATACGAATGACACGGATTAAGCTGCTTTCTATAGACGCGATGCGTGCGTCTCTGCTTAACGCCAGTATGCCGATTTTTTTGTCATGCGCAGTCATTTCCTGAACCATTTCCGGCAATTGGCCGGTGGCACAAAGCACAGCCGCCGTTACCGGGGCGTAGTGCACTGCCATCATGCCGGGCGCACGCATAGTGGATTGGTTTGATTGCGGAAAACCAATCATCAGTTCAGTCTGTAGAACGGCTTCAATACCGCGCCGGGTAATTTGTCCCGGCCGCAACAACTTTGGCCTGTTTCCGCTCAAATCAACAATGGTTGATTCCACACCCACCTGACAAGCGCCGCCATCAAGAATCAGATCAACAGCATCACCGAGTTCTTCTGCCACATGGACAGCCTGAGTCGGGCTAATCCGGCAAAAACGGTTAGCTGAAGGAGCCGCAATTCCGCTACCGAATGCATGCAATAGGCGCAAGGCCACCGGATGATCAGGCATACGCAAACCGACAGTGTTCTGACCGCCGGTAACTACCAGCGGCACTTCGGATTTTTTGTTCAATATCATTGCAAGCGGTCCAGGCCAGAAACGAGCCGCCAACTGATATGCAGCATCGGGTACTGTCAGTGCCCAATCGTTAAGGCAGTCAACACTGGGAATATGGACAATGAGCGGATGGTCGGCAGGCCTCCCCTTAGCCTGGAAAATTCGCCGAACTGCATCAGGCTTGGAGGCATCTGCGCCCAAACCGTAGACCGTCTCGGTTGGAAACGCAACCAGGCGGCCCTGCCGCAATAAATTCGCCGCATACTCGATGGCAGCATCATCTGCAAAAACAGGTTTCATGTTGCAATCTTGTGATCAGGCATCCGCAAGAATCTCAATCAATACTTCATCAGGGTTCACAGCATCGCCCTTGACGACATATAGTGCTTTGACAATACCGTCTATCGGCGCGGTAATTTCTGTTTCCATTTTCATGGCTTCGGTCACCAGTACGCCCTGCCCCGCCAGCACCTGCTGACCTTCCCTGACCATAACTTCAAGAATATTACACGGCATGCTGGCCGCAACATCGCCTGGTGACGAAGGGCGCGGGCGTTTGCTGGCAATGGTACTTTTAACCGCACCCTGTGCGCCGCCATCCAGAACGATTTCGTCCAGTGTTTCCACAACAATATCTTCAGGCACGCCATCGACGGTGAAATAAAAATGCCGGAACATCTGATTTTTTGGGCCTGCGCCGGTCACTTTGACATGATAGGATTCGCCATGCAGTGCTACATTAAATTCTGTCGGCGCTTTTTTGACGCCCTCGTCACTTACTGATTCCAATTCCACCGGTTCCGGTACCAGATTGCCCGTTGAACGTTGTTCAAGAAATTGCTTGCCTACTTCTGGAAACAGCGCATAACTGAGTACATCCTCATCGTTTTTTGCCAGGAACCCTAGTTCATGACGCAAGGTTTCAAACTCGGGCTTAAGCAGATCAGCAGGCCGGCAGTCAATCAACTCTTCCTTGCCTATGGCCCGCTTTTGCAATTCGCTGTCAACCTGCGCCGGCGCTTTACCATAACCGCCTTGCAGGTAGCGTTTGACTTCATTGCTAATGGTTTCATAACGCTTGCCGGTTAATACATTCAACACAGCCTGGGTACCGACTATCTGTGAAGTGGGCGTGACCAGTGGCGGATAACCCAGATCTTTACGGACTTCAGGGATTTCCTTATAGACTTCGCCAATGCGATCCAGCGCATTTCTTTCGCGCAGTTGATTGGCCAGATTGGAGATCATGCCGCCTGGCACCTGGAAAATATGCACCTGCGTGTCAATACCGGTAAATTCACTTTCAAAGCGGCGGTATTTTTTCCGAACCTCGGCAAAATAACTGTTTACCGCCTGCAGTTTATCCAGATCGAGACTCGTATCATAGCTCGTACCACGCAGCGCCGCCACCATACTTTCGGTAGGAGGATGGCTGGTGCCGCCGGACCAGGAGGACAATGCCGTATCAATATGCTGGCAACCGGCTTCAATGGCTTTCAGTTGACACATTTCAGCCAAACCTGAGGTCGCGTGGGAATGTAAATGCAGCGGCAAGTCAATCTCATCTTTAAGCGCTTTAACCAGTGCGCTGGTGGTGTAAGGTGTCAGCAACCCCGCCATGTCCTTGATTGCAATCGAATCGCAACCCAGGTCTGCCAGTTCTTTACCGAGAGTAACAAAACTCGCTATGTTATGCACCGGACTGGTGGTGTAACAAATAGTGCCCTGGGCATGTTTGCCTGCTTCTTTGGTAACCTGGATAGCGGTTTTTAAATTGCGTATATCGTTTAAGGCATCAAAAATACGGAACACATCGATCCCTTTTTCCGCTGCTTTCAAAATGAATGCCCGTACCACATCGTCGGAGTAGTGACGATAACCCAGCAGATTTTGCCCCCGCACCAGCATTTGTAAACGCGTGTTCGGCAATGCAGCTTTTAATTTGCTCAAGCGCTCCCAGGGATCTTCTTTCAGAAACCGCAAACAGGCATCAAACGTTGCGCCGCCCCAGCATTCCAGCGACCAATAGCCGATGTCATCGAGCATGGCACAGGCGGGCAGCATATCCTCGGTACGCAAACGGGTTGCAATCAGTGATTGGTGGGCATCACGCAATATAACGTCAGTAATATAAACTTTTTGCATTGGTTTTTCCTTTGTCACAAACCGGTATGAGCCGCGATAACTGCGGCGATAACACTGGCTAATATTTCAGGCCGTGGTTTATTTGAATAATTGATGAGTTCAGGATGGTTTTCGACAAATCCGGTATTAAAAACGCCGCTGCAAAACTCGGGATGCCTCAGGATTTCCAGATAATAAGGAATCGTCGTTTTAACCCCGAACAGCCCCATATCATGTAAGGCTCGTTCGCCCCGCTTGATCACATCGTTCCAGGTCTGCGCGCTGACAATCACTTTGGCTACCATCGAATCATAAAACGGGGGTATATCATAACCCGTGTAAATAGCCGTGTCGGTACGCACGCCTGGACCGCCGGGTGCATAGTAACG
>JAQTMV010000020.1 GCA_028714175.1 Methylococcales bacterium
CCACCATTGCATGTATTCATCGGCTAATCGGCTGAATTTAATGGTGCAGGGTTTAATACCTTTGGCTTCGTAATCTTGGGATTCAAAAACTGCGCGAGTGCCCCATGTACGAGCATCTTGCTTCCGTTTAAATGTTTTGGTTTTGATTCCCTTACCGGATAGGGTAAGAATGGTGCGGTAACGGGTTTCGCCGTTTTTTAGATCAACTTTAATTTTGTGGAAATTGAGCATTTGTGCCTTCCTCTTCTTTGAGAGGTAAAATACAAGACTACCTATAAAAAATCACTGTAGTCGAAGATTTAGTACACAGCTACCAAGACTTTTTGTCCTTAAAAGTCCTTTAATATCAAATAATTGGTGGTGGGTCGTGCGCGATTCGAACGCGCGACCATCGCATTAAAAGTGCGGTGCTCTACCGGCTGAGCTAACGACCCAACAAAGACAGACAATTGTAAAGATTTTTTCGAAACTTGCAACACTTTTCTTGGCTTATGTCGGCAACAATTAAGTGACGAGAGGATCGTACATTACTGGCTGGCTGTTATTTGATTTGCTTCGTGCGGCCGCTACTTGTGGCCAATGAGAAGCTGTTAAAAAATAGATAAATTTATTGTATTTGTTATCAATGCTGGTGACATGAATGTCGCTACGGTGTTTGTGATACGGCATCAATCTTGAGTTTGTTGCTGGATATTTACTTTGAACTAACCCCATATTTCTGAAAAATTCAATGCCGATTTGTTATTTGTTGTTCCGGTGAAGCATGAAATTGAAATTGATAAATTGGATGAGGATGTAAGATATGAGATAATATAATATTTTTTACTGGTGGATTTTGAATTCTGTGCAAATGAAAAAAACGAATAAGTCTGATTTGGAGGAAGCGTTAAAATTGTGCAAAGGGGCATTTATGTCTGCCGCTGGATTTAGCATGATTATTAATTTATTGCAACTTGTTCCAACTATTTATATGTTGCAATTGTACGATCGCGTGGTTCCAACCGGAAATCGATCAACACTGCTAATGTTGACCTTAATAGTAATAGTGCTGTTTTTGACTATGGGGGCTCTGGAGTGGGTGCGCTCGCAGATACTTGTCAGAGTTAGTTCACGTCTGGAAACATTGCTTAACGAACGATTATTTCAGGTGGCCTTTATACAATCTCTCTATACTGGCGGGCAAAAGGCAAGCTCACAGCCCCTGGATGATTTGACTTCATTACGGCAATTTATGACGGGAAGCGGTCTGTTTGCATTTTTTGATGTGCCTTGGATGCCTGTTTATATCGCTGTCATGTTTATTTTTCATCCATTGTATGGGTGGGCGGCTGTTGCTACTTCCATCATTCTAATAATTATCGCAATAATCCAGGAAAAATCTACCAGTAAACTGCTGGGTGAAGCAAATACATTGGCTATTGCCGGTCGAGGCCTGGTCAATAAAAACCTGAGAAACGCAGAAGTTATTGAATCCATGGGTATGTTGCAGAATATTCGGCGGCGCTGGGTAGAGGGTACCCGGCAAGTCCTGGTATTACAAGCAACAGCAAGCTCTCGTGCAGGATTAATCAGTGGACTGTCAAAAGTAATTCGGCTTTCATCGCAATCCTTGATTCTAGGTTTGGGCGCCTATTTAGTGATAGAGAATGAAATAACTCCGGGTTTAATGATTGCCGGTTCAATTCTATTGGGTCGAGCGCTCGCGCCAATAGATATAATGATTGGCTCATGGAAAGGTTTTATTAATGCACGCACCCAATACAAACGCCTTAATGAGATGCTGATCCAGATTCCGGCCGAAAGTGAAAAAATGACCTTGCCTGCTCCCGAAGGCAGTTTTAAGATAGAAGCGGCGGTAGTAATTCCACCGGGAGCAAAAACACCGGTATTAAAAGGCATTACCCTCGCTATTGCGAAGGGTGATGTGGTTGGCGTGATTGGTCCAAGCGGCGCTGGAAAATCGACTTTTGCCAGGGCTTTATTAGGTATCTGGCCAACAGCGAATGGTAAAATTCGCCTGGACGGGGCTGATGTCTTTGCCTGGAATCGTCATGAACTAGGCCCGTTCATTGGCTACTTACCCCAGGATATAGAGTTATTTGAGGGCACAATTAGCGAAAATATTGCGCGTTTTGGCGATATTGATCCGGAAAAGGTTGTCGATGCCGCCAAAATGGCTGATGTACACGATTTGATTTTGCGCTTGCCGGAAGGGTATGACACTCACATAGGCGCAAGCGGGGGCAATCTGTCGGGTGGTCAGCGTCAGCGCATCGGTTTGGCCAGAGCGCTGTATGGCGATCCGGTTGTTGTCGTGTTGGACGAGCCAAACTCAAATCTGGATGAACAGGGTGAGCTTGCGTTAAGTAATGCAATTTCGCGCTTAAAACAAAAAAGAGTCACTGTTATTGTCATTACCCACCGAAACAATGTGCTGGCAAATGTAGACAAGCTTCTCATACTAAACGACGGGCTTCTTTCCGTCTATGGCCCCAGGGATCAAGTGATAGCGCATTTGCAACAGCAGAAAATGGCCGCTTCACAAGCAAAGTCGCCGCAGGCACCGGCAGCAGTTACCCTAAATTCACCCGCATAAAACACCCATGAAAGAAAGGCTTGCACAAATTACCACCGAGAAAGGAATACCACTTATTATCGATGATACATCGGTTCGAAATATCGGCGTTATTATCCTGATTTGTACATTCGGCATTTTAGGCACATGGGGTTACCTGGCTCCGATAGATAGTGCAGCATTAGCGCCCGGTTATGTCACAGTTAAATCCCATAGAAAAACCGTACAACATCTGGATGGCGGCATAGTAAGCAAGCTACTCGCTAAAGATGGTGATGTCGTGGAAGAAGATGATGTATTAATGATACTCGACGGCACAGAAGTTAAGTCGCAATTGGAAATTATTCGAGGCCAATATATAACCTTATCAGCTCAAATAGCCAGGCTTATGGCAGAAAGAGATCAACAAAGTCAGATAAGCTTTCCTGATAATCTGCAAGATATGTCCGATCCACATATCCTTGAGGCTAGACAGGGCGAGACTCAGATATTTATCGCCAGAAAAAACGCGCATCAAGGAGAAATTTCAGTTTTAAACCAGAGAATAAGCCAGTTAGGCTCAAAAATAAAAGGCTTACAAGGGCAGCGGAGCAGTAAGCAAGAGTTGATGAAATCTTATGGAGAGGAAGTTCACGACTTAAAAGAATTATTAGCCGAAGGTTTTGCCGACAAACAGAGACTGCGTGATATTGAGCGTAATTACGCACTGGTCACCGGAGAAATAGCTGAATTAACATCCGAAATTGCCGGCAATGAAATGCAAATTGGCGAAACAAAATTACAAATTCTTCAGCTTCAAAAGAAATTTCAGGAAGATGTTGCCGGCAAACTGGGCGAGGTTCAAGCGCAGCTTTACGACGTCGCCCAGCGCTTGGTAGCAACCAGGGACAAAGTAAGCAGAATAGAAATAAAATCACCCGCACATGGTCGCGTTTTGGGTTTATCCGTTCACAACGTGGGTGGCGTAATCTTGCCCGGTAAGCCCATACTCGATATAGTTCCGCAGAAAGAAGAATTAATAATTGACGCTCAGGTATCGCCGATAGATATAGATAAAGTCAGGGTGGGATTATTGGCAGAAGTGAGATTTAGCGCATTTAAACAGGCATTAACACCGAAGGTGCAAGGCAAGGTAATCAATTTGTCTGCGGACAGATTAACCGACGAAGAAAGTGGACTGCCCTATTATCAAGCGCAAATTGAATTAACTCCGGATAGTTATCAAAAATTGGGCGGGATGGAATTACTGCCCGGAATGCCTGCAGAGGTTCTCATTAATACAGGCGAACGAACGGTATTTGAATATCTGATGCAGCCCATCACCAATGCTTTTGCCCGCGCATTTATAGAAGACTGATAGAACATGAAAAAACTGAAACTATTGGTTGCATGTCTGGCACTTGCCCAAGCCAATTTGAGTTATGCAGAAGACTTGCTAACTGTCTATCAACAAGCATTGGAGGCCGACCCGCAATTAAAAACTGCGGAAATAAAGGTCGAGATAGGTGCAGCACAAAAAGGTCAGACACTGGGCCAAATGCTGCCGCAAATTAACGCCATTGGAAACTGGTCGGCAAATAATCAGCGGGGGGTGCCAACTAGCACTTGCAAAGATGCAATATGCACAAGTAATTATCACGGCACCCGGTATACTGTCTCCTTAAGCCAGACTTTGCTCGATTTCGGCAAATTCTGGAACTGGCGACGCGCTCAAGAAGTTGAAAATCAATATGTTTCAGAAAATATTGAGGCTCAGCACACACTGATGTTTAACGTTGTAGAAAAGTATTTTGATGTGCTCGATGCTGAAGATCAGCTAACTCTTGTGCAGGCCGAAAAAGAAACCACAATAAGACAATTGGAACAAGTCCGAAAACAATATGCCAAACAACTTGTTCTGATTACCGATCTATATGAAGTAGAAGCCAGGCTGGATCAGTTAAAAGCTGACGAAATTGATGCTGAAACCAAACTGGTCACTGCCAGGGAAAGTTTAAAGGAATTAACCAATACCACGCCTGTAGCCCTCAATAAATTACGCAACGAAATTGATTACAAAGAACTGGAAGGAGCCCTGGATGATTGGATTGAAGTCGCGAAAAGTGAGAATCCAACCCTGGCGGCGCAACTTAGCGCGATAGCGGCGGCAGGTAACGATGTAGCCGCACAAAAATCGAAATATATGCCTGTCGTTGATCTGCAATTAAATTACTACTCTACAAATACCGGTTTTAATAGCGTCAATTTAGGACGCAATGTTGAAACCCAGGTAGCTGCGATTAATGTCAATGTACCCCTTTTTACCGGAGGAACGACAACCAACCAAATGTATGAGGCCCGACATAAATTAACCATCAGCAAATATGAAAATGAAACCAAAATTCGTGCCTTGATCAAGGAAACCAGCGATGCCTTCTTAAGTTCCAATGCAAACGTCAGACGCATCAGCGCCACGCGCAAAGCGCTGAAATCAGCTATAAAATCGAGGGAGGCAATGGAAAGCGGGTTTAAATATGGCGTTCAAACAATCTTTGATGTATTACATGCACAACAAGGCGAATTTCAAGCCAGGAGAGATTTATCACAGGCTAAATACAGCTACATAAAAAATAAAATGCGATTTTTGAGGGCCATAGGGTTGATTAGCGAAGAAAATATCGTAGAAGTCAACAGTTGGTTGCAAGCCATGCCAAAACAACCGGAAAAAAATCCGCATAAGCAGGCTGCGGGCAATTCAGGATAGTGTCAGGATTTAATCTTTGAATTTCAACCATAAATTAAATTGAGACCTTTGCGCTGTAACGCTTTCCAGATTCACTGGCGAAAAAGGGGCGGATATTTCGTCTCAGAAATTATTTTTTGGAGGGCTCACTAACACGGCATTTGACGATTTTAGGTGCCGAATATCGAAAAAATTCATCGGACCCTGTTTTTAGGCAGTAGGTTCCTCTTGCCGGCGTCATCAGCTTTTGCTGGGAAAGGTCCCAGTATGAATTTAATTGCCCTGCTGTGTGGCATTGGGCTTGGCAGTCCAGGCCATAAGCCGCCGCAGGACAGCGATATTTCAAGGTGTTCCGATCGGCTTCGAAATCCTGAAACGCTAAATCACGTTGTGTACCGGTAGCTAAGCAAACACAGTGAACCGTACCTTTCCCGGCATATACAATGGTATCAGCTCGGTCCGGGTAGAGAGGACGCGCGACAGGTTGGTCACGGTCAAAATCAGCTTCCTGTTGTTCTGATCGCCGCAATTCGCGGGTATCAATGAGTGGGCGGATGGGGTATTTATTCCATAGTTTAGCCTTGGTTCCGGCGCAATCCAAACCCCGATCCGCACTAAAATCCTCGCATCGCTCCGCAAGTTTAGGCGTTTGGTCGAACAGCTCATCAAGCATGGCCCGTAGTTCAACCTGCTCAGAATGAGAGGCGGGCGTCAGGTGAAATACCGCCGGAATTTCGTCGTGGCTGTCGGCAATCAGGTGCAGGCCATAGCCAAACCAGCTCGTCACTTTCTTCCAGGTATTGCCGGTTTTGGTATTCACACCGGTTATTTCATAATGCCCCCAATCGGCATCCGGATCTGAACAGTGTCCGTTCTTGCTATTCTCATTCTTCACAAGCTGTGCCACCGGCTTTTTTTGTACGTGCTTCGACGGCGTCCCAAGCAAATGATGCGGCTGCAATCCGAGTCGTAAAATATCTACAATTGACTTACTTATCAATGGGTTAATTATCACACAGCCGTTAATTAGCCGGCTCATCAATCTTGGGGTGAAAATCTGTAAAAAACCGTGATCTTATCTCTCAAACCCTGATTCTACCGTTAAAATTTGGGGTAAACGATTTTCAGGGAACGCTGTAGGCTCGGTAAATCGCGGCTTACAGAACAGCACAAATGGCTCAGAACTTGAGATCAGGCAGGCCTATCAGGACTACACTTGATTTAATAAGGATAATCTGGCGCGGGGCTTGCCGCCTATGCGCTGGTTCGCGGCCAAGCGATAGGTAAAGTAGCGCTCGCCGGTGGCGGAATAATTGGCATGGGTGCATCAGATTTACATTTGTGAAATATAACGCAAGATGGATGGACGCGCAAGGAATGCCTCAGCTTAAAATGGCACTACAGAAAATGCATAAAAATATATAGCTAATTCAATGCATTATATGTTTAGCAGGGCTAAAAATGGGGAAATGGTGTAAATATGGGTTAAGCTGCAGATTATTCGAATGAACTCGCTTTTACAAATCATACAGCGATTGTCCGGCCTATTTGATGCCTTTATCTTGATGGAAAAACTGAACATGCAATCTCAAAATACGACTTATTTTGCTTGAACGCAGGTTTGTGATATAGTCGTTCTTAATGAGAATTATTATTAATTGCTCGTGTGAATCTTTTGGGTTTTCCAATACACTTAAATGGTAGGGCCGAATTAATGGCAATAAGCCTAAAAAATCTTGCTGTAGGTGACTTGGGAAAAATAGTCGGTTTTGCACAATCAGGCAAGGCTTATCGTAAACGCTTGCTGGCTATGGGTTTGACGCCGGGAACCGAGTTCAGCGTTACACGCTTTGCCCCAATGGGCGATCCTGTGGAAATTAAATTGCGTGGCTTTTCATTAACCCTGCGTAAAGATGAAGCGGCCATATTGTTGATAGAGAAACTGTGATGAAAACTGATTTTACGGTTGGTGTTGTTGGTAATCCTAATTGCGGCAAAACAACACTTTTTAATGCCCTCACCGGCGCCCGGCAGCATGTGGGTAACTGGCCTGGGGTTACGGTTGAGAAAAAAACCGGTGACTACTCCTTTGCTAATAAACTTGTCGAATTAGTTGATTTGCCCGGCACTTACTCTTTAGAAGCTGCAGATGACCAGGTTTCTTTGGATGAGAAAGTTGCCAGAGACTATGTTGCGTCGAAAGAAGCCGACTTGATTATCAACATTGTCGATGCTTCCAATATAGAGCGAAATCTTTATTTAACGTCGCAACTTATCGAAATGCGTGTGCCGATGATTTTGGTACTCAATATGATGGATGCGGTTAAACAACGTGGTATTAAAATAGATACCGATTTTCTGGGTTCAAAGCTGGGTTGCCCTGTCATTCCCATTTCCGCATCAACCAGGGAAGGTATTAACACATTAAAAGCGGCAATTAACAGTGCTGCCATCACCAGGCCAATACCCTCGGCAATAATCAGCTATACAGCGGCCTTGGAACAAGCTGTCGAAGATATTTCACCGGTATTGGCAGAAATAGCAAATCAACGCCGCTGTGATTTGCGGTGGCTGGCCGTTCGGTTATTGGAAGGCGATACTTTGGCCAAACAGATTGCAGGGAAAACGCTATTACCAAAAGTTTTAGAATTGCAACGCTGGGTAGAAGTCGAAACCAATGATGAGATCGATATACTTGCCGCCGATGCCCGCTACGGTTTTGTTAATCTATTGGCTCAAGGTGCAGTGTGTAAACTCAATGAAGTAAGCAGGCACACCACAGAAAAAATTGACAGCATCGTTTTGAATCGATTCCTGGGTATTCCGGTTTTTTTGCTGGTTATGTATGCGATGTTCATGTTTACGATTAATATCGGCAGTGCCTTTGTCGATTTTTTTGATCAATCGGTAGGCGCATTATTGGTCGATGGTTTAAGTCTGGCGCTTGCAGAGCTGCAGTTGCCGGAATGGTTGATCGTCCTGATTACCAAAGGGGGCGGAGGCGGGATTCAGGTTGTTGCAACCTTTATTCCGATTATTGGCTTTTTATTTATGTTCTTATCGGCTCTGGAAGATTCAGGTTATATGGCCAGAGCGGCTTTTGTCATGGATAGATTCATGCGCATGATCGGTTTGCCTGGAAAGTCCTTTGTGCCGATGATAGTCGGTTTTGGTTGTAATGTACCGGCCATCATGGCCACGCGGACATTGGAAAATCAACGTGACAGGATTTTGACGAACCTGATGAATCCGTTTATGTCCTGCGGTGCCAGATTACCGGTTTATGCTTTATTTGCCGCAGCGTTTTTTCCGGTCGGCGGCCAGAATCTGGTTTTTGGTTTATATTTATTGGGCATTGCAGTTGCAGTATTAACGGGGCTGATTATGCGTCATACCTTATTTAAAGGTGAGTCTGCGCCCTTTATTATGGAATTACCCGCCTATCATCTTCCGACATTGCATGGGGTTTTTATTAGAACCTGGGATCGGCTCAAGTCATTTCTGTTCAATGCGGGCAAGGTTATTGTACCGATGGTACTGGTATTAAACTTTCTCAATGCGCTGGGTACAGATGGAAGTTTTGGTCAGGAAAACAGCAATAAATCGGTGTTAAGTGAGATTGGGCGCAGTTTAACCCCTGCATTTAAACCCATGGGCATTGAAAAAGATAACTGGGCGGCAACAGTCGGTATTTTTACAGGTGTTTTAGCTAAAGAGGCCGTTGTTGGCACACTCGATGCCTTATATAGCCAGCTTGCAACAGCCGAGGCAACTCAGTCTGATAAGGCACCGTTTAGCCTTAAAGATGCGTTACTGGCGGCCTGTTCAACCGTGCCTGAAAACCTAAGCGCTGTCGCAGATAATCTTTTAGATCCGCTGGGACTGAATATCGGTTCGGTTGATGATCTAGCCTCCGCAGCCAGTGAGCAGGAAGTTAAAACCAATACCTTTGCAGCTATGCAGCATAGTTTTGATGGTAAAGCCGGCGCGTTTGCTTATCTGTTATTTATTTTATTGTACGCGCCCTGTGTCGCAGCCACCGCGGCTATTTATAGAGAAACCAATACCGGCTGGACTTTGTTTATAGTGTTCTGGACGACGGGTATTGCCTATATGACGGCAACCATTTTTTATCAAGCGATGACTTATAGCCGGCATCCGGACTATTCCTTGGTCTGGATAACGGGCTTATGCCTTGCCTTTTTGTTCGTTTTATTCGGCTTGTGGCTAACCGGAAAAAATACGGTTGCAAAACACACTCAGGAGTCATTAAGTGATTTTATCTGATTTGCGTAGTTATTTAAAACAACAGCATAGAGTTGCTTTGAAGGATTTGGTCAATCATTTTGATATGGATGCCGATGCGTTACGCGGAATGCTCGGCAAATGGATCAGCAAGGGTAACGTTCGTAAAATGTCGCTGGAGTCATCATGTGGCACAAGCTGTTGCAAATGCGACCCTGCTTTGACAGAGCTTTATGAATGGATAGATTAACCAGATTCCAAGGTATATACGCTCTACTGGATTCATACCTCGAAACCTTGTGTCTGATATAATATTTCATTATTGCTTGAAGCTGGACTAAGCTTGTTGTATTTCAACTGGCAGAGGTAAAATGATGTCCTTACAGCAAGCCGGCATCCTGATTGGTTATTTATCTGAAGTCCGTGGCGACGGCATGGATGCCCGAATAGCCGAGGAACATGCAAATGAGTTACCAATCATCAAAGTGGGTGACGAGGAAATACTAGCCGGTCAAATAGGCTCCTATGTTGTTATTCAGCAAGGTAATATCAGTATCTTGGCATTGGTTTTTAAAATGTGGGGAAAAGACCGCTTTGATACGACCGACAGGCGTAAAACAGACCGGTTTGTTTCATTGATCCCAGTCGGTGAGATCCAGGATAATGGCATCTTTGTTCGCGGTGTGCGCCATTATCCAACACCGGGCGCCAAAGTATATGCGGTGGGTCTTAATGAAATCAATGTCATTTTCTCAAAGTTCAGGGATTACAAATTTTTTATCGGTCAGCTATCTTCACACAAAGACTATCATTTAAGTCTTGATCCACGGGCTCTTTTCGGCCGCCATTTTGCTATTGTCGGGCAATCCGGTTCGGGTAAATCATGGACCGTTACCAGTCTGATTCAAAATACCATCAAGGCCATGCCTAAAACCCATATCATTATGCTGGATTTACATGGCGAGTATTGCTGGAAAGATCGTGACGGAGTGCTTCAGTCTGCATTTCCTGAAGAGCAGATAAATTATATTGATGCCCTGGAAATGGAAATGCCGTACTGGCTGATGACTTATGCTGAACTGGTCGATTTATTTATAAATCGGAGTGAAAGCGGCGCGTCAATGCAAATGACTTTTATGCGCGAGATATTGCAGCAACTCAAACGCAAGGAAGCCAAATGTATTGGTTTAGGCGCAGTTTCAGTCGATACGCCCATCTACTTTTCGTTGGCTGAGATGTATATGCAATTTAAATCGGCTAATGAAGAAAAAAAGGACTTCGGCAAGATACAGGGCGCATTGTTTGGACAATTTGACGAATTTCTGATCAGAATGCAAAGCCGGTTTAATGATGTCCGTTACGATTTTCTGCTAAAGCCAAAAATACGCAATAACTCTGCAAGCATGGCCGATTTATTGCGGGAGTTCGTAGGACTTGGTGCTAAAAAAGGCAATATCACAGTGGTTGATTTAAGCTCTGTGCCTACCGATGTCAGGCCGGCCGTTTGTGCTCAGGTAGGCCGGTTAGCCTTTGAATTTAATTACTGGAATCCTCAGCGACGCGAATTTCCAATTACGCTAATCTGCGAAGAGGCTCACGCCTATATACCAAGAGAAAAAGGCGGTCAGTTTGAGGGCACCAAAAGGATGATGGAACGAATTGCCAAAGAAGGTCGTAAATACGGCGTGTCCATCGGCGTTGTCAGTCAACGGCCTACCGAATTATCGGAAACCATGCTGTCGCAATGCAGTTCGTTTATCTGTCTGCGCACAACCAACCCTGATGATCAGGCTTATATCAGAGGATTAGTCCCGGAAGCAGAGGGTGATTTAACAGATATACTGAGTTCACTGGGCAGAGGTGAGGCATTGGTTTTAGGCGAGGCGACGCCATTACCGACGCGTGTACAGATTTACCGGCCGAATCCTGAACCGAAAAGTAATGATGTAGATTATTTTACCGGTTGGCGAGAAGGGCCGGATGATCTGGATGTGAGTGGAATAGTCAAGTTATGGCGTACCCAGACAAGGAAATAGCTGCCTTAATCTGAAAAAGTATTTTTCAGCAGGTAAGTGTGTTTAACAACGTTGTAATCAAGCTTCTTCAGCTCAATCAACATTTAAGTCGCATTCTTTACTGGTAACAGCCAGAAAACATAAAAAATGAACACAGCAAAATTATTTGGGTTACATTCGGTACAGGCGGCTTTGGATTATTCGCCCAATAAAATCCACAAGGCGTGGGTTGATAGCGGGCGGCAAGACAAGCGTTTGGCACAGGCGCTTGACGATTTAACAGCGCTTGGCATAGAGCCTGAAAAAACCGATAGAAAAAAACTGGATCGGTTTGCTGAAGGTAAAAATCATCAAGGCATTGTTATTGAAGTTGAAATGCCTGGCGAATTATCAGAAAGCGAGTTAAAAACAGCGGTAGAAAATCTGTCAGGAACGGCTTTATTTCTGGCACTGGATAATGTCCAAGACCCGCATAATCTTGGCGCATGTCTTCGCACAGCTGATGCTGCGGGCGTATATGGCGTTATTATTACCAAAGATAATGCCACAGGGATTACGCCGACTGTCTGTAAAGTGGCCAGTGGCGCGGCTGAAACAGTGCCTGTTTATCAAGTAACTAATTTGTCCCGGACTTTACGCTGGTTGAAAGAGCAGGGCATCTGGGTCATCGGAGCGGCGGGCGATGCCACGCAAACCGCTTATCAAACCGATTTTACCGTGCCGCTGGCGCTGGTTGTGGGAGCTGAAGGTAAAGGGCTGAGACGGTTGACCAGGGAGCAATGCGACGTACTGGTGAAATTACCGATGCTGGGTCAGGTGGAAAGTCTTAATTTATCAGTGGCTACTGGCGTGCTGCTTTATGAAGTCGTGCGTCAGCGATTACTTCAACAATCAGCACATGGATGATGCGGATTTAAACAGTTTTGCCCGGATAAAAAATATAAAAATCCGTGTAAATCCGTCCTAATGCGTGTCATTCGTTTGCCATTTATATGTCATTAATTTATTTCATGGAAACAAAACCAATATACTCGCTTCGAGGTACCGAATTAAGCTGTATTCGTGATGACCGTGTATTGTTTGAAGGGCTGGCTTTTGAGCTGCGTTCTGGGCAGGTTTTATTGCTGGAAGGCAAAAATGGCAGCGGGAAAACCTCGTTACTGCGTATTTTATGCGGCTTTCGAGAGCCTGATTCGGGGCAGGTGTTATGGTGCGGCGACGCTATCAACGACAGTGAGTATTATGCTGATATGGCCTATATCGGTCATTTGGATGGTGTTAAAAAGGAACTGACAGTATTCGAAAACCTGAAAATCTCCCTGGCATTAGGTCGGTCTGGCCACTATACCATTCAGCAGGCCTTATCTAAAGTCCATTTGTCGGGTTATGATGACGCACTGGTTCAGGCATTGTCTGCAGGTCAAAAAAGACGCTTATCATTAGCGCGGTTGTTGATTACGCAAAATATCGTGTGGATACTGGATGAACCGTTTACTTCGCTCGATAAACAGGGCATTGCCCTGATAGAAACTTTAATGACCGAACATTGCGCCAATGGCGGCATGATTATTTTAACGTCACACCATGACATCGAATTGCACAGTGTTGATGTGCAACGTATCATTTTATCCTGATGTCTTTATCCCGCGCATTTTTTGCCATTATACGGCGCGATTTGGTGTTGGCCTTGCGCCGGCGCGCGGAAATCGCTAATCCCCTGTTGTTTTTTATTCTGGTGATAACGCTGTTCCCTTTGGGCATCGGTGCGCAGCCGCACCTATTGCAAGCCATCGCGCCGGGTATTATCTGGGTTTCGGCATTATTGGCGGCGATGTTGTCTCTGGATAGCCTGTTTCGCTCGGATTTTGATGACGGTTCTCTGGAGCAGATTTTATTAAGCGCACATCCGGCATCTATCCTTGTGTTGGGCAAGATCATTGCCCACTGGCTGGTGACGGGGTTGCCCTTATTGATAGTCGCACCATTATTAGCGGTTTTTTTAGGGATGCCCAAGAATTCTATAGGCATTTTATTATTGACCTTGCTGCTGGGAACACCGGTATTAAGCCTAATCGGCGCGATTGGTGTCGCTCTTACCGTTGGATTACGCCGGGGCGGCATGATTTTATCCCTGCTGGTGTTGCCGCTGTATGTCCCTGTGCTTATTTTTGCCAGCAATGCAGTAGAGATGGCGGGCAGTGGTTTACCTGTCAATGCACAGATCAATATTTTGGTTTCGATTTTATTTATGGCTTTAGTCCTGGCACCCTGGCCGACATCCGCTGCATTAAAAATGAGTATTAATTAGTAATATCTCGTAAAATAGCTATGTACACAATCAATCAGAAGCAATAGATCATAAGGTCGGCCAAATATCTGCCTGTTATTTTATTCGCCTGGAATCTTGTAGTCGCCCAGGGCAACAAGCCGCCTTTAGGGTATTGAACTTTTTACCTTGAACCTCATCCTTATGTTGTTAATTCCAGATTCAGTAGTTCGATTCTTTCATCGCATGGCGTCACCTCCGCATTTTTACGCGTTTACTGAACGATTAATGCCGTGGCTGGTGATTATTTTTCTGTTCTTAACTGGGGCAGGTCTATATGGCGGTCTGTATTTAGCGCCACCTGATTATCAGCAGGGTGACAGTTATCGTATTATTTATATTCATGTTCCCAGCGCCTGGATGTCGCTATTTATTTATGTGGTTATGGCTGTTGCTGGCGCGATTGGCCTGGTTTGGCGCATTAAACTGGCTGAAATAGTTGCTATCAGCAGTGCCCCAGTCGGCGCCAGTTTTACTTTTATCGCCTTGGTTACCGGTTCATTATGGGGAAAACCTATGTGGGGAACGTGGTGGGTTTGGGATGCGCGCTTGACCTCTGAATTAATTTTGTTGTTTTTATATCTGGGCGTCATCGGTCTTTATGGCGCGATAGACGATAAGCGCGTTGCTTCCAAAGCTGTGGCAATTTTAGCGATAGTCGGCGTGGTTAATATTCCTATTATTCATTATTCCGTAGAATGGTGGAATACCCTGCATCAGGGTCCTACGGTAAGTAAATTGGATAAGCCTTCTATTCATGTCAGTATGCTAATACCTTTATTGTTGATGGCCCTAGCCTTTAATGTTTATTATCTGATTGCGTTGATACAGCGGGCGCGTGTCGAATTGCTTCAGCGGGAGCGCAACTCGCAGTGGGTCAAGACTATGGTGATGGAGAACAAGCAATGAGTGTGCACGAATTTTTTGCCATGGGCGGTTATGCGTTTTATGTCTGGACCTCTTACGGTCTTACTTTAGTCGTACTGCTTGCCAATATCATCATTCCTGTTATGCAGCGCAAACAGTTTTTTGTCAAAGCCTTAAAGAAAAAACGGTAAGGAATTATGAAACCAGCCAGAAAACAGCGTTTAATCCTTATAGCCCTGATGATAATCGGTGCGGGTATAGCGACGGGATTCGCTTTGAAGTCCTTTAATGATAATTTGATGTACTTTTTTTCTACGACTGATGTTGTAGAAGGTAAAGCCCCCAAGGATACCTTGTTTCGCTTGGGCGGCATGGTCATTAAAGGCAGTGTTGAAAGACCCGGTGACGGGATGATGGTGCGCTTTAAGCTGACTGACTTCAGTAAGGATGTGACCGTCGAATATACGGGCATTTTGCCGGATTTGTTCAGGGAAGGGCAGGGTATTGTTGCGCATGGCAAGCTAAATCAACAAGATGTGTTTATTGCCGAGGAAGTGCTGGCCAAACATGATGAAAACTACATGCCGCCGGAAGTGAAAGGCAGTTTAAAAAAGCAGACTGTATCGGCGATTCAAAAATAATCCATGGGAATTAGCTTCATTAATCACAATCTTCCAAGGTACATAGACTTGCGATGCTAATTGAAATACAACTTTCAAATTTTAAAGCGTGGCAAGAGCTGGATATTCGGCTAGGGAGGGTAACTGGTTTATTTGGCACCAATAGCTCTGGAAAAACCAGTATTCTTCAATTTTTACTGATGTTAAAGCAAACTAAAAATGCAACGGATCGGGGGCTGGTTTTAGATTTAGGCGGACCTGATCAACTTGTTAATCTCGGTACATATAAAGACATGGTGCATAAGCACCAGGAGACTTTGCCTTTAAAATGGGTAATCAAATGGAAACTCAACAAACCGCTGAAAATATTTAATCCATCAGGAAAACGCAATGATATTTTATTTCAGGACGATGTTTTAGAAACAGCAGCGGAAGTTTCCTTTAAAAATCAGGAAATGAAATCACAATTTCTCGCTTATCGTTTTGCCCAACATTCTTTTGAAATGAGTCCTAAAGAATCGACTAAAGAATATATCCTAAAAGCAAATTCTCAACACGGTGCAAAGTTTCAATTTGTTCGGCAACAAGGTAGAGCTTGGACTATGCCAAGTCCTATTAAAACGCATTTATTTCCAGATCAAGCCAAAACATATCACCAAAATGCCGATTTTTTAAGCTTTTTTGAATCCGAATACGAGAGCATGATGGATCAAATTTATTACCTTGGGCCTTTGCGTGAATATCCAAAAAGAGAATATCAGTGGTCAGGAGCAAGGCCATTTGATGTTGGTTATCGAGGCGAGCGTACAGTTGATGCAATTTTATCTGCAACCATTCGTAGAGAAAAAAGAAATTTAGGCAAAAGAAAGGCGATTAAAACCTTTCAAGAAATTATTGCCTACTGGCTTAAAGAATTAGGTTTAATTCAAGAGTTTAAAATTGAAGAGATTGCCAAAGGGTCAAACCTATATCGGGCTATTGTTAAGCGAGATAAAGAAAGCCCAGAAGCTTTTTTGACTGATGTGGGATTTGGTGTTTCCCAAGTTTTACCGGCTTTGGTGTTGCTTTATTATGTGCCCGAAGGCAGTACCATCTTAATGGAACAACCCGAGATTCATTTGCACCCTTCTGTACAAAGCGGTTTAGCGGATGTTATTTTACAAGTAGCAAAACATCGTAACATCCAAGTCATTGTCGAAAGTCATAGTGAGCATTTATTGAGACGGTTTCAAAGACGCATTGCGGAAGAAAAATATCCGGCCAATGACTTAAAACTTTATTTTTGTGACAGTACACAAGGCGTATCGAAGTTATCATACTTAGATATTGATTTATTTGGTGACATCAGAAATTGGCCGGAAAACTTTTTTGGCGATGAAATGGCAGAAATTGCCGCAACTCGTACTGCAGCACTGAAACGAAAAATGCAGAACACCTCGGCAAATGGCGGATAAACTCGTCATTGATACTAACGTAGCTATTAGCGCGAACGGCAAAAACACACACGCCTCTTTTGCTTGTCAATTGTCTTGTATTGAGGTATTACAAACCTGCAAAAACCTACATATTGCTATTGATAAAACAGGATTAATTATGGAGGAATACAAAAGACATTTAAGTCATGCTGGGCAACCGGGTGTCGGTGACATGTTTTTTAAATATCTGCACGATAATCAACATGCTGAAAATAAAATTCATACTGTATACATTACGCTTTCAAGTGATACGGGTCGTGGATTTGAAGAATTACCTATAAACTCACTTGATTCATCAGATCGTAAATTTTTAGCCACGGCTGTAGTTGCTCAAGCCACCATTATTAATGCGACAGATAGTGATTGGGCAGAGCAGAGTGAATTACTTGAAACACTACATATTGAAATAAATCAGTTGTGCCCAGAACATAGCTGTAAATGACCTTGTATATCTTTCATTCTCAATAAAATAAATCTAAGCCAGCAAAAACTAGGACTTAAAAATGATCGCAGAACTGGGACAATTTACACTGATTCTCGCCTTATGCATGGCGCTAATTTTAGCAACCTTACCTATAATCGGTTCGGCACGGTCAATATCAGGCTGGATTGCTGTTGCCAGACCTGCCGCGTTTGCTCAATTGTTATTTATAGCAGTGTCATACGGCTGTTTAACCTACAGCTTTTTAATCCATGATTTCTCGGTTGCCTACGTTGCTACCAACTCCAATACCGCATTGCCGGTGCTGTATTTGGTTTCTGGCGTCTGGGGCGCTCATGAAGGCTCGTTATTGCTATGGGCCTTGGTGTTATCATGCTGGACAGCCCTGGTTGCACGTTTCAGTCGCAATATACCCGATGCGACCGTTGCCCGAGTGTTAGGTGTTATGGGGCTGGTTTCTATCGGTTTCATCCTGTTTTTATTACTGACTTCCAATCCATTTGAACGGCTGTTTCCTGCGCCTTTGGAAGGGCGTGACTTGAATCCCTTGTTGCAAGACCCGGGCCTGGCAATACATCCACCGATGCTTTATATGGGTTATGTCGGCTTTTCCGTGGCGTTTGCTTTTGCTATTGCCGCCTTGTTGGAGGGACGTCTGGATGCCGCGTGGGCGCGTTGGTCCAGACCTTGGACTAACATCGCATGGATGTTTCTGACTATAGGTATTGCCCTGGGTAGTTGGTGGGCTTATTACGAGCTGGGTTGGGGCGGCTGGTGGTTTTGGGATCCGGTTGAAAATGCTTCATTCATGCCGTGGCTAGTGGGTACTGCGCTAATCCATTCTTTGGCGGCTACCGAAAAACGCGGCGTATTTAAAACCTGGACAGTTTTATTGGCGATTTTTGCCTTTTCTTTAAGCCTGTTGGGTACATTTCTGGTGCGTTCCGGCGTATTAACGTCAGTACATGCATTTGCTACCGATCCTGCCAGAGGCCTGTTTATCCTGATTTTTTTAGGCGTAGTGGTGGGCGGTTCGTTATTGCTTTATGCGATAAGAGCACCTTATGTCAAGAGCAGCGCGACCTTTGAGCTGGTATCCAGAGAATCTGCGATTTTACTTAACAATGTTCTATTGGTGGTAACGGCCTCCAGTATTTTACTGGGTACGTTGTATCCATTAGTGATTGATGCTTTGGGCTTAGGCAAGATTTCTGTCGGCCCTCCGTATTTTAATGCCGTGTTTATTCCGTTAATGGCTCCACTGGCGATTGCCGTGGGTTTAGGCATGTTACTGCGCTGGAAAAGGGATTCCATCAACGAACTCGCACTGCGGGTGCGCTGGATTATTGCAGGTTGTGTTGCCGGCGGCTTGTTGATTCCTTTGGCGATGCCTTTTTATTCATGGGGTGCGGTTTTGGGCCTAACGCTGGCATTATGGACGGTAGCCATTACTGCGCTGTCTTTTATTGATCGCATGGGGTTCAAAGGATTTACATGGCAACGGCTTGCAGCAGTACCCGCAGGTTTTTATGGCATGACGATTGCCCATTTAGGTATTGCTGTATTTGTCACAGGTATCACCTTGACAAGCGTTTATAGTGTGGAAAAAGATGTGCGCATGGCACCCAGTGATACCCTGGATATGTCGGGTTATATTTTTGCATTTCACGGCGTCAAACAGACTCAGGGGCCAAATTATGTAGCTGAGCAGGCATTTGTAACAGTCAGTCACGAAGGCAGACAGGTTGCCAGACTTGAACCGCAAAAGCGCGTTTATCAGGTGCAAAAAATGCCGATGACGGAAGCGGCAATTGATGCCGGTCTGTTCAGGGATTTGTTTGTCGCCATCGGTGAACCGCTAGGTAATCAGGGTGCATGGAGTCTGCGGATTTATTACAAATCATTCATCCGCTGGATATGGCTGGGTGCGGTATTCATGGCAGTAGGTGGCTTGTGCGCGGCTTGTGACAGGCGTTACCGGATAGCGAAAACGGTGTAGGGCGTGCCGTGCGCGCCTTAGTTCTTAAGCAACAGAGACAATGAAACTAAAAAAACTTGAGATAACCAATTTTCGTTGCTTTAAGTCATTATCTATTGATTTGGATGAGCAATTGACCGTGCTGGTTGCTGAAAACGGTGTTGGCAAGACGGCTATATTGGATGCGATTGCAGTAGCTTTAGGCCCATTTATTGGTGGCTTTGATACGGGTATTAGAAAAAACTTTAAACATGAAGATGCGCGATTAGTCTTTAGAAAAGGGCTCCATCTTAAACTCGCACAAGCAAGCGAACGAATGGAAGCTCAATACCCTGTTACCCTAATAGCATCGGGCATTATTGAGGGACAACATGAACAATGGTCAAGAGAGTTAACTGGAAAAAAAACGCAAACCACCTTCGGTAAAGCAAGAGTGCTTATCAATTATGCAAAAAAACTCCAGCAGCAGGCTAGAACTGGTGAACAGGTGACATTACCTATGGTTGCCTATTACGGAACAGGGCGATTATGGAAACAAACTAAAGCCAGTAGCAAGCATTCTACTGAATCACATTCAAGGATATATGGTTACCACGATGCTTTAAATCCTAAATCTACCTATGAGGCGTTTGAAAAATGGTTTACAGACATGAGTCTTGCCGAATACAGCGATAGGTTTGCAAGACTCAAGGATAATATTGCGAAAAATAAAAATAAAGATAGCTTTACGAAGACATTGGCAAATCAAGATGCTTATGAATTTTTAGATGCTACTTCTAACCGCTCTATAGAGCTTGAGCATGTTCGAAAAGCAATCGATCAATGTTTGTCTGCGTTCGGTTGGAACACTTTAGAGTATGATTTCAAATGGCGTGAGTTGGTTGTACGTAGTAACGATAGTAACTTAAGTAACTTTATGCCTGTAGCACGGTTAAGTGACGGCGTAAAAGCCATGTTGAGTTTAACCGCCGATATTGCTTATCGCTGTGTTCAATTAAACCCACATTTAGTGTTACCTATTGAAGAAACGAATGGCATTGTTCTCATTGATGAAGTAGATTTACATTTGCATCCAAAATGGCAACAAACAGTATTAGTCGATTTGTGTAAAGCCTTTCCGAAAATACAATTCATAGTTACTACGCACAGTCCACAAGTATTAACGACAGTTAAGCCCGACTGTATTCGTTTGCTGCTCGCCGATGGCGAAGTGTTGACTCCATCAATCAATACCTACGGTGAAGAAAGCAAAGTTATGTTGGAAGACCTTATGCATGTCAGCTCCAGGCCTCATACTGATGAGACGGATTTACTGCAACGCTATTTGCAACGCATTAACCAGGGAGATATTGATTCTTTGGAAGTTAAGCAATGGAGGCAAACACTCGAACAATCCTTTGGAAGCGAATATAGCAAATTGAAATTAGCCGATATGGTCATCAGTAAATGGAAAGCCAAGCGAGAGCAAGCGTGAAATATTTGCCAGTAAGTTCTGATATTCCTCCTCTTTTGCAGTCCTGCAAAAAGAGACAGCCCATCCCTATCAATCCAACAGAAGCATGGCAACGATTCACTAGAAGAACTGCATCTAGAAAACAACTAAAAACTGCGTTACATGCGCGTCAAAATGGCTTGTGCGTTTATTGTGAAATTACGTTGGATAATTCAGAAAATCAGAACATCGGATCTCACTTTGATCATATTTTGCCAAAAGAAAAACACCCGACATTGACCTTCGATTATGATAATTTAGTCTTGTCCTGTTTTGCTACGGGCGGTGAGATAAAAGCTGATGAACAAGATACTGCTCCCGTTAGTTGTGGACATGCGGAATTAAAAAGAACTAATAACTTTCATGAAACGCTGTTTATCAAACCTACCGACTCAAATTGTGAACATTATTTCAGTTTCGAATTGGACGGAGGCGCTATACCGCATGCAGGTTTGGGCTCATCAGATACTGATAAAGCAGAGCATACCTTGGAAGTCTTAAATCTCAATTGCTTACGGCTTAAACGCTTACGCGAAGACACCATTACTCAACTTTATCAAATAGTCAGCGAGTTACATTCCGACAATGATGTGTTGAAACGGTTTTTAACACTGGAACTTCAAGAAAATAAAAGTTTCATAAATGCGCGTAAGCAACATGTTGGTTAATTTAACTTTTTTTCATTTAAACAAATGAATGAACAACTCATTATTTCAAAACTCAAGCAAATAAAATCAGAAAATTTGAAACAGGAACTCTTGCTCTTTTTAGATTACTTATTGGCTAAACAATTTATAGATGAAAAAGCCGCGAAGAGAATTCCTAAATTTGGCTGCGCTAAAGGGACATTTAAAATGGCAGACGATTTTGACGAACCCTTGGAGGATTTTAAGGATTATATGCCATGAATATGTTGCTCGACACGCATACATTGATTTGGTTATTAGAAGGTGATGATAATTTAAGCACGGTGGCAAGAGAACAGATTGAAAATCCTGCTAATACCAATTTCGTGAGCGTGGCAACGTTTTGGGAGATTGCTATTAAAGTCAGTCTTAATAAACTTGAAATGAAAATATCTATACAAAATTTAAAACGGCTCATCTGGGAGAATGGCATAGAAGTTTTGCCGATTACTATTGAACATACTTTATTCGTCAGTGAACTGCCTTTTTATCATAAAGACCCGTTTGATAGATTATTAGTTGCACAATCAGTCATTGAAAACATGATATTGGTTAGCAGAGATGAAGCAATGCCGCTTTATAATGTGCGAACCATATGGTAATTGATAAAGTATCTTGCAAATACCTTTGCTGGATAAAGCGCCCGATAGTAAACCGTTATTAGAAGATGAAATGCTATAAAAAATTAACACAATGCTTAAGTACATAATTCCATTAATTTTATTCATCATAATGGCGGTTTTTCTGGCGCTGGGTTTAAACCTTAAACCCGGTGAAATTCCTTCGCCGTTTATTAACAAGCCCGCGCCGGTCTTTTCCGCACCGAAACTTAATGCGCCGGAAGAAAAATTAACGCCCACCGATTTAAAAGGTAAAGTCTGGCTGTTTAATGTCTGGGCATCGTGGTGCGTGTCCTGCCGTGCTGAACATCCGGTGCTTAATCAGCTGGCCCAACAACACGCTGCTGTTATTGTCGGCTTGAATTATAAGGATGCGCCAAATGATGCCAAAAACTGGCTGGACACGCTGGGAAATCCCTATAACGTCAGCATTATGGATCAGGATGGACGTATCGGCATAGACTATGGCGTTTATGGCGTGCCGGAAACCTTTGTTATTGATAAAAAGGGGCGGATTCGTCACAAACATACCGGGCCTGTGACTGCGGAAGATGTGCAGCAAACCTTTCTCCCTCTGATTGCCAAATTACAAGCTGAACCTTAATGAAGCGTTTATTGTTTATTTTTCTGTTGATGATGTCCTGCAGCAGTGACGCAGTCGACACTCGTCAATTGTCTGATCCTAAGCAGCAAGAAGCTTATGAGACTTTGACTTCGGAATTGCGCTGTCTGGTATGTCAAAACCAAACGATAGCCGATTCCAATGCAGAACTGGCCGCAGATTTACGCAGACAAGTCTACGAGATGCTGCAACAGGGCAAATCCAGACAAGAGATTATCCGGTTTATGACCGATCGGTACGGCGATTTTGTTTTATATAAACCGCCTTTTAAAGGAAAAACCAGCATACTGTGGATAGCGCCGGTTGTTTTTTTATTAATGGGCTTAATCACGGTGTTTTTCTTTATCCGGCGTAAAAAAGCCGCCGCCAAACTGCATTCCCAAGCGGGCGCTTTGGAAACGGATGTTGAAAAGCAGAAAAAAATCCGCAGTTTGCTGGAAAATGGTGACCCCTCTTGAATATGCTATTTTTGCTGATTGTCAGTGTCCTGATATTAAGCGGTTTTCTGCTTGTCCTGCCGCCGTTACGGCGCAAACATCCTGTTCAACCCTCCGACCTCGATCAGCGCAACATACAGATTGCGCAGCATCGCCTGGCGGAGCTTAAAGAAAACAGACGCTCAGGTGGACTAAGCCAGGTGCAATATGAGGAACAGCTAGCCGATCTTGAACAGGCATTGAGTGATGACCTCGACATAAAAAGTCACGTAAGCTCATCACAAAGCCAGGGCAGGTGGGTGGTTTATCTAGTGGTTATAGGCGTGCCTTTGCTGGCGGGGGCGCTTTATCTTAGCTTGGGCAATTATCAAGCCATCAGTCACAGCGCTGAAATGGCGATAGATCCGGATACACTCAAGCTTGCAGAAATTAACAAAATGGTTGAGGGTTTAACCGAAAAGATGAAAAACAACCCTGACGATGCTCAAGGTTGGCTGATGCTGGGCCGCTCCTATAAATTTCAGCAGCAATATCCTAAAGCCGTTGATGCCTTTGCCAACGCCTATCGGCTGTTAGGTGATCAAGCTGAAGTCATGTTGCTTTATGCGGATGCTATCGCTTATGCCAGTGATAAAAATCTGGCCGGAAAACCCACTGAATTGATATTTAAAGCCTTGGACCTGGAACCTGACAATATGAACGCTTTATGGCTGGGCGGCATGGCAAAAGCGCAACAAGGCGATGCTGTTGCGGCTGTAAAATTATGGAAAAAACTGGCAGCGTTATTGCCGCCAGGATCCGATGCCCAGCAAGAAATACAGGGATTACTGGCTAAAATCGAAAGCGAGGCGCCTCAAGCAGCATCTCAACCCGAAGCCAAGCAACAAGCCAATGTTCCGGGTGTTGCTATTGAGGTGCGAGTCAGTTTAGCGCAGGAGTTACAAAAATCGGTCAGCCCTGGCGACACCGTTTTTATTTACGCTCAAGCATTATCAGGCCCTAAAATGCCTTTAGCCATCGTTCGCAAACAAGTCTCCGATTTGCCCTTAACAGTCAGCTTGAATGATGCAATGGCGATGATGCCCAACTTGAAATTATCAAATTTTGCCAATGTTAAGTTACTGGCGCGCATTTCCAGGTCAGGCAATGCCATGTCACAGCCGGGCGACTTGATCGGCGTTATTGAACAGGTCGCTTTGGCTGATAAAGGTAACCATAAGCTAGTCATTAACGGACAAGTGAAATGATGGATCAATCTATCAAGTTCGACCTGGATCTTATCAATCGCTATGACAGGGCCGGGCCGCGTTACACGTCTTACCCGACGGCATTGGAATTGCACGAAGGTTTTGGCGATAAGGAGTACCGCCGGCAGATAGCAAAATCCAATGCCGCAGGCGGGCCCTTATCGCTGTATTTCCATATTCCTTTTTGCGATACCGTTTGTTTTTATTGTGCCTGCAATAAAATAATCACTAAAAACCGCAAACATGCCGAGCCGTACCTGGCGAACCTGTACAAGGAAATCGCCATGCAGGGCGATTTGTTTGCGTCCAATCGGGTTGTCAATCAACTGCACTGGGGCGGCGGTACGCCGACGTTTCTAAGCTATGAGCAAATGAAGCAATTAATGGCGGTGACCCGTCAGCATTTTTTGTTAAAAGATGATGATAGCGGTGAATACTCGATAGAAGTTGACCCGAGAGAAACCCATTCCCGGACCATCAAACAATTACGCGAGTTGGGTTTTAACCGGATCAGTTTAGGTTTGCAGGATTTTGATCCCGCCGTGCAAAAAGCCGTCAATCGCATTCAAAGTGAAGAACAGACCTTTACTGTTTTGGAGGCCGCGCGCGACGAAGGTTTCCGCTCAACCAATATCGATTTAATTTACGGCTTGCCGCTGCAAACTGTAGACACATTCGCCAAAACCCTCGATAAAATACTGGCGGCTGCACCCGATCGCTTCTCGATTTTCAATTATGCTCACATGCCGACACGGTTTAAAACCCAACGGCAGATTAACGATGCCGACATGCCAAGCGCCGATGTCAAATTGGACATCTTGCAAATGGTAGGTCTTAAGCTGACTGCAGCAGGTTATGTCTATATCGGTATGGATCATTTTGCCAAACCTGATGATGAACTTGCAATTGCCCAACGAGAAGGCAAGCTGCATCGAAATTTCCAAGGTTATTCAACCCATTCGGATTGCGACCTCATAGGCCTGGGCATTACTTCGATAGGCAGGGTAGGGGATGCATATAGCCAGAATGTAAAAGAGCTGGGCCAGTACGATCTGCTGATCAGTCAAAATAAATTGCCTGTATTTAAAGGTTTTGAACTGGATGAAGACGATAAGTTACGTCGTGCCGTGATTACTCAGTTGATATGCCACTTTGACCTGATCTTCGCGGCCATTGAACAGGAATTTTTCATCAACTTTGCCAACTACTTTGCTAAAGAACTCGATTCATTGGCGCCCATGCAAGCCGATGGTTTGTTAACGATATCAGCCGAAGGCGTTCACATATTACCCGCAGGCCGCTTATTGATCCGCAATCTCTGCATGGTCTTCGATAAGTATCTGGCGCAAAAACAGCAGAAACAGTTTTCAAAAGTTATATAAGTCGCCTTATGAATGATGATCGAATAATAGAACTGGAAATAAAGGCCGTTTATCAGGAAGACTTACTACAGGAGTTGAACAAGATAGTCAGTCAGCAGCAGCAACAGATTGAACGCCTGGAAGCAACCTGTAGATTGCTCAATGAGCGTATTAACAGCCTGTCCGTTGAGGGTAGTGGGAGCGGTGAAAATGTTGAGGAAGTACCGCCGCATTATTAGATCATTATGGCTGTTTGGCCAATGAGATTGTTAAATTATTCCTGAGATAATCTTTAAATTGAATATTTTTAATACAGGGAGAAATTTTTTAATATATCGAAAGTTCTGTGCCTTATCTTCCTCGTGGTTATTTTTTAGATAAATATCAAATTCAATCTCAATTTAGGCAACGAACTGCATGCTACTTGGAGCGATCAAACAAGTGTTATGAAGTTCGGCATCTGGTTTATTTTTTGACATTTTGGCTGTAAAGGAGCAACCGGTTTTGACAAAAATGCAGGACATTACAAGTCCGATGACCTCATCGGAAAAACGCGCCACCTGGTCCCTGGCAAGCATTTACGCCTTGCGTATGCTCGGTCTGTTCTTGATTTTGCCGGTGTTGTCATTATTTGCCGAACAACTTGAAGGTTCAACACCGTCATTAATCGGGATGGCCATTGGTATTTATGGGATCAGTCAGGCGATATTACAAATCCCTTTTGGCTTAATGTCAGACCGGGTGGGCCGAAAAAAAATTATTATCATTGGCTTGATGCTGTTTTTGATCGGCAGTGTTATTGCCGCAGTTTCAAACAGCATATACGGCGTTTTACTGGGACGAGCTGTGCAAGGCTCCGGCGCAATAGCCGGGCCTATTATGGCTTTGGTAGCGGACTTGACTCAGGAGGTGCATCGCACTAAAGCGATGGCGTTAATCGGTCTCAGCATCGGCGTATCTTTTGGTGTTGCGATTGCCGCAGGACCTGTGATTGCCGGACTTGTCGGTGTGCATGGGATATTCTGGCTGATTGCAGGGCTGTCCCTGCTGGCTATCTGGGTTATCCTTTATAAAGTACCTGATCCGCAACAATCTAAAAAACATCGTGATGCAGAACTTGTTCCCGGACAATTTTTAAATATATTAAAAAGCACGGAGTTATTGAGGCTTGATTACGGGATTTTTACTCTACACGCCATTTTAACTGCCAGTTTTGTTGTCGTACCCTTGTTAATGCGTGATGCCGGTTTATTGCCTGCTGAACACTGGAAGGTTTATTTGCCGGTTTTTATTATTTCTATGGCCGCTATTGTTCCATTTGTAATTATGGCGGAAAAAAAACGGAAGATGAAACCGGTTTTTATCGGCGCTGTTTCCGCTCTGGTTTTTGCCGATTTGGGCTTAATGCAGTTTCATAATACGTTGCCCGGAATAATTGGTTTTCTCTGGCTGTTTTTTACCGGGTTCAATTTGCTGGAAGCAACATTGCCTTCATTAATCTCCAAGACCGCCCCTGGCGATCTAAGAGGTACAGCGATGGGCGTTTATTCCACTTGTCAGTTTTTGGGCGCCGGTATCGGCGGTGGTGTGGGGGGCTGGTGTTATGGCGAATTTGGCGCAGCCGGAGTATTTTTATTGTGTGCAGCAGCGGCATTGAGCTGGTTATTGATGTCCTTAAGTATGAAACCGCCAAGGTATTGGGCGAATTTGCTTATTTCACTGGAAAACCTCAGTGAGCAGGACGCCAACGATTTTGTTGCCGGAATGCTGAAAATCATCGGTGTAGAAGAAGTCACTCTGCGCTACGATGAAGCTGTGGCTTATCTTAAAGTGGACAATCAGAGACTGGATAAAGATCAATTGCAATATTTGATAATTCAGTATCTCAATGCGTAGTAGCCTTCACTGTTTTATAATAACAATTGCCCGACTGCAAAAGCGCCCAGATAAGCCGTTATGAAATAGAACACCGCCAAGGCTAAACTGGCGGGAAGATTGATAGTGAGTGCCTTTCTGAGAATATAGGCTACCAGCATAAACTCCCATAAGACAATCAGAGCAAGAAGATAATAGCTTAATACATCTTCAGTGACGGTTAACCAGATTAATAGCGGGACAATGAAAAAAGAGATTACATTTGAGCAAAATATAATTGCTGTAGTTATTTGTATGTAGACATACAAAGTCTTGTTCAACAACAGTACAAAGCCAATGAATAGAAGCGTCAATATTGTTTGTATGCCTACCTCAATAAATGATTCGAACGGATCATCCGTCATATTCGCCTGCATAAAATACTCAACAACAAAATAGAACAATAGATTCAGTCTGAAGAAACTCATTGATCTTGTTAACTCAAGCGGGTCGCGACCGAACCAGCATAAAGGTAAATATTGTTTTAGAATATCAATAGTTAACATGATTAATCAGAACGATTCATCTGGGTTTTATCGGCTATAAATTCTTTATGTCCTGTTGTTTATTCTATAAATGCAGTGGATCTGAATAGTTCGTGTAGGGTTGTTCATTATAGGTACTGAAGCTATCATTCAATAACTGAACAAGTTCATTAGTATTTTCGGATAATTGAGCTAAACGGGCCTTGGTTTTCTTGTTCCAGCCAACAGGTTCGGTAATCGGCAGCAGCATGCGCGCAAAAGTCAGATTTTTTTCAAAAATGTTGGCGAGATTTTCCATTAAAAGAAGTTCTTTTTGCCGGTCATTAAGCTTGTTGATGATTAACTTTGCCTGCAGTCGGCTGATAAGCAGGTGTACTGGCACCATAATTGCCACCAGGACGGTAATGAATATCGGCCCAATGATGGGGTCAATTAACAAATCCAATACCCCTATTTGAATTTCGGCAAAAACAACAAGAAAAGCAATAAACGCAAGAACAATCAGGCTGGAAATGTTAACGCGCTCTTTCCATAGCGCGATGCCTTTTTTTACTTCCGGGATTACCACGTTATCAATTTGACGTATGTTTTTTTCCAGTGAGTCAAGAATCCGGTAGGTCCGGTCATGTGCCACATTGGCTATGCGCTGGTCTATCTCGGTAAAGTCGGCTTGATTTTGAGGGTTAATATTGATTTGCTGATTAGGCAGGACTATGAATTGTCCGGTATCCAAGCCCAGTGCAGACAGCTTTCTTTGCCACGAAGAAATGATTTCATTGGTTTTGGCAGGATTCAACGTTGCTATAGGTTCATCAATCAGATAAACAAATTTGTTGGAGTCCTGGTGCACAGTAATATATTGTAACAAGTCATCGAGCATTGGCGAGGCTGACTCAAAGACATCGGTAAAAATAAAAACCAGATCAGAGTTTTCGATAATATGTTTTGTTAGCAGTGTAGTAGCTGGATTTGTGGGTACAGCGCTGATATTAGGGGAGTCAATGAATAGTTTGCCTATTAAACGCTCGCTGTTTATCGTTTTTAATTCCAGATAAGAATTAATACGTTTGCCTTCACCTTTTTGCAGCTGCTCAATTTTTTTGCTGATTTGGTAAAACGGATAGCGGAAGTCTACATCCAGCGCTGTGCCGGGCAAAGTTGTCGAGATGGCCTGATTGTTATGCAATAGGACAGTGAATTTGTGACTTGATGCCTGAATACCGGAAAGTAACTGCTGCGTACCCAGATAGCTGTTAACAAATCGGGACTTGGCGGTTGAATTGCCCCCAATCAAGCTGATTATTGGCCACCATGAGTTTTTACAGGCAGTCGTTTCATCCATTTCGATAAGCCCCAGATCATATTCAATTTGATCAAGGTCATGAAAGATTTTTGCTGCGTTTTGCAACACGGGGTTGTCTTTGGCGAAATGCTTCTCAAGATTGGTCAGGTACTTACTTGCCGTCTTTTCAGTCATCGGTTTTACCCCGTATTTGCTGAATTATTATTAGTATGAAGATAATGAAGTATACACCTAGCAATACCATGATAATACAAAAAACAGGGGAAATATTAAAGCTATTTTATCGGTCCGCTCGATTGCCAGACGCGGCGTGTAACACCTGAATAGACGTTCATATACAGATTTTTTACTTCGTCAGAGGCTGAACCGCGGCATGAGATAACGCGCCAAGAATCACAGCATTGCTTTTAAAAACGGCATAGGCCGAAACGCCAGGGCACAACCCCAGGGCCAAGGCACTGACCTGGGATATCGCGGCTACAAGACTATCGCCGCTGGACAGGTTGATAACAATCTCTGATTCCACGCCGTCATATTGGACACGGACCACTGTGCCGCGCAGGCAGTTACGCGCTGAAAAAGGGCAGTTCCCTGGATCGGTGGTGACGATAATCTCCGGGTCATTAATCAGCATTGCTACATCGCTGCCGACGCTGAGCTCAAGCAGCTTAAGCTCCGTCAAAGTTAGCGTGGCAACAATTTCTTCGCCACCTTTCAGTTCGACCAACACTTCGGCATTGACGGCACCCGTTTGAATGGCGGTAATTATACCAAACAGCTGATTGGTTGCGGTGGTTTTGATCACCTGCCGTTTAAGAAGTATCTGCACATCGGGATCGTCCGCCAAACTTTGATTGAGTTGCTGCAAAAACTGCTTGTGCTGCGACTCCAGTCGTGTAAACAGCTGCAGCAGCGATTGGCCGGCGGCGGTCAGACAGGTACCGCCGCCCTTGCTGCCGCCGGTTGCAGTGGTAATCAACACTTTGGGGGCAAGATTGTTGGCGCGCTCTATCATCTGCCAGGCACCCTTGTAGCTTAAACCAACTTGCTTGGCGGCCTGATTGATGGAGCCGCTTTGAGCTATCGCCCTTAGCAAGCCGATCATGCGACTATCCAGTGCACCGACCAGGCGCAATTCGCCCTCGACCCAGGTTATGGTTATGTTGTAATTAGGTTTTTTAGGCATGTCATTATCTAAAAATGTGACGATTAAAAAATTCTAAAATCCATTTCGGGTCAAGCATTATTTCTCCAACAGCAACGACCTGTTTCCAGTTATCATTATTTACTTATATACATAAAGTAATATGCTAAACCGAACTCTTCTATCAAAAGTTGCGGACAAGTTCCGTTTTTATATAGTCGCTCGGGCGGCGATGCAGGTTTAAAACCTGGGATTATAGGCCATCCATGATTTTGCAAAACAAACTTCTTACCGCTTCCACCCTTAACCGGGCAATTGGTTTGACCGCCTCCGGCTTTGGCGATTAGCAAAAAGTACAGCTATGCGCTATCCACCGCAATATAACGATTGAATCTTTCCCAACAAGGGGGTATTAATGTATTTCAATCCAACCAATGAGGTATTTAATATGAAAGCAAGTGCACGTAATCAGTTTACCGGAATCGTTAGTGAAGTGCTTATCGGCGCGGTTAATGCCGAGGTTCATGTCGGCTTGAAGGGTGGAGAAACCATCGTCGCCACGATTACCAAGGAATCCGCCGAAAGGCTGGCAATCAAGACCGGACAGGAAATCATTGCCCTGGTCAAGGCGCCGCAAATCATCATCGTATCCGATTTTGGCGGCTACCGGCTGTCGGCGCGCAACCAGATGAAGGGCTCCGTAACTCAGGTTAAACCCGGCGCCGTTAACACCGAAGTCGATATCGAGTTAAGCGGCGGCGAACAGGTTGCCGCTACCGTTACCAATGACAGCGTCGATACCCTGGGTTTGCGTAAAGGCCAGTCTGTCACTGCTGTTTTTAAGGCAGGGTCAGTGATTCTGGCTGTCGCCGGTTGATGTTCCGTGCAACACGGCTTAAAATTTGCTTTCAGTTGCAACCGGGTTGCCCTTAATTAACAGAGGTAACCAGGCTGCTGGAAATGAATGTAAAACTGCGAAGAGGTCATTTCGATTTGACCGCGCAACTGTCGATCAGAGACTCAAGCGTCGGTCTGTGATGCCCGCGCATTGAACTCCGATAGCGGTACCGGCATGAATAACACCATGAGCGATAGTTGGGATTTTTTACAAGCTTATGCCGCCTGCTCAGAGCAGAATATTTTTTACAGCGGCATTGGCGCCGAGGTGGTTGCCGGCCGGCAAACCCTGAATTTCGGCAGCCGGCGGCTGGTGGCGAGGAGCGCATTTCGCAACACCATCAACAGCTTTACCGGCGTAAGGCTGCGGCTGCTGGATTATGGAAACTTGATATGCCGTGGTCGCCCCGGCTGGCGTTTGAATACGACTACGCCAGCGGCGACCAAAATCCCAACGACACCAAAGACCAGCGTTTTGACACGCTGTACGGCGCCCGCCGTTTCGAGTTCGGACCCACCGGCATTTCCGGCGCATTCTCCCGCGCCAACATCAACACGCCCGGCTTCCGCATCAACGTTTCGCCGCGCTTAACTTGCGCAAAGATGCCGGGCAAAAAACCAGCAATTTTCGTTCGCGTTCCGCCCTATACTGGCAAAGCACCAAACCGGCTTCAATGGTCTTTCCCAGGCCCACTTCATCAGCAAGAATAACATTAATATTTTCGCTTATAACTACTAGCTCGCCAATGCCTGCATAGACTCAATATAGCCCAAACCAAAGGCTTCAGCCACGGCCGGATAAGTCACCTTACCACCGTAGGTGTTGAGACCATATTGCAATGCCTGATTTTTACGCACAGCGTCCAGGCCTTCATTGGCCAGATGCAGCGTATAAACAGCCGTTTGATTGTTAAGTGCAAAGGTACTGGTGCGCGGTACAGCGCCGGGCATGTTGGCAACGCAATAATGCACCACGCCATCGATTTCATAGGTTGGATTGCTATGGGTTGTGGCATGTGTTGTTTCTACGCAACCCCCTTGATCGACGGCCACATCGACGATGACCGAGCCTTTGCGCATAGCCGGCAGCATGTCACGGGTAATCAGCCAGGGCGCCCGTCCACCGGGAATTAACACTGCACCAATCACAAGATCGGCTTCGTAGATAACATCTTCAATATTATATTCATCACTGATACGCGTTTGTAATTGCCCGCGGTAGATGTCATCCAGATATTTCAAGCGATCATGGCAAATATCCAGTACCGTGACTTGCGCGCCCAAGCCAACAGCAACCCGTGCGGCATTAGTGCCGACAATACCCGCGCCCAGGATGACGACATTAGCGGGAGCGACACCGGGAACACCGCCCATTAACACACCGCGGCCGCCATGGGATTTTTGCAAATAGGTTGCGCCAACCTGAGTCGCCATGCGCCCTGCGACCTCACTCATCGGTGTCAATAACGGTAATTGTCCCGATTCTGTTTGTACCGTCTCATAAGCGATCCCCGTCGTTCCGCTTGCTAACAGGGCATCGGTAAGGAGACTATTAGAAGCCAGATGCAGATAGGTAAAGAGCATCAGATCCTGTCGTAGATAGTGATATTCCGAAGCAATCGGTTCTTTTACCTTGACCACCATTTGTGCCGCCCACGCATCTTCCGCATGAAGAACTATTTCAGCACCGGCCGCCTGATATTCTTCATCTGAAAGTGAGCTTCCCTCTCCTGCTCCACTCTGTACCAGGACCTGATGACCGCGTCGCGTCAAGGCTCTGACTGCACCGGGCGTCATCCCGACGCGATTCTCGTTATCTTTAATTTCTTTGGGTAGTCCGATTAGCATGGTTTGACTCCTGATTGTCAGTATGCAATATGTGCTGATGTGATGCCGCTGTGTCGTCATTGCTTTATTGCAAAGACTTCCATTTAAAATTACAGCTTAGTACGATTGTCTTATTTAACCAAAAAGAAAATAAGTTAGCGAAACGTTTTTCGCCCGTAACCGGCATCCAGCTCCCTTCGCCGAAACCAACTTCGCCCAGCCAGATGATTGCAGTTCCTGTATCAACCCCACTATACGGTATATACATTTTATTTTTCAATAGGTTAAATGGATTTACCCGCATATCGGAAGGATCTGGCACAATGCTTGCTCTATAGATATTGTGACCAACACCACACCCCGTCAATGCAAGGCCTGATGATTTTATTCCTCATAGGTCAGGGCGTTACGGGCAACCAGAACAATTGGAGGACTAAGCCATGTTTGAGAGCGAAAACACATTTGAATTATATCCGGAAATGACCAGTTATGAGAACGAGCAATTCGAGTTTGGTCAATCGGAATGGGGAGAAGTATTCAACGAGAGTGAAGTGATGGAGCTGACCGCCGAGTTCCTGGAAATCACCAATGAAGCAGAGCTTGATCGCTTTTTGGGCGACCTCATCAAGAGGGCCGGGCGGGCCATCGGCAAGGTGGTGAAATCCCCGATCGGACAGGCGGTGGGCGGCGTTTTGAAAGGCGTTGCCAAAAAAGCCTTGCCAATTGCCGGAGGCGCGCTGGGCGGATATTTCGGCGGGCCTTTGGGGGCCAGGATCGGTAGCGGCCTCGCCTCGGCAGCAGGAGGTGCGCTGGGACTTGAACTCGAATCGATGAGACAGGAAGATCGTGAATTCGAAGGCGGAAAGCAATTCGTCAAATTCGCCGCCGACACCGTCAAAAATGCTGCCTCCGCGCCGCCGTCCGTCGATCCGCGCAGCGCCGCGCAAACGGCTGCAACCACAGCCGCACAAAAGTATGCGCCCAATCTGTTACGCCCGGGTTCAGGATCAGCAGCACCCTCGCCCATGCCAGGCAAGGGCCGCAGCGGTCGATGGATGCGAAAGGGCCGCAACATCATCGTCGTCAATTGCTGAACAATCATCACCAACGCCTTTTCCGAGGAGGATAAAGCCATGCACGATCTCGACCGTACCCAACTGGAATACAGCCCTGAGCTGGAAAATTACGAATATGAACAATACGAATACGGTGAAACTGAATGGGGGGCCGAAACCGGCGTCTTCAGCGAAGCCGAAACCATGGAGCTTGCCGCCGAGCTGTTGGGAGTCAGCAGCGAAGCGGAGCTCGATCGCTTTTTGGGAGACCTCATCAAGAGGGCAGGCCGAGCAGTCGGTCAGTTTGTCAAATCCCCGGTAGGGCAACAGATCGGCGGCCTTTTGAAAGGCGCGGCCAAACAAGCCTTGCCCACGATCGGTAGCGCTATTGGAGGCTATTTCGGCGGAGCTGGCGGCGCCAAAATCGGCAGTCAGGCGGCATCCACGGCAGGCCGAATCTTCGGCCTGGAACTGGAAGGATTGAGCATGGAAGATCAGGAATTCGAAGCCGCGAAAAGCTTTGTCCAGTTCGCCGGGGAAGCCGCTAAAAATGCCGCATCGGCGCCGCCGACTGCTAACCCGAAGGCTGTCGCCCAAACGGCCATGATGACGGCCGCTCGCCAACTGGCGCCGGGTCTTGTCAGCGGCGCTCCTGCCCCAACCTCCGGCGGTTCAGCTTGCCCCTCTTGCGGGCGTGGTTCCAGCGGTCGCTGGTACCGCCGCGGCAACAAGATAGTGTTGGTAGGAGCCTGAGCCGTCATGGCCGCCGTTTCCTACGCCACATGGATGCTCGAGCAGGAGGCTCGCGCCCTGCTCACCCGGCTGGAAAGGGTCAAGCCGTTCGCGCTGCATGAAACCATGCTGCCGGCGGCGAACCTCCTGCCGGCAGCGCAAACCGGCATCGAGCAGTATCTTATAAAAGGCCGGCAGGAACTGAGGGGCTTGATTCAGCGGTATATCGGCTGGCTGCGCGGGCCGTTAGGCCAAAGAGCTACACCGGCGCAGGCGCAACGGCTGTTTTCACTGCTCCGGCTCAGGTTCAATGCGGTGTTGACTCAGTTCGATCTGTTCAACGATGCGCTGACGCAGCGTAGCGAGAACGAAATCGGTGTTTGGCTCTCCGGGCTCGACGTAGTCTCCGCCGACGCGCTTAGACTGCGCGGTGCTTACTACGACGCGCCGCCCGTTATTTGTTATCTCGATCGCGGCGTCGGCGCCGCCATTCGGCGAGCCCGGACACGGCTGCCGGGCGGCGGCGAAAATCCGGTAGCCGTGATTCGCGTGCCGAGGGAACGTCTGGTCGGCAGCGGCATCGCCTCTTCCCTGGTTCACGAGGTCGGCCATCAGGCCGCTGCCCTGCTCGATCTGGTCAATTCACTTCGGCCGGTTTTGCAGGGATTGCAACGCGGCAGCGGTCCGACTAGCGCCATCTGGTCGCTATGGGAACGGTGGATTTCCGAAATCGTCGCCGACTTCTGGTCGGTCGCCCGGGTCGGCATCGCCTCTACTCTGGGGCTTATGGGCGTCGTGAGCCTGCCGCGGGCCTTCGTGTTCCGCCTGAATCTGGACGATCCGCATCCACCGCCCTGGATTCGCGTCAAGCTGAGCTGCGCGATGGGGCAGGCGCTGTATCCCCACCCGCAGTGGGAACGCCTGGCTCAGTTATGGGAAGCGTACTATCCGCTAGGCGGCTTGGACGCTGAGCGGCAGCGCAATTACGGCGCGCTGCAGGCGACACTACCCGGCTTTGTGGCGCTGCTGACTAATCACCGGCCGAAATCGCTACGCGGGCATTCTCTGGTCGAGGCGCTCGAAGTAGAGAACCGGCAGCCTCGGCGTCTGCAAGCGCTGTATCAAGCCTGGAGCCGGGAGCCATCGAAAATGTATCGCTCTCCACCAACGCTGGCATTTGCTGTGATTGGTCAGGCGCGCTCCGATGGACGCATGAGTCCAGAGCAGGAAAGCACCATTCTGGCCAAACTGCTCACCCACTGGGCTTTAAGCAGCACTTTGGAGGTGTCAGCAGCCTGCGCGATGCAATCGAATCAGCGAGCGAGCCGTCCGGCCGTTCGCGAATATACCCGAAATATTTAACTATCCACTGAGGAAGATGACATGGACACAAAACCCAATACAAGTAGTACAAAAAAGGCTCGCACCGGAGCGATCACTGTTTGCGTTTCCGATGGAGGAGGTAACGGGGGAGCTGTTACGAACGCCGAATTGAGTCTCTACGAAGCAAATTATATACATGACTGCAACAGATTTGATTGCAATGGATGGAAGGCAAACGAAGAGGAACGGATCGGTACTCGGCGGACGGACAGCAAAGGATGCGTTACGTACTCGGATCTCACGCCTGGCATATATGTAGTCAGTTATGGGCACTATCCCAAGACCGATCCTGAATGCGTTTCTGTCCAATCGGGCTGTGTCACTGATGTATGCTTTAAACCCGGCATTGACATGTCGGTTCAACAAAAGTATTTGACGAAAGACTGCAAAACCCTTGAATGTCACCGAGCGCAGACCGGAGATATTATCCAGTTTACTCTCTACATTAAGAACTCACTCCAGGACATAGTGGCTATAAAAGTGCCACAGGGTTTCAAGCAGGATCCGTCGGATAAGTTCACTTTCATCAAGAAGATCATGCAACCAGGACAGCAGGAATTCAAAGTAAGCGTTGGATTTCCCCTATTAAAACTAACACCGGTAAACTCCGCGCCCGGCTTAGCCGAGATGTTTGAGCAAGTGGTAGTTGACGCGGACGAAAATACTCCGCTACCGATTAGCGGTAACATTAACGTCTCGTTGACACGTACGGAGACTGCTTTCACTGAAGACAAGGCATTTTGGACGGCGATTCGCAACAGCACTGAGGCGCTTTCGTTCAACAATTATCTGCGTTTCATGGATTGGATCTTCTGCGGCAAGACGCCGACGGATTTAAGTGCATTTGAAAGCAGCCGTTTTGATACGAAGAAGGCCACTTGGCAAGACCCGTTACTGAAGACCCGCTTCCTGCCCTTTACCGATACAGATGCCTACCGCGTCGTAAAGGCCGCGACTGAGGCCTTCGTCATGGTGAACTGCGGGATTCTCAAGACACCACAACCATTCACCCAGACAGGTGACCGGGATCTCGATGAAGCTTACCTGGATCGCAGGGATCTCCCACTTCCTACTAACAAAGGTCTATTATCGGATGCGTTTAACAGCGATTACCTCGTAACTGCCGATGGGAATGGGAAGACTCTGCCGTACCTTGCCGTTATTCGCCGGAAACTGCCCGATATTCCGATCAAGATCAAACCGTTCGAAGACGCCGCAGGGGGCATCAGTGCCGACGAGTGCTTCGGGATATTGCAAGATAAGCTTGACAACCCCTGCCTATTGGAACTCATCTGGTCCTACTGGCACGAAGAAGGCATGCTCGTTCAAACGATGAACTCCATCAGTCGGCGCTTCCAGAACGTGCGGTCACCCAACCGCCAGGATCCGCTTGCCAATATGGAAATCGATCCGCTGCGCCCGCTAAACAACATTTTTTGGGGGTACATTCAGGATGAGCAACACCGGTTGACGGTGGGACGGCGCCACTACGAGTACGATCACCATTACGGTTTGCGTCTGGAAGGTAAGGCCGTGCAGAATTCCCGACCCGTGGACACGCGTTCGAAATTTCTGGAGGCCTTCCATCATCTATTGCGCCTTTGCACAGTATTCTATAAGCAGGATGACGACACCACGGTAAAAGCCGATGCCTTCCCGGTGCTCAATGCCCTCAAGGAAGTGCACCTGATCCTCTCCCAGGGCGCGCACAACCAGTTCGGGGATCTGCCTTCCATGTCTGGCGTCAACTATCTTGTCCGGTTTGACGACAACTATCCTGGCCGGTTTTAGTTAAAAAAATGGGTTAATTTTTAAGGCTCTGTTTTTTTCGATAACTATCTCCTTCTATTTCAATAATTGTGGCATGGTGAATAATGCGATCAATAGCCGCAACGGTCATCATGGTGTCTGGAAAAATCTGATCCCAATGACTGAAAGGTTGGTTAGAGGTAATGATTAAGCTAC
>JAQTMV010000021.1 GCA_028714175.1 Methylococcales bacterium
GCCTTCCATGGCGCGTTTTGGCACAATAATTTTGGCCATCCCGCCAGCCATGGCTGTGTCAACATGTCCACCAAAGACCAAAACAAGCGCTGGCCCAATGTCTCCGAGGATGCCGGATGGCTTTATCGATGGGCGGCACTGGGAGTACCGGTGAAGGTGATGCATAAGGCGACCGAGATGATCGAGGCCGGTAATGTCTAAACTGTTGGCAATAAACGGCCATCATCTTAACAACTCAAGAAATCGATCCACTTGCTCAGCCTCCGTCGCAAAGCTGGTTACCAAGCGCATCAACACTTCGTTTTGACCTAACAGGCCTGGTTTTGCGCGGGGCGGATTCCACTGATAAAAAACTGCACCTTTTTCCTGGAGTTGATCCGCGTGCGCTTTATCCAAAATAGCAAATACTTCATTGGCTTCTGAATGCCACGCTAATCGTGCATGTGTAGAGTTAACGATGCCATTTTTCAAGCGCACAGCCATAGTATTGGCATAACGCGCCAAGTTTAACCATAGCTCATCGTGCAAGTAAGCATCAAATTGACAAGCGATAAATCGGCTTTTGGAAAACAGCTGCGCGGCGCGTTTACGAATAAACGGTAAATCTTTGGACAATTCCGGGTTCATAAATACCAAGGCTTCGGCACACCAGCAACCGTTTTTGGTTGCACCGAAAGAGACGATATCCACACCCCGTTTCCAGGTCATTTCCGCTGGCGTTAGTTCCAAAGCAACCACTGCATTCGCAAAACGCGCACCATCCATATGCAAGGGTAAACTGTATGCTTGTGCAATCTCCGCAATTGCGGAGATTTCATCAGGCTGATAAAGCGTGCCAATTTCGGTAGCCTGGGTAATGGAAATCGCCATCGGTTGCCCCGCATGTACAAAATTAGGCGGAAAACGCTCGATTTCGGCTTTGAGATTATGTGGCTCGATTTTACCGTTTTCCCCATCCACCGGTGCCAGACGTGCGCCATGAGTAAAAAACTCCGGCGCGCCACACTCATCTTCCAGCATGTGCGCTTCGCGGTGACAAAAGGAAACGCCGCCCGGACGGTTGACGGCAGCCAGCGCCAGCGAATTAGCCGCGGTGCCGGTGCTGACAAAATAAACCGCAACTTCACGTTCGAAGAGCTCGTTAAACCTTTGCTCGATCTTGCGATCAAGTGCGCTTGCGCCATAAGGCGCTGAAAATCCTGCGGCGACTTCCAACAACCGTTGTGCAATCGCAGGGTGCGCGCCAGCCCAATTATCAGATGCAAAATTCATAGTGAGTTTTATTGGGTATTCTGTTTAATATTAAATAGTATTGTAGTTTATGCAGTTATCGATCATGTCTTAAGATTTAATATTGTAAGGTAGATTTATAACAGACGACACAACCCCTCATTGGCAGTTTTTTAATTCTGAAGTTGTTCGGATTCGATAATGCTTTCACCAGATTGATCTCTCAAAACTCCATCCAGTAGAGCGAGAGCAATACGTTCTGCTTTGACTGCTCGGTAACGAAGAGGGATCAGTGGCCGGAAAATTCGTGCAATGATCAGTCCTATCTTCTCCCCGGGACGCGATTCCTCGCGCGCAGCATCAATCAGCGATGGCCTTACTATCGTAAAACTCGGATAGTTGATATTGCGAATTCCAGCCTCTGCTTCAGCCTTGGTGCGGAGGTAGAAATTTCCGGCAGGATTCGCACCGAGGGAAGAGTTTAGCGCAAAACGCGTAGCACCTGCAGCTCTTGCAAGCTTTGCCACTTGAATTGGCAAGTCGCGGTCGACCGCAGCAAAGGCCGTCTGCGAGCCGGCAGCCTTGATTGTCGTGCCTAGCGTGCAGATCACTGCGTCAACATTCCACCAGCGTGCATCTACGGGTAAATGGGCAAAATCGATTACCGGGTTGTATAATTTTGCACGTTTTGGCAAAGGACGACGAGTAGGTGCAACAACCTGCTCGATGCGCGGGTCGACAAGGGCCAAAGCCAGAACCTGCCTTCCCACAGCACCGGTAGCACCGACCAGCAGTAGACTCAGTGGCTTATTATTGGGGTACGTCATGTCAGTTCTTCATCAGTTGGTAAGGGGATTGAAGTCCAAAGGTCTGTTACATCAGATGTAACCTTATTCAATAATATCACTAAGGATGCACTATGAAAAAACGGTTCTGTCGCAAATACTGACAAAGACCAAGCTGCATTAATTTGCGGACAAAATTATCCAGTTAAGCCATAAACTGCTTATAAGCGGGATTGTTTTCCTCGGATAGCTGACCCTTTTGAATCATATGAGCCGTTTCAATGCCGTCTATGGTGGCTTTTGCCAAATGAAAGGCTTTAAACCCCATCATCGGTTTGGTGATCTTTTTAATAAACCGATGATCCTGTTGGCCTTTAACTTTAATAGCGAATAATATTATTTACTTATTGTCAAAAGTGCGTTGTATATATGATAATTGTTTGACCCGCGTTGGCGTTATCCGAAACGCCCGTATTCTAACCGGAGGCGGAGGAAACTTTATCCGAGTCGAAACGGCCTTATGTTTTAGATCATGACTCAGGGGCAGCGAGAATTTTATTGTATTACCAGGGTAATTTCCATAAATTAAGATGACTCATCAAGTGGATTTGGTGAAGGCCCATTCGTCACTGAGTTCGTGTCTTATAACATAGTATATGAAGAAAGCGGGATATCATCGTCCGCAGGGAGACCGTAAATATGCAAGAAGTATTCATATCAACCGGATTCGAATTCGGTTTTCTGTTTTGTATGAGAACAGAAAACGCCATAGATCCGGTGGCATTCAAACCATTCTTTAATGATCTTCCGGTTGATCCCAATATCAAGGGCCATTACCGTTACCGGCGATTGTCACGGTTTAGGATTACCGAAGCGGGGGTGATGAAGCTTCCCCATGGTTACCTGTTCCAAAGCAAGGAATATAATCCATTGGTGGGTGATATCAAAAGGGAGTTTGAAGAGCTTAACGATGAGCTCGTCAATCTGGAGATGTTCAAAGCCCTTCTGCTGGTGTTTAGGGATTTTTGCGCGCTTCGTCCCGGCGCTGAAATCGGCGTCCATCAGATCCGGACGACGTGCACACCGGAGAGTTTCGGCGATCCCGCGCCGGAAGGCATACACCGGGATGGTACCAATTTCGTCTGTATTTACTCGGTCGACCGGAACAACGTCGAAGGCGCGGAAACCCATTTGTACACGAGCAAGACTGGAGAGTCGTCGGTGTTCAACAAAACGCTGTATCCCGGAGAACTGGTCTTGGTCAACGATCGGAAATTCTTCCATTATACAACGCCGGTGCGGCCGGCCAGCGTGGGCAATGGAACCCGTGACGTATTTGTGTTGACCTGTCCTAGCTTGATAATGGATTATTGATGGGTGCGGCAGCTGGCTTACCGTATTCGAAAGTGGAGAAATCAAAATATGCCGCTTCGGATTCCCTATTCCGCAGCGGCAATTTCCTGTAGTGCATGCAATAATCCTTCAATCTCTTCCCGAGTGTTGTAGGCTAAAAGTCCGATGCGCAGGAAACCGCCGCCAACCTCGACATTCAATTTTTCGGAAAGGCCTAACGCATAAAAGTTGCCATGCCAGGTGAAAATGCCGCGATCACCCAATTCCTTGGCGATGGCATAAGGGGTTTTTCCGCCTAACCGGATTGCGACCGTAGGGGTACGCCAGGCGAAACGCGCGGGATCGGTAATGCCGTACAGGATCAGCCCGGGTATCTTTAACAGGCCGGCAATCAATTGCACGCATAACTCCCGCTCATACCGTCGGCTCGCTTCCATCGCTGCGACTAGCGCCTCGCGGCGAGATCCGGAGGGCAAGACGTGTTGGCCCAGTTCGGCCAGATAATCAATGGTCACCACCAGTCCGGCCAAACCCTCGTGGTTCAGCGTTCCCGTTTCCCAACGCGATGGCACTTCCTCGGGAGCGGGCCGTACCTTGTATGGGCGGAGATGAGTGAGATGCTGCCGTTTTCCGTACAGGATGCCGACATGCGGTCCATAGAATTTGTAGGCGGAGCAGGCGAGAAAATCGCAGTCGAGCGCGCGCACGTCGATCGGGCCATGTGCACTGTAATGGACCGCATCGACGAAGACCCAAGCGCCAACCGCATGGGCCAAGCGTACCACCGCCGCCACGTCGTTGACCGTGCCTACGGCGTTGGACGCATACCCTATAGCCACAACCCGCGTTTTCGCATTGATCTGGCGCTTCAGATCTTCCATATCGAGTGTACAGTCTTCGGTATGGAAATCCACGACGCGGACGACTGCACCGGCCTCTTCTTCCAGAGCCTGCCAGGGAGAGACATTGGCGTAATGGTCGAGCCGGGTAACCAAGATCTCGTCGCCAGGAAGTAGCTCGCGGCCAATGGCGCGACTGAATGCGAAAGTGAGCGTAGTCATGTTAGCCCCGAAAACCACCTCATCGGGGTCGCATCCGAGGAGATCGGCGACCGCTGCCCGTGCCGAGACAATCCATTCGTCCGTGCGCCGGCTGGTCGTAAAAGCCCCATGCACGTTGGCGTTAGACGTTACAAGATAGTGGGACATGGCCTCGATCACGGAACCGGGTACTTGAGACCCACCGGGGCCATCGAAAAAAACGGGAATGCGTCCATCGATCTCCTGAGAGAGCGCCGGAAATCGGGAACGTACCCAAGTCGGGTCAAGGGGCAGCATACGAAACTCCTGTATTTTAAGTTGAATTTAACAACGCTTCGACAAGATGATAAATATTTTTTTATAGCTTTAAAACAAAAAGCGGGCAATCGCCTCTTTTTTCCCGAACAAGCTCAATCCGAGCTCAGTGCCTCACCAGTTGTATAGGTTTCGTGCAATTCGACCTTAAGATGAATGGTAGTGGGGCTATAGCGAACTTGGGAGTATTCTCAATTAAGCCAAATGATGCAGGCAATCAAGTTCAGTATAGCCTGAGTTGTGGCCAGTCGCTCATAACGCGTAGCAATTAAGCAGGCCCGGATATTTTGAGATGTTACCCATTCTACCCCTTATCAGGCAATTATTTGAAGTTTTTTGGCAAGACGAGAATGTCTGGTTTTTTGCTTTACAAAGCCGTTTGAATAAAACGGCACCAAGGCCCCTATCGTTTGCAGCCCTCGTTCAGCAATTCTTCACCGAGTTTCTGGTAACGCAGCGCGTCATAAACCCGCGCACGATTGCATCCTACCGGGATGCCATGCTGTTGTTCCTGGATTTCGCGCAGCATCGCCTGGGCAAAATGCCGTCGGCACTTAACCTGAACGACATTACGCCGGATTTGATACTGGCTTTCTTGGATCATTTGGAACAGCAGCGGCAAAATTCGGTGCGCAGTCGCAACCTGAGACTGACGGCCTTGCGTGTGTTTCTGAAGTTCGCAGCACGACGTGACTTATCTTCTTTCTTCGTCATTGAACAAACGCTGGATGTGCCCATGTAGCGTTTCGAACGCCCGATGCCGGGTTTCATGAGCCGTGAAGAAATGTTGGCCATGATCGGGCAACCCGGTGATACCCGGACTTCGCAGCGTGATCACCTATTGCTAACCATGCTCTACAACACTGGTGCGCGCGTTTCCGAAATCATTGGTGTTAAGGTAGGCGACGTTGTTATGGATGAATCCGCCTGCGTGCATCTGCGAGGCAAAGGTCGTAAACAGCGATCGACCCCCTTATGGAAAAGAACGGCCCAGACAATCCGAGCCTGGCTGCGGCGTAACCCTATGCTGGACACAGATGCCGCGTTACTGCCTAACAGGCATGGCAATGCGATGACTCGTTGCAATGCCACGCAGTGTTTGAACATTGCAGCGGCTCGTGCAGCTGTGCAAGTAATTAATGTATTCAGGAATAAGAGACAGTTTATTTGGTAGCGAATCGAAATTTTATTGACAGGCGCGATGAATTGTATTTATAGTATCGACTCACTACTATTATTTAAGAGGAAATTATTATGCGTACTGCAATTTTTTATCATGCCGGTTGCCCTGTTTGTTTGGGTGCAGAACAAATGCTCGCCGATGGCATTGACCGCTCCAAGTATCGAGTTGAGGTTGTTCATTTGGGAGAACATGCTGATCGAGTAGCTGAAGCAGAAGCAGCAGGGGTGAAATCAGTTCCGGCGCTGGTCTTGAATGACCAGGTTTTTCATATCAACTTTGGCGCATCCATTGATGCTTTAAAATAGTAAAAGGTGAAAAAAATGAGTGAAGTAGCACAACAAAATGACAGGTTCTGGATATATGTGGGTATAACCGTGTTTGTAATAGTGGCAGGTATTCTCCTGATTAAACAAGCTGAGAACGAAAAATTTGCCCCGATTAAGCAACAGGTGGAAGAAGAAATTGCCCAGATGAATATCCGGGTGCTTAACTAAATCCAAACATGTTGTTTTACTGTTTTTATGATAAAGCTATGTGATGAGCCATACTTACAGCCGACTGCAAATGCAGCGTCTGGATTACATTAGTTCCCCTTTTTGATTTGTTTGGGGCAATAATTTGTATTTATTTTAGCTCATCACGCTTTCTTAAAAGTAACGAGTATAACGAGGAGAAAATCATGAAACTTAATTTAATAGGCCTGTTGGCTGTATTAGCCTTTTTTTCAAGCACTGCATTGGCAACAGAATATATTTACAGGGATCTTATGGCGAATACACTGCCCTCACCGGGTTGTGCAGCAGAATCCGAGGCCATTGCCTCAGCATCAAAACCTTATTACATTAAAAACTACAGCAAGAAATTTTGTCAGACACAAGGCTACGGCTGGCATGTGGAAAAAGTGAATGATCATGGTAAGGCTGTTTGTACCGAATGCAGTGGAGCAAATAGCGGTAAAAAGCAGTGTCATCTGGAAGATGTGGTTGTTACCTGCAAACGTATTAAACCCGGTTCAGTTGGCATGCTGCCCGGTAAAAGTTAGGCGCAGCTGCGATCGGCAAGAGGCTTGATGCAGCTATAATTATACTGCTGATGAGTTATTAGTTGTTAAAAGCATGTATAGTTTGTTACCACCTATTAATTTTTTTACAAATACTTAATCCCTCCTGCCGGAAGGGTTTGCCGGAAATTAAAAGCCACAGATGGCAAGTGCTAATCTCATCCTTGTGGTCTGGATACCGGTAGTGCGTGCCGGCATGAGGTGCTATTTTTATGGATATTACGGCATTTCTTGAACGCTGAATGCACCGTATTGAGGCAGGAGGACTTCTCTTGATTTTTCGTATTGCTGTTCTCTTCGCTGACATATCTCCTCCACAAAAGGTGGCAAGGATAGTCAGTAATTGATTTAGATTCATAATTGTTTTTTCCGCACCCCCCTATTTATCACTTAATAAGATATATTTATCAAATCATATCATTAAATATTCTACAGTTTCGCTGATATAGTGCACTCAACGAAAAAAACACTGAACGTAAACAACAGGTTTATCTTCAACAGTAATGAGTTGTAGGATCCGGGACTATTTGTAGATGCCTTTGTTGATTAAGCTACACAGGCATGTCTGCCAATCAAGGCCAGCTTTTAGCACATGCGTTTGTTATGTCGCTTAATCAGATTCGGCCTTTAAATTGCTTATTTGCACAAGGCATGGGCTAGAGCGCACCAATATAAACCGGTTTGACTGAATCTGCTTATAGCAGAAATTCCGTAAATAGCAAGAATCAAGGTTAAATTAAACTTTGGTATAAAATATGCCTATAATTTTACTAATACAAATTGAATGATCATTCCTTCGTTTAAACTGAAAGTAATAATCTTGTAACTTTTATTAGCTATCTTTTTAAGCAGAAGGATCAATTAATATATAAATACTTTTAAGTTTTCCTGTAAGGAAGTGGAAATAAATTAGGAATGTAAGACATTTAAATAAACGCAAACTTATCAACACGCTCGTTATAGCTTGACCATTTAGATAACCGGATCCTGTTAAATTAATAGAGGAACTTCAACATGCTAAATAACATCGCTATTACCCCGGGGCACTGTCTTGATCCGCACATTGCAATCGCGGCCTGCAGGGCAGGTGAAGTGGGAATTATGGATTTGGGTTACCGTGAGAATCCTGGCACCGTAATACCCGTTTTAAATCGACTGGCTTTCTCGGTTGGCCGCCGAGGCCAATGGGGAGTCAGATGGGATACACTCGGAATAACTTCACGAGCCGTAGAGAGCCTGGCAGAGTTTCTTCCTCTGCGAGTGCCGGTTCTGATAATCGGCGGATTAAGGGCTCAGGACATTCGGCTCGCCGATCTCAAACCCCGTGAATTGGCACACCTGAAAAAGAAAGTCAAAGGTCTTGCTCGACAAATTCTGGTCGAGGTCTACGATTTGCAAACGGCCCGCCTGGCCATCGCAGCAGGCTGCGATGGGCTTATTATAAAAGGCCATGAAGCCGGTGGATGGGTCAGTCAGCATACGAGCTTCATATTACTCCAGGAGTTGTGCGGACAACTTAAAATCCCTTACTGGATTCAGGGAGGAATCGGCCTGCACAGCGCCGCTGCGGCTATGCAGGCCGGCGCAACGGGTGTAGTGCTGTGCGAACAACTCTGGTTAGCTGATGAAAGCCCGTTTGCCAATACCGTACACTATAAGGCATGGAGCCAACTGGATGGCAGTGAGGCTGTTCTATTCGGACCGGAGAATATGTTGTTCCGTCTGTTCAGTCGCTCAGGACGCGGAAAACTTAAAGAATTGGAACAGGTTTTAGTCAAGGAGGAGCCCTGGCAGGAACTTCTGTATCAGGGTCTGTGCGAAGCGGATGATGATGATGCATTGATTCCGATGGGGCAGGATATCTCGTTTGCTGGCACGTTCGCCAAGCGTTATGGAACCGTTGGCCGTATTTTAACGGCAGTGCGAGCTGAGGCCGATTCAACCTTGCAGCTTGCGAGGACACAAAAAACATTGTCGGCTGGCTCTCCATTGGCTCGAATGCACGGAACACGATTCCCGATTGTGCAAGGCCCCATGACCCGCGTCAGCGATGTCGCACCGTTTGCACAAGCGGTTGCCGAAGGCGGCGGGCTGCCATTCGTTGCGCTTGCGGTAATGCCAAAGTCGCAGGTACACAAGCTATTAACCGAAACCAAAGCGCTGCTTGGCGAGCGGCCATGGGGCGTCGGAATCCTGGGATTTATGCCGCTGGAGATGCGCCAGGAGCAACTCGATGTGATTCGCGAAGTTAAGCCGCCCTTCGCTATCATCGCCGGCGGCCGGCCCAGCCAGGCGCGCGAACTTGAGTCCCTGGGCATCACCAGTTATCTGCATGTACCCTCGCCGGGCCTGTTGCAGGGATTTATCAAGGAAGGTGCGAGAAAGTTTATTTTTGAAGGCAGCGAATGCGGGGGGCATACCGGGCCACGGACGAGCTTTATTTTGTGGGAATCAGCTATCGAAACACTGACAACGGTTCCATTGGAAGATCCGGAGTCTGTCCAAATCCTGTTCGCAGGGGGTATTCATGATGCCCTGTCGGCGGCAATGGTAGCCGTGCTTGCCGCGCCTCTGGTGGCTCGAGGAATGAAGGTAGGGGTCATTATGGGAACGGCTTATCTTTTTACCGAAGAGATCGTTCGCACCGGTGCTGCGGTAAAAGAGTTTCAGTCTCAAGCCATTGATTGTCAAGAGACCAGCCTGTTGCAATCGGGAATTGGAATTTATACCCGCTGTGCCAAGACGCCGTTTTGCGATGAGTTCAACCGTACGCGGCGCAACTTCCTGCTGGCCCTGGAATCGGATGAAAATATTCTTAAGCTGCTGGAAACGCTCAACATTGGCAGACTGCGCATTGCCTCCAAGGGGCTCACCCGTAACAGCGACCCCAGGGAAGGCGATGGCAGTGATCGATATCTGTGGGTCGATACCCAGACCCAGCGCCGTGAAGGCATGTATATGCTCGGCGAAGTAGCAAGGCTAAGAAGTAAAGCCCTGACTATCGCCGAGTTGCATGCCGAGGTTTCGGTGGGCAGTGGCGCAATGTTAGCCCGTGAGGCCAAGCGACCAACCACAAAACGTGCCATGCCGCGAGCGAATCATGAGGATATCGCCATCATCGGCATGGCTTGTCTGCTCCCGAAAGCGGCCGACCTGCGCAGCTACTGGCAAAATATAGTCCAGAGGGTGGATGCCATTCGCGAGGTTAGCGATGATCGCTGGCGGCCTGCAGACTTCTTCGATCCCAAGCGCGGGGCACCGGACAAAATCTATTCGAAGTGGGGAGGATTTCTTGACGACGTTCAGTTTGATCCCGGTATTTACGGTATTGCCCCGGCCAGCCTGAGCTCCATCGAGCCGATGCAGCTTTTGGCCCTGGAGGTAGCAAGACTTGCCCTGGAAGATGCGGGGTTGGATCGCCACCCATTTCCGCGGGATCGCACTGCGACCATCTTCGCTTCGGGCGGGATGAATGATCTCGGCACCATCTATATTTTTCGCACCTTGCTGGCCCATTATCTGCCCAAAGTTCCCGGACTTTCGGAACCGGTTAAGGAGCAAATCATGCGAGATCTCTACGAGCATGAGCTTCCCAAATATACAGAGGACTCATTTCCCGGCATCTTAAATAACGTCGTTGCTGGCCGGGTCGCCAACCGTCTGGATCTGCAGGGCACCAACTTCGTGGTAGATGCAGCTTGTGCCGCGTCGCTGGCGGCGGTTGATGCCGGCATCCGGCAACTGCGTAGCGGCGATGCCGATGTCGCCCTGGTCGGGGCGGTCGATGGCAATAACAACGCCACGTCCTTCATGAATTTTGCCCAGACCCATGCCTTGTCACCACGCGGTCGCTGCCGCTCTTTCGACGACAGCGCCGACGGTATTGCCCTCGGCGAAGGGTTAGCCGCCTTGGTACTCAAGCGACTTGGCGATGCCGAACGTGATGGTGATCGCATCTACGCCGTTATCAAGGGTATCGGCAGTTCCAGCGATGGACGCAATCGCAGTCTGACGGCTCCACATCCACAAGGTCAGGTCGCCGCGCTGCAGCGTGCTTACCAGGATGCGGGCGTTGACCCGGCTACTGTGGAGCTGATAGAGGCTCACGCTACCGGTACCGCAGTGGGTGACAGGTCCGAGATCGAAGCACTCAATCTTGCCTTCGGGAACTCCGGCATGACCCTGCAATCTTGCGCCGTCGGCTCGGTAAAATCGATGATCGGCCATACCAAGGTAACGGCTGGTCTGGCAGGAATGATCAAAAGCGCTTTAGCGCTCAAGCATCGTGTGCTCCCGCCTACCATAGGGGTCGACATCCCCAACACTCGGGTTGATTTTTCAAAGAGCCCATTCTTCATCAATACCGAAACGAGGCCATGGCTCGATAACGGCAAAGGCCATCCGCGCCGCAGTGGTGTGAGCGCCTTCGGGTTCGGCGGCACTAATTTCCATGTGGTACTGGAGGAATACACTGAGGGCTATCGAGACGGCGATACGGTCATCCTTAGTCCGCGCGAGGCTGAACCATTTGTTTTCTGGGGGCACGATCGTGCTCATGTAAAACAAATAGTGGAACAGCTGTGGCAAGAAATTGCACATCCTGAATATATCGATCTCGCTCAACTCGCCTACTCTGTTCATACCGAACAGCAGCGGGCCAAGCGGAATAACGGGATGCGCATGTGCCGTCTGGCTCTTATTGCGACAACAACAGCAGATCTTAAACAAAAGCTTGAACTCGCGCTCAGTCTGATACAGGGCGAGCAAATGGAAATCAGGCATCCACAGGGGGTGTACTTTCAGGAAGGTGCTGCAGCAATGGGCGTTTGCTTCCTGTTTCCCGGACAGGGCTCTCAAAAGATCAATATGTTGCGCGACCTGGTTGCGTCACAACCCGAACTTTACGGCCTGTTCGGCAAAGCTGATGCCATTACAGAGGACAGTTTACCTCAGGCCCTTTCGCGCTTTATCTATCCATTACCCGTATTCGCTGATGAAGAGCGGGTAAATCAACAGACTGCATTGAATGCAACAGAGATTGCCCAGCCCGCTTTGGGTGTGGTCGAACTGGCTGCACTCCAGATATTGAAGTCCTTTGGTCTTCAACCAGACTTTGTTGCCGGCCATAGCTACGGCGAATATGTTGCCCTGTGTGCCGCCGGCGTTATTCGACCCGATGACTTGATCCGCCTATCCCAGATTCGCGGACGGCTCAGCGCAGAAGCCGGGCTGAATTCGCCCGGAGCGATGGCTGCGGTGGATGCTGATGGGGTGCGGGTAATGGCGATTATCGAAGGTCATGAACTGGCCGTCAGTCTTGCCAATCTGAACTCCCCGGATCAGACCATTATCGCGGGTACAATCGAAGCTATCGATGCGGCTGCGGCAATTCTGAATAAAGAGTCACTGCGGGTTACGAAGCTGCCGGTCAGTGCCGCGTTCCATTCATCCGCCATGGCGGGCGCAAGCGACCAGCTCGCGGCAGAATTAGCCAAGATCGAATTCAAGGAACCACAGATTCCAGTATTCAGCAATACTACGGCACGCCCCTATCCAGATGCAGCCATTGAAGCTCGTGGATTACTTGCTCGCCACATGACCGAATCCGTTCGCTTCGTTGAAGAAATCAATCATCTCCATGAGGCCGGAGCAAGGATATTCCTTGAAGTTGGCCCCGGTCTCGTTTTAAGTGGACTGGTTGACAGGATTTTGGCCGACCGGCCGCATGCAACTCTGGCCATCGACGCTCCTGGCCGCCCCGGTTGGCTTCAGCTTGCGCATCTGTTGACGCAGTTGTTTGCGTTAGGTGTTCCGGTTCATTTGGAGCGCTGGTTTAAGGGACGCGGATTGCAAGAAAGCAGCACTGAAGAAGTATTTTCCGCAGCCCGCACCAAGGCTATGCCTAATACAATGGTCTGGCGGGTCAATGGCGGCCGGGCCGTTCCCTGGTATAAACCTGTCGATTTGCCAAAACCCGTAACGCCAGTAGTTCCAACAGAAAAAGTAGTGATGGAGAACAGTGCGCCCATCGTAAAAACCATACTCCGGACAACTGCCACAATCCCGGACCGAAATGCCTATTCCCGGACAAATCGGGTTAACAACCGTTTAACCTCTCAAAGGAGACTTACCATGGTAGTGAACAACGAAGCATTGAGCTCAGCGGCTCCCCCGCTTCAAATGACCGGCAGCTGCTCAGCAACGCGCGTAACGCAAATACAGCGTAACGTCGCGCAACTTCTGGAACTGCAGCGCGAACAGCAAGAAACGCTGCGCTGTTTTCTTGAATTTCAAACTAATCTTATTGGCGCGGACCTGGAGGAGTTTGCTGCCGATACGGCTTGGGAAAACCAACCTGCATCTGTACCGCCGGAGGCTATTGTGCCCTCCGCAGTGAGTCAAATGGTGGCCCGAGCGCCGGTACTTCCTCAACAAATTCTGGCCGCCCATGCGGGCCGGTCGTCAAGTGAACCGCAAATAACAGAGGTAGTCAAGCCGACTGCAGTGGATGCTTCTCCGGCTCCGGCGTTGAAGAGCCCCGGTAACGGAAGCAGCGGGTTTTCGTCTCCAGAGGCTATTGTGTCTATAGCGGGTAAAGCAGCCAATAATGGAGGTACCCCCGGCATTTTTCCCCCAACGGAGCAATTTAAAGACGACTTGTTGCGTGCCGTATCCGAGCGTACCGGTTACCCTGAAGACATGCTCGACCTTGCTGCGCATATGGAGGCAGATCTTGGCATCGATTCCATCAAGCGTATTGAAGTCTTTAGTGGGCTTAAGGATCGCTACAACTTTATGGAAGGGCGTGATGAAGAAACGGTTTTCGAGGAATTGTCGGGGCACAAGACGCTTAACGAGATCATCAGTTGGTACGATCAATTGGGCAATCCGGCAGGCTTACAAGGAGGAATCCCTTCGCTAAAAAAAGCCCGGACTCCATCGTCGCTGGCTGAGACGGTGGAGTCGCAAAATTTGGTAACGCCAGACTCCCTGCAGTGTTATACCGTGATGCCGGTCACTGCGCCCTTTAATGAATGGATCGGACAGGAGCACCATCCGGCTGAACTTCAGACGGTGCTCCTGGGGCCTCTTTCGGAATTGACTGAAGCGTTCAGGACGGCATTAGTAAACAATGGATACGCAGTGCAACATATCATTCCAGGCAAGGAAACACGAGGGCTTGGTGATAACCGGTTCGAAATTGATTTTTCTTCGCTGGAATCCAGCCAAGGCTTGCAGGGCTTGCTTGCAAATTCGGGCCAAGGGATCGGGGCTGTTTTTAATTTGTTAGGGTTGTCTACCCAAACCGGGTCTGAAAACAAAGAGCATTTGGATGATGCCAGAACTTTGTTTTTATTATCCAAGGTGTTGGAGCAAAGCTTGAAAGACAACTTTCATCGCGGTGGTGGGTGGCTTATCAATGTGACGGCACTTGATGGTCAATTCGGCCTGGGTAAATCGAGGGATTTTCCGGCTGGAATGGCAGGTACTCTTGGAATCGCAAAGTCGATTGCCCAGGAATGGAACGAGGTAAGGGTGAAATGTATAGACCTGGATCCGGATCTGGAAGCGAACCAACTGATCGCGCACATTCTGAATGAGTGGCGCCACCAGGATTTCACTCTGGAGATCGGCTACACAAGGGCAGGACGTTGGTGCCTTGATTTACAACAGCGCCATAATGCACATACTGCGAACCTTTCCAGGCTGGAACTGGATAAAGACTCTGTGTTACTGGTCACTGGCGGGGCTTATGGGATAACCGCAAATATTGCGAAGCACCTGGCCGAGCGTTACCAGTCACGGTTGATTCTGGTGGGACGCAGTCCGATGCCCGAGCAGGAGCCAGATGCAACCGGTAATATCAAGAATCCCGCGGAGTTAAAGCAATTCCTGATCAGTGATCTGCGGGCAAAGTCAACCGGCAAAGTCAGGCCAGCCGATGTCGACCGGGTTTTCAAACGTCTCCTCAAGGACCGCGAAATTCTGGCCAATATGGCTTCCATGCGGGCAACAGGCGCCGAAGTTGAATATCATTCTCTGGATCTGCGCGACGCCGATGCGTTTGGGACTTTCATCGATGAAATATATGCAAAGTGGGGACGGATCGACGGTGTACTTCACGGTGCCGGCATCATCGATGATAAATTAATCAGGGATAAATCGCTGGCGTCTTTCGAGTCGGTTTATCACACCAAGGTCATTCCTGCACAAGTGATGGCTACCAGGCTTAGGCCCGATACCCTGAAGTTCCTGCTGTTATTCTCATCCATTGCCGGCCGATTCGGCAACGCGGGTCAGTGCGATTACAGCGCTGCCAATGAAGTGTTGAACAAGCTGGCCAATCGTATGAATTACCAGTGGCCGCAGGTTCATACGGTTGCCATTAACTGGGGACCATGGGCTGCCGGTATGGTGAGCGATGAACTGCTGAAAATGTACGCCGCCCGGAACATCCTGCCGATTCCTTTGGATACAGGAACGCGTTATTGCATCGAGGAATTAGAGCGCGGTAAGCGGAGTGAAGCAGAGGTTGTGATTACGGCAAGTCTCACACAGATTGCCGAACTGATGCGCCCCAAGACACGTCATGAAATACAAGGAAGCGAGCGAGTCATCACGTCTTCCACACAAGCTGAGATGCCTGAACTGTCTATGTAGTCTTAACAATTGGCGGTCGCCTTCGTTTGAGACCATTATTGAAATATTTTGTGACCAGAAGGAATAAAGCTGATGAATAGTCCGATGAAAGCAGTATTGGGAGATTTCACTCCCATACGAATGTCCAATCCTGTTCCCCAACGCATCACGCTGGAGCTGGCAGCTTACGGCTTCACCAAAGCCTATTGTCAGACCAATGAAATTACCGATAATGAGGGCTTTCGCAAGGCACACAAGGAAGTGAAGGAGAAATTCAGCAGGTATGCGCTTTCGCCTGCACAGATCAAGCGGAGGCAGCTGGTTTTTTTTCCGCGCCTGACGGATATACGCTTCATTAACGGCCACTTTGATCTGGCTGAACCTGAACAAAAACATTTGCAGTTGCTTAATCTTAATGGCGATCTGAAAGGTGAAGATCTCAAATCCAGACATGAAAGTTACGGCAAAGTTGTCGATCAATGCCTGGTCAAGATATATGGCGATACAGCCCAAGCGCCGGACGATGTCATCCATGTGACCTGTTCGGGCTATCTGGCGCCGAGTCCGGTCGAACGGATGGTGGCGCGCAAGGAATGGTTTAATACCACGGTGACGCACAGCTATCACATGGGCTGTTACGGGGCTTTTCCCGCCATAAAAATGGCGCATGGCTTTCTGGCTTCCTCGCATTTCGGAGTAACGCCGCCCAAGCAGCGCGTGGATATCATTCATACCGAATTGCTCTCTACGCACCACAATATCCTGGATCTGCGCGCAGAAAACATAATTACGATGAGCTTGTTTGCCGATGGTTTTATCAAATATTCTCTTTTTTCAGAGGAGTCGTTGCGTGAGAAAGGCCTGCGAGGACTGAAGATTCTGGCGTTTAATGAGCATTTGCTGCCCAATTCCGCGGATGACATGACCTGGATTCCCGGTTCGCACCAGTTTCATATGACCCTCACGGTCATGGTGCCTATTGTTATCAAACAGTATGTTAGGCCGTTTATCGAAGCCTTACTGCTCAAGATCGGCATCGATTTTGAAAAACAAAAACAGTCACTCACTTTTGCCATTCATCCGGGCGGCCCGAAGATTGCCGAACATATTCAGGATGAGCTCGGTTTGAGCGAGGACCAGGTTACAAAAAGTAAGCAGGTTTTCCTTGAGAACGGCAACATGTCGTCGGCAACCATTCCGCATATTCTGAAAGAGATTCTGGAGGAGAAGGCGATTCCTGCTGGTACGCGGGTTGTCTGTGTCGCTTTTGGACCCGGGTTAACGATCACCGGGCTGGTATTGGAGAAAATATGACTACTGAAACTGCAGAACTTCTATCCAAGCTCACGGCGGCGCTGGAGAATGACGCCCTTCCGTTGCTCGGGCGAATGTATGAGGTGCAGGCCGCACGCGAACTCGAAATGCAAGAGTCTATCGAAGCGCCGGTACAGTCGTTTCAGCCCGTTGCGACCGATGTATTGTACAGCCAGGAGGCAGGGGAGAATCCTGACGAAAGGAAGTATGCGGAGTCCGGGAGCGAGAGGGCCATGCCTTTTATCGGACAGATACTCCAGCACATTCCCGGCGAATCCATTGTTATCGAACGCATTCTGAACCTCGCGGAAGATTTGTATTTGGCGGATCATGCCTTTGTTCATGCGCAGGGAGTTAAACCTTTATCCGCTTGCTTGCCGGTATTGCCGATGACTTTTAGCCTTGAGGTCATGGCCGAGGTGGCTGCCTGTCTGGTCCCTGGTCTTGGTCTCATCGGACTTGAAGATATCAAAGCGACGCGCTGGATCGAGCTGGCCGATACGGATAAGCTGGCTGTGCGCATCACGGCTGGCCAAACGCGCCTCGATCCGGCCCGGCAGATTTATCGTATCGAGGCGGCGATTTACACCGTGGGACAGACGATGCCGGCAATCAGTGCCAGTTTATTATTTGCATCCCATTATCGACTTGATCTGACGGTAGGTTTTACCCAGTTCGCCGGAGTTAAGCAGCTGACGGCAGAACAGGTTTATCAGGAGCGACATATGTTTCATGGTCCACGCCTTCAATGTCTGGTCGGCGAAATCCTTTTGGGCGATCATGGCGCTGCCGGTGAATTGATAACAAGATCTTCCGGGAACCTGTTTCGGTCTGTGTTGAAGCCACAACTCCTGCTCGATCCGGCATTGCTGGATGGAGTAGGGCAATTGGTGGGTATATGGGCTATGGAGCGGCGCCAACGCTCCGCTTTTCCTATCGGATTCAAGAAGCTTGAGCTCTATCAACCAACACCTCCCGCAGGTACACGTGTGCCTGTGCGCATCGAAATTACCCGCGATGAGGTCAAGACGTTTCATGCCGATATAGAGATTCAGGACGGTGCAGGCGCGGTCTGGATGCGCATTCATGACTGGGGAATGTTTAAGTTCCGTTGGGCACAGAAATTACTTGATTTCCGCAGGCTACCGACCCAATACCTGGTAAGCGATCCGGTCACGCTGCCGTCACTTGCTCCGGCTACAATCTGCAGGATACTGTCAAGCAGCAAACTTACCGGCTTCGATGCAGGATTGCTGGCAAGGTACTTTCTGCATATGGATGAGTTTCCAACGTTTACCGGTAAGGCAGGTGTTCCGCAGCGTCAGCAGCAATGGCTGCTGGGTCGTATTGCTGCCAAGGACGCCGTGCGTGCCTGGATTGCTGCGCGTAAGCATACGGAAGAGATGCTGCATCCGGCCTCTTTTGCGATTGAAAACGATGAGCGAGGTCAACCGGTGGTGAAACGTCTGGAAGCGCTAGAGCCGATTCCCCCCAAGATCAGCATCGCTCATTGCGAGGACCGCGCAATCGCAATTGCCCAGAGTGGTCCCGTAGGTGTTGATATTGAGCGGATCAGCGCCCGCAATCCGGGTTTTCTGGAAACCATCACCAGCGAGGCCGAACGTGTCCTGTTCAGTGAACAGATCAATATGGGCGACCCCGCCGACAAGATGGAGGAGTGGATCACGCGGCTCTGGTGTGCCAAGGAGGTTGTGGGGAAGCTGATGGGGATCGGAGTAGACGTACCTCAGCACTTTGAAGCTACCGCCATTGCCATAGATGGCACCATCCAGATTCGACCGCAAGGTAGCGACCGCCCTGTGTTTGTCAATACCAGCCGGGATAATGATTTTATCATTGCCCATGCAATCACACGCGCCCGAATTGCATAGGGAATGAACCAGAAGGCGACGCCCAAACAACATTGCCAGGTAGTTAATGACACAGGTCAAATGATGACGCTCTTTACAGTTGACGCAATTTTTAGGGGAAGACCATGAATATATTCGAATTTGACCGATCAGCCCCACTTATAGAGTTACGGGGGGTTCATAAAAAATATCAAATGGGGGAAGAGTCGATTCATGCCCTTAAGGGCATCGATATCCGCATACAATCAGGGGAATTCGTCGCGGTTTGGGGGCCTTCGGGTTCGGGCAAGTCGACACTGTGCAATTTAATCGGCCTTCTGGATACCCCCTCGGCAGGGGCAGTTCACCTCAATGGCCAAGATGTGACTAAACTCCGGGATGACCGCCGCAGCGAAGTTCGCAACAAGGCTATGGGTTTCATATTTCAGAGCTTTAACCTGATACCTGTGCTCTCGGCCTTGGAGAATGTCATGTTGCCTTTACAGATCGCAGGCGTGTCAGCAAAGGTGGCCAGGCAACAGGCACTAGAGCGTCTTGCCGAAATGGGCCTCGAACGGCATAAAACGCATCGTCCGGCCAAGCTTTCAGGCGGCCAACAGCAACGCGTTGCAATTGCCAGAGCCTTGGTTAGCGCTCCTGTGCTTGTTATTGCCGACGAGCCGACCGCCAACCTCGATTCCGAAAATGCAGTGAAAATTATCGATCTGATGCGGGACATCAACAGCAAAAAAGGCACCACCTTTATCTTTTCAACCCATGATCAGCGGTTGCTGGAGCGGGTAGGACGCCAGGTTTTGATGCACGATGGCGAAATTGCCGAGGATAAGCTGCCAGAAAAACCGGAAGCCTTCCGGGTTGCAGGAGTATCCCGATGATGACCTGGATTAAGCTCGCCATAAGAAACCTGTTCAGGAACGGGCGCCGTTCGTTCTTTACTATCCTGGCCATCAGTTTGGGGTTTGCCGCTGTCAATGCGCTCGGGGGGTTCACTGCTTATATTTTCACAAACCTCAAGAACGCTTACATCTATAACCAGGCCAATGGCCATCTGTGTATTTTCAAGCAAGGTTTTCTGCATGAAGGCAAACTGAACCCAACACAGTATTTGCTCGATGAAGCGGACGTTTCAGTTATCCGGGCAGTGCTTCACGGCCATCCCGAAGTCGTCGTTGCTTCGCCGCAGCTTCATATTTCCGGCCTGTTAAGTAACGGCCAGGTGTCAACGATTTTCATTGCCGCCGGCCGCGTCCCTTCCGAGGTCCGTACCATCAATAGTGCCGCCATGGGCGGGATGGCCAAGATAAAGCTTTTTACCGGCAAACAGCTGGAGGATAACCTCGCCTTTGGAGTAGGGTTAAGCAAGGGCCTCGCAGAGCAGCTTAAGTTCGAGCTCGGCGCTACAGCCGTAGCTATGGCGCCGACGGTATCGGGGCAAATCAATGCCCTCGATGCCGAGGTATTGCAGGTGTTCGATTCGCCAGTCGAGGCTTTGGAAGACAAGCTTATGCTCGTCCCGCTTAAATTCGCCCAAAGTCTTTATGATACGACCGGTATAGACCGCTTGATTGTGCTCGTGCAGAACGATGCACAAACGGAACCGATGCGTGCCCTCCTTGCTCAAGAGCTTGCCGAGCACGGTCTGAAGCTGGACATAAAGACCTGGAATGAACTCTCCCCTTTTTACACCAAGGTGAAACAGATGTTCGACGTTATTTTTATGTTTACTTTCCTGATTGTGTTTACTATCGTTGTCATGAGCGTAATCAACACGGTAGGGATGGCGATCATGGAACGCACCCGGGAAATTGGGACGTTACGTGCCCTCGGCTTGAAACGCCGGGGCATCATTGGGCTGTTTGCCATTGAGAGCATGCTACTGGGTTTCTTTGGTTCCTTGCTGGGGGTGATGCTTACACTGAGCGTCTGGTGGGGTATTAAGGTTATGGAACCCACCTGGATACCGCCGCAAATCACCAGCCGGATTCCCCTGGAGATTTATTTAGTTCCCTATTACATGCTTTACAGCACCCTGTTGCTGGTAGCGCTTTCCTTGATAGCAGCCTGCCTACCGGCCCGCAAAGCGGCGCGGATGGAAATTGTCAGCGCCTTGGGCCATGTTTAAATCAAATTGAGGCGAAAACCATGATAAAACCAAGACAAACTCTTTCTCTTTTAATTCTGACTATTTTATTTTTAGCTTTTAATGTGTCGGCAGCCATTAGCACCCACGATATCCTGAAGAGAGCCGATGAATCGCGTGGTAATTTACAGGGGGTAAGTTGGGAAGTGCTCGTCGAATCCATTGAGCAACAGCGAACTGATACCATGGTCTATGACATTAAGGCGCGTGGCTTCGATATCTCGGGGATGAGTCTGGAACCACCGAAATACAAGGGAAACAAGCTTCTCATGCTGAAAACAAATATGTGGTTTTATAAACCTGGGCTAAGCAAGCCTATTCCCATCTCCCAGCGTCAGAAATTAATGGGCAACGCTGCTTATGGAGACATTGCCTCGACTAATTATGCCGAAGATTACGAAGCGATGCCATTGGCGGATGAGACTGTCGACGGCGAAGAATGTTATGTGTTCAATTTAAAGTCGAAAAACGACAAAACCACCTACGACCAGATTAAATACTGGATATCAAAGAAGCGCCTCGTTGGGGTCAAGGCGGAGTATTTCACAGTCTCCGGAAAAAAATTCAAATTGGCGGATATGGACTATGGCAACATGGTGACTATCGCAGGAGAAAAACGACCGTTTATATCTAAGATTACGATGCGTGAAGCACTGATGAGCGAGGATGTAACCTATCTGAATCTGACGAAGCCCCGCTTTGATCCCCTTCCGGACTATGTCTTCAATCTCAATCTTTTCATGAAATAAGGAAATCGATGAGCAGATATTGGAGCATGGCATGGGTGTTTGGTATGGTGATTCTTGCCTCGCCAGGATATTCCGCTACCTCCACGGAGGCAACGTCTATACCTGCGTCTTCAGAAGAAAGCTTGTTCGAAGAGCTCAAGCGAGGTTTCTATTCGCGGATTTATCTGCTGGCTTTCGGCATCGCCCAGGACCCTAAAGAGTCAAACCTGAATCCGGATAATATCCTGGCATTAACACGCTATCAGGCCGTGCTGAATCCGCGGGTGGATTTAAATCTGGATTTCCGGCAACTGGAACTCGGGGTCAAACCACGCTATCTGCTTGACTGGCAGCGCTGGGAGGATGGCCAACGTGCGGGCGATGAGAGTACCAGCCAATATGTCTACGTTAATGAATGGTTCGGACGCTATCGGCTCGCCGACCAGTTTCTGGTTTCTTATGGCCAGGAGAATCTGCAATGGGGACCTTCGGTAATCCTGTCTTCATCCAATCCGTTCAATCGGGAAAACGGCAGAAACAATACGCGAATTGAAGTGCCCGGGCTCCAGTATGCGCGCGCAGTGTGGATACCGGATGCGGCCTGGACTGTGTCATTTATCGCCAATACCGGCGAGGGCCGCTTGAATTCGGCACAGGGATTCGGCCTTAACCAGTCTGCGTTTCTAAATAAAGCGGAACAAAAGAGCATCTTCGAACCAGCCTATGCCTTAAAGTTCGATTATACCGGCGAAGGTGCGTATGCCTCCGTTATCCCATCCTACCGCGAACACGAAGGTTATCAACTGGGTTATTTCGGCGGCTGGAATGTCTCCGACGCATTATTACTTTACGGTGAAGGCAATTTCTCCCAGCACAATGATTTCCAGGTGCAGGCCGGCGCTTCATATACTCTGGAATCAGGCCCGACGCTCAATATGGAGTATTTCCATAATAATAACAGCTGTCTGCTAGCCCGTATTGAACAGTGTTTTTTACAGGCGGTGGTCAATCCCAGCGATATTCTGTTCCGTCAGGACTACCTCATGGCGCAGTATACCGATACTAAAGTGTGGACGGACCTCAATCTGAATTTGCGGGTGATCCATAACCTCAATGACAGCTCCAACCGTTTGATCGGAACTTTCGAATACGAGGTGGGCGATCACACTCAGCTGTATCTTACTGCAAACGGCTTCACCGGAAGCACAAATAGCGAATACGGCAGTCTCCTGCGATATTCGATCTTTGCCGGTGCAGGGTACACTTTTTAGCGACAAGGAACCCACTATGGCCTATTTTTTATTTGCAAGCATACCTTTATATGGACACGTTAATCCCGGGATTCCTATGGTGCGAGAACTGGTCAGTCGTGGACACGAGGTGGGCTGGTATACAGGCAAGCATTTTCAGAAAACCGTCGAAGCAACAGGCGCCCGTTTCTTTCCCAGAAAGGTCGCACACGACTTCGATCCGATATACATCGATGAAGTGTTCCCGGAAAAACAGCGATTGCACGGTCTGGCTTCACTCAAGTTCGACGTTAAGCATTTGTTTCTCGATGCCATACCGGGCCATCGCGCGGATTTGACCGAGATACTGGGTCAATTCCCCGTCGATGTGGTGGTATCGGATTCCGCCTTCTTCGGGGTAGAGACACTGGATCAAAATCCGCATTACCGCTGGGCGGCCTATGGCATTAGTTGTTTGAACTTTCATAGTGCAGATGTTCCTCCCTATGGACCCGGCATCCTGCCCGGTCGATCCGCTATCAGTCGAGTCTATAATCGCCTGTTCAATTACCTGGCTGAACACGTCGTAGGCCGCGATGTTATGAAATATTACGACAAGATTAGGTTCGAGTTTGAGTTGGAAGCTTCTCCTCATTATCTGGCAAACGTAATCATAAGAACGGCTGATTTGTATATTCAGCCATCTATCCCTGCGTTCGAATACCCACGCAGCGATCTGCCTCCCACGGTCCGTTTCGTTGGCGCATTAGTACCAAAATCCTCCGAAGTATTTCTTCCTCCACCGTGGTGGGAGGAACTGAAGTCAGCCCGGCCGGTCGTGTACGTGACGCAGGGTACGCTGGCCACCAATTTCGAGGATTTGCTCATTCCGACCTTGCAGGCATTGGCGAAGGAAGATTGTCTGGTGGTCGCGACCACCGGAGGAAAATCGATAGCAAGCCTCGGCACGGATCCGTTGCCGGATAACGTGCGCCTGGCGCCTTTTGCGCCTCATCATCAGCTCCTGCCCTGGGTTGATGTAATGGTCACTAATGGCGGTTATGGCGGGGTGCAGCAGGCTCTCGCGTACGGCGTTCCGCTTGTCGCCGCGGGCAAGACGGAAGATAAGCCGGAGGTGTGTGCCCGAATTCGCTGGAGCGGTGCAGGAATTGACTTAAAGACGCATAAACCGGCGCCGGACAGAATTCGACGCGCCGTCAGGAAAGTATTGGATACACCGGGTTTCAGAGAAAATGCCGAGCGCCTCAGGGCAGAGTATCTGCGCTACGATTCACCCAAATTGGCTGCTGATCTACTGGAACAACTCGCCTTAACGAAACGGGGCCTCTTTCACCATGGCGGTTCGGTTTCCCCGGAGATTGGCGATGCGCTGCCTGTTCGTAGCCGGTGTTATGGTCAATTCATCGGATAACAACGCATAACAATTCATCGGTTAAAGTGACGACTAATTTCTTCAGGAGCTTTCTTATGATCAGCAATCCAACCTTCGCTTTTGTTACAATCGGTAGTGGCTCCTACCTGGGCTCTACCGTTCGCGATTTGACCATCGCCAATCACTTGCATCGAAGGGGTTACAAGGTAGTCGTTTACTGGATGCTGGAATGTAATCCGGACTTTGTTGACAAGGGGATCAAGCAAAGGATCCTCTGTCATGGAACCCGTTACCAATTTCAGCAACCGTCCGAGTTTCTGGACAGAGTCATCGGTTGGCTGCTTTTTCTTCCGCCACTAAAATTCCGGGTACGCATTACCCAGGGTCTTCTGGTCGGCTATGTTGACAGACTCTTGAAAAACCTGATCCAGTCTCTTAATGAAACACCGGAAGGCGATGCCCTGCTCGTGAAACGGTTGTTAAAATACATGGCTCAAGACCAGGTCGGTTATCTCATGATGAGCTTTGCCTCAATTAGTCCTCTGGCGATGGCTGCGAAGAAAATCGGTGGTCATTCCTTTGATTATCTGGTGACCTTTCAGGGTGACGAACAATTTGCCAACTATGCGCGGCGGGCAGGCCTTTTCGATAAATATCAGCAGCGGCTGGAGGAGGTAATCCGACATTCACCCTGGCCTGCGATAGCAGTAAGTCAGGATTATCTCAATCGCATTGTCGATGAAATGGGCGTTGATGCTAGTCGGCTAAGGGTTCTTTACAACGGCGTTGAACTTCCCAAGCAGGACGACGACCCCCCTTTGTCAATTCTCAGGACTGTTTTCCCCAACCTCAATGAAAATATACCGATGGTTTCATACGTCGGCCGTCAGGATACTGAAAAAGGCATAGATCTCTTGCTCTATGCAACCAAGCTGCTGGAAGCCCACAAAATTCCTATGCAATTGGTGATTTGCGGCTCCACTGCGAAAGGAAAATCATATGAGAGAATGATTGCCGATCTCGCCGACCATCTGGGTCTGGTCGTTCACCATGCCGGCTCTGTTGCGCCGGAGATCCGTGATGCACTGTATGCACATAGCCGGTGTATGGTCTTTCCATCGGTCAACCGTGAGGCTTTTGGGCTGGTTGCCGCCGAGGCGATGAGCTACGGCACACCCGTGCTTGTTCCCGACTACGGCGGCATTACAGAAGTGATCAGGTGCGGAGAAAAATCGGGTGGATTAACCTTCAAAACCTGGGACAGCGGGAATTTGGCCGAGCAACTCAAGCGGTTGTTAACGGATGAAATACTCTATAACGAGCTTTCCAATAACACTCGGGATATTGCATCAAGATTTAGTGCCGAACAAATGACCGACGCCGTGCTGGAGCACATCAGCGTTGATACAAGTTAAAGACAGCTATAGTGCTGTTTTTAGTAATTGGATGCGAATTCATTCTTCAATGAACAACAGTTAAAATTTAACCTTGTTTGTGAATGATTCCACGAACCTAAAATGGGAGCGAATATGGACAACAAGACAGCAATTGAAAAGCTTATGGAATTCGTTGTTCCGGTAACCGAATCCGGTTGCTGGTTATGGATAGGAGAAACACAAGACGATTATGGACATATGAGTATTGATGGCGAGGATGTGTGTGCCGACAGGGTATTCTGGGAATCACTGCACGGACAAATTCCAAACGGGCTATGTCTTTGCCACAAGTGTAAAATTCGATCTTGTGTGAATCCTAATCATCTTTGCCTTAAAGACTCGGAAAATTATAATTAACCCAATTGTTTCATAAATCTGTAGAGATGCACTCATTCCACCCGGCGTGTGCCTGATACAGTAGACGCCGGGTCTGCCGGGGGCCTTTTGCTATTGAGAGAGTCTGACGTAAGCGTCCTTGGCCTGCTGGCAATGACTGCCTGGTCTTCGGCGCTGAGCTGTCTACGCGGAAGCAAATGCGCCAAGCCGGTAACCAGATCGTTGAATAACGACATCGGCCATTGTTGACTTATCATACTATTTTATGAGGCCTGTTATTTATGGAAAAACGCGCCGCGCCGCTGCACTGGGTGATGACACCCTTTGAACACTATATGTACGCCGACGACATTCCGTCCTATCCCATGGCCTGTTTTTATGACTTCTATTTTGATGGACTATTTGATCGCCTTCTCTTTTTGGATGCCTTGCGCCATGCGATACATGCGCATCCGCTCTATGGCGCCCTCGTGAAGGGAAATCCGGAAGATAAAACAAAGGATATATACTGGGAGTTTCAAGACGATCATTTGCCCTCCATTTCCTGGGAAAGTAGCGAGGTGCCGATTAGTTATCTGAAACAGGGGTTTCTTGATTTGCGTACGGAAGTGGGTCTGCGGCTTTGGCTGCGGGAAGGAAACGGCTCTACCTTTGTCCTCATGCAGCACCACCATTCCGTTGCCGACGGTCGCGGCGCTTTGCAATTTGTCCAGACCTTGCTCACATCGTATCACCATCTCAAAACCCGTCCCAACGTCCCGCTGTTGCCGATAGCCTTTGATGCGAGGCTATTCGACGATCGCAATACCTTCCGGCTCAATTGGCGTTTTCGCCTGGCGCAGTTTCGTCTTGGTTTCGCCGGCACTATGAGGTTTATCACGGGTAAACCCGTCCCGATCCCAAATCCTCGGGGTCATAATTTTGTAACAGGGGACGATCATTTTCCGGTGCCGAATTCTGTGGCATGCCGATTCGATCCGGCTTATCTTACGCATCTTTCCACAACGGCGAAAACATGCGACTGTAAGATCAACGATCTCCTGCTTGCGAGTCTGTTTAACGGACTGAAAGACTGGGTAGCGAGCGCCAGCAACAACGCGAAGCAAACCCTCCGCATCGCCGTGCCTATTGACATTCGCCAGGATCATCACCGATCGCTTGCCGCCGCCAATATCGTGAGCATGGCGTTTTTAGACAGAAAGCTCAATGAGATTAACGGCACGCCGGCGTTTTTAAAGGGTTTGCGGCAGGAAATGGACCAGAACAAAGAGTGGATGCTGAGCCTTACCATGCTGAACGCCATACGCCTTTTGGGGCGCTTCAAGCATACTTTGAAAATTTATTTTAAACCCGGCAAGTGCCAAAGCTCTACCGTGTTCAGTAACATGGGGGTGGTATTTAAGAATACCGGTCTTCCGATGGACCAGCAGGGCCATGTGATCTCCGGCAATATTAAATTGATTGATCTCACGATGATGGGGCCAATTCGGGAATTGACTCCACTCAACTTTATGGCTTATTCCTACGCCGGCCAGTTGAAAGTATCGCTCTATTTTGATGGCCGGCTATTCACCAGGCAAGAAGCGGATCAAATGTTGACCTTATTTACCGGCTACCTTGATCTTTCATCTCGTTGTGCTTTCTAATGCAATTCCCTGTGGCGGACAATAACATTGACAAAGGGACTCTTGAACTTTTTGATTAATGAGTCAACCAGATATACAGATCGGTGTTGTCCACCCGTACAGCCGATCGCTACTGTCAAATAACTACGTCCTTCCGCTTCAAACCGGGGTATCCAGCGTTCAAGAAAAGCCGTAATATCCTGAAAAAATTCAGCTACCAAGGGTTGTTCTTTAAGAAAATCCATTACCGGCTGATCTTTTCCCGTTAATGCCCGCAATTCTGGAATCCAGTAGGGATTTGGCAGGCTCCGTGCATCAAAAACAAAATCGGCATCTAATGGAACGCCATGCTTAAATCCAAACGACTGGAATTGCAAGGAAATGTGTTTTAAATCCCTTTCGCCGATTTGATCTCTGATTAGCTCGCGTAATTGATGGTAGTGCGTCCGACTGGTATCTATAACGACATTTGCATGTCTGGCAATCGGTGTCAACATTTCCCTTTCAATTTTGAGCGCTTCCTTCAACGGAATATTGAAATCCGTTAACGGATGCCGGCGGCGGGTTTCACTATAACGTTTCAACAATGTCGCTTCTTCGGCCTGCATGAATATAATTTCACAGGCTATCCCTTTATCGCGAATCATGTTCAGGTTTTCGGAAAAATTAGCCAGACTTTCAAACTGATTTCTGGCATCAATGCCAATGGCTGTTTTTGCATAAGTCTTCTTATCCGCTAACATGACATGATTGACAAAGTCTTGCAGCAAGGTTACCGGAAGATTATCGATACAATAATAACCGCAATCCTCCAAAGTATCCAGGGCGATACTTTTACCTGAACCGGACAGGGCGCTGACAATTAATAATTTCATAAAAAAATCAGGCGAAGGGCAAAAGGCACAAAAAGCTTTTTTCGCCTTTCGCCTTGTACCTTTTTTACCTATGACTTCCGGTTTTTTCTTTATGTTTGGAGATTTGACGTTCCAGTTTGTCTACCATCGCGTCAATGGCTGCATACATATCTTCCTGATGATCTTCGGCAAATAATTTTGCTCCGCTTAGTTGCAGTGTTGCTTCTGCTTTTTGAACTAATTTTTCTACGCTTAAAATTACATGTACATCGGTAACATTGTCAAAATGACGGGCTAATTTTTCAAATTTTGCATCTATATGCGCTTTTAAAGCATCGGTCACTTCAAGATGATGGCCTGTTACAATAACTTGCATGGAATAAACTCCTGATTAATGGTAAATGGTTGGAATTATCTGTTGGCGCTATAAAATACGCTTGCGCTGACTTGATGATGAAATAGACATAGCTTCACGATACTTGGCAATAGTTCGTCTCGCTACATTAATGCCCTTTGCTTGTAAAAAATCGGCTATTTTTTTATCACTTAATGGTCTTGCCAGATTTTCATTGCCGATTAATTCTTTAATAAATGCCCTGATAGCTATGGATGAACACTCGCCACCTTCTTCCGTTGAAACATGGCTGGAAAAGAAATATTTGAATTCAAAAATGCCATTTGGCGTATGCATGAATTTTTGAGTTGTCACTCTGGATATTGTCGATTCGTGTAATTCCAGTTCCTCGGCGATATCTCTCAATACCATGGGTTTCATCGCAATAGAACCATGCTCCAGAAACGCCGTTTGTTTTTCAACGATAGAGCGGGCAACACGCAACAAGGTATCATTGCGACTATGAAGACTTTTAATAAACCATTTTGCCTCCTGCAAATGGTCTTTCATGCAGGCGTTATCTTTACTGTTATCCGCTCTTTTAATCAGTGCCGAATAAAATGGATTAATGCGCAGTTTGGGCGCAATGTCCGGATTCAGATTCACTTGCCATTTGTCGTTTTGTTTGGTCACATACACATCGGGAATAACATATTCCGAATCAGAATCCTGAATTTTAGCGCCCGGCTTGGGATCCAGCGTTCTGATCAATGCAACTATTTCATCCAGTTGCCATTCTGTAACGCCCAGTCGACGCATGAGCTTTTCTTGTTCATGTGTAGCCAGCAGCTTCAGATAATGGGAGACAACAGCCAGAGCCTCCTGTCTGTAAGGTGTTGATTCGGGCAATTGTTGCAACTGTAATCTTAAGCAATCACTTAAATCAATGGCAGCTATACCTGACGGATCAAAATGTTGTATCCTGTGCAGTATTGCGTTAACTTCATCAAAATCGAGATCGTCCAATTGATTTTGTAAGCCCTGAAAAATTTCCTCCGGGGAGCTGCTCAGATAACCGTTTTCATTAATGGCATCAATAATTGCCATGGCTATGGCATGATCACGCTCTGAAAATCTGGATATCTCCAGCTGCCATAACAGATGATCCAGTAATGTTGAGGTTTTACAGCGTTGTGTCTCAAATTCAATCGCCTCGGAGGAGCTGTTTCCTGACTCCATAACGCTCTCATAAATATCATCCCATGAAGAATCGATGGGTAATTCCTCAGGAATATCGGTTTGCGAACCCTCACTGGTATGCGTGTCGGAGTTTTCAATTTTCTTTTCCGGGGCAGCATCTGCAACCTGAACAATAGTGTTTTCATCCTCACTAATTTCCAGCATCATATTGGACTCAAGCGCCTGCTGAATTTCCTGTTGTAAATCCAATGTCGACATTTGCAGCAACTTGATCGCCTGCTGCAATTGCGGCGTCATCGTTAGTTGTTGGCCTAGCCGAAGATGTAAAGATTGTTTCATTCGGTATCAAATCAATTATTGTAATGCCTAAATTTAGAGACTGAAGTTTTTGCCTAAATAAACTTTACGCACTTCTTCATTGGCAACGATAGCTTCTGCCCCGCCTTCCGCGATCACCCTGCCATTGTTAAGTATATACGCACGATCACAAATACCTAGTGTTTCCCGGACATTATGTTCGGTAATTAATACTCCGATTCCACGATCCTTCAAATGCTCTATGATTTTTTTTATATCTTCAACCGATATAGGGTCAACGCCGGCGAAAGGTTCGTCCAGTAAAATAAATTGCGGATTGGTAGCCAGGGCTCTGGCAATTTCAACGCGTCGCCGTTCACCGCCCGACAAACTTAAAGCGATTTGATCGCGTAGATGAAGTATATGAAACTCCTGTAGTAATTCTTCAATCACAAGTTCGGTTTGTCCTGATGTTAAATCGGAACGAATCTGCAAAACAGCGCGCAAGTTATCGGCCACGCTCAGTTTGCGAAAAACCGAGGGTTCCTGAGGCAAATAACCAATACCATTTGCTGCCCTCAAATGCATCGGATAATGGGTAATGTCTTGTGAATCCAGCGTAATTATACCTTCATCGGCTTTAATCAGGCCAACCATCATATAAAAACTGGTTGTTTTTCCGGCGCCATTTGGCCCCAGCAAGCCGACGACCTCATTGGTGTTTACATGCAATGAGACACCGTTAACCACATTGCGTTTATTGTAGGTTTTAATCAGCTGGCGTGCTGCTAGTGTGGCCATTTTTTACTTTGCTGCTTTGGATTTTGGTTTTAATATGACATGTACACGTTTGGCATCGGATGATTTTTCTCCCGCTTTAACCAGTGATGTTTTTATATCATATTCGATCAATTTACTGGAATAAGTGGCATTACCTTGCCAAACGGTCGCTTCATCAATCAAAATCAACAGGTTTTTTTTAGGGTAATACTCGCCTGTTAATGCTTCACCAGTAATATCTTCGCTACCTTCACTGGGCGTTTGTTTAAATTTAGCCCGTTTACCGGTAAACACCAATTTCTCGGCATCACCATCTACAAAATAAACCACCAGCTTATCCGAGTTGACCCGAATACTGCCCTGAATGGAAATGACATTACCGGTGTATGTGCTGGTTGCGGTCACATCATCATAAGTGGCGGTATTTGAGTCAATCGTTATAGGTTGATCGGCATCACTTTCCAATGCCCCCAAATTGGAGCTCAACAGTCCTGATAGTAATGCACAACAGAAAAAAATTAGCTGTTTATTATTTTGTTTCATATTTCCCCTTGACATTTGCGAGTAATTCCAGATGAATTGGCTTGGCAAAAATCAGTTTCATCCCCGTTCCTGTTGTTCTGTTGGGTGGACTGATCAGCTCTGCCCACGCATCGGTTTCTGCATAACTGGATTCCGGCTTTACCCTTAATAGGCTCGTATTGATGATAAGTTCACTTACGCCTTCAGCCTTGGCCCTGCTAACAGTAACCTTGCCCTTTAATAGCAGATCCTTGCCGTCACCGGACAGAATGCCTGTTTCTGATTTAATGATCCACGGCGGCGTTTTCTCATTATAAAAAAACATTAATGGATTTACCGTGTGCGTGGTGCCGTCATCGCTGTAATGAATTATTTCATCGCTAAGTAATTTGCTTTTTAATGTGCCGAGTTCATTCATTTCCCATTTTGTATAGCCTTTACTGAAATAATCCGGACTATGCGGTGGAGTTATGGCGCGTTCAATTTCATCCAGACCGGCCAATTTAACCAGCCACCAGCTCATTGCCGCAATAACGGCCAAATACAGATAAATCCTGTTTTCCTTTAGAGTCATTTTAGGTAAAAATTCACGATGTCGTCAAAGTGTCCCTGCGCCTGCATAATAAAATCGCAGACTTCCCGTACTGCACCATGCCCGCCAGGCAGTGTCGTACACCAGTGGGCCCGTTGTTTGACGGCAAAGTTTGCATCATTGACTGCAATAGCCAGGCCGACTCTGATCATGATGGGTAAATCCAACAAATCGTCGCCGACATGTGCGGCCTGCTCCGGCAAGATACCCGTTTTTTTAATAATTTCATCAAAAGCGGCTTGTTTGTTCTCCTGCCCCTGATAAACATACTCAATCCCCAGATTTCTCATGCGTAGTGCGACCGAGTTTGATTTTCGTCCGGAAATTACCGCTACTTCAACACCTGTCTGGCGTAAAAGCTTGATGCCATGACCATCCCGGGCATGAAATGATTTATATTCATTACCCTGGTTATCGAAAAACAGTTTGCCATCGGTTAGCACGCCGTCAATATCCAGAATCAACAATTTGAGTTTTTTGGCTTTTTCAATAATAGCCTGCATTTTTTCTCCTTCTGTCATCATACTATGCCAGCCCGTATCAAATCATGCATATTCAGAGCGCCCAGCATCATTTTCTGTTCATCAACGACGATCAAGGCGTTAATTTTTTTCTGTTCCATAATCTGCATGGCCTCAGCGGCAAGAATATCCGCTGAAATGACCGTACATTGAGGCGTCATTACTTCAGTGATAGTGGTATTGTGTATATCCAGATTTTTCCCCAGCATCCGCCGCAAATCACCATCGGTAAAAATGCCAATTACTCGATTACCGGTATCAACTATAGCAGTCATGCCCAATTTTTTCTCGGTCATTTCCAGTAAAGCCTGGCTGATAAGCGCAGACGCAGGTACAGAGGGTATGTTGTCACCGGCATGCATGATATCGCTTACCCTTAATAACAGCCGTCGTCCCAAACTGCCGCCGGGATGAGATAACGCAAAATCGTCACGCGTAAAACCCCGGGCCTCAAGCAATGACACCGCCAAGGCATCGCCCATTACCAGCGCGGCTGTGGTGCTGGAGGTAGGTGCAAGGCCCAGGGGGCAAGCTTCCTGCTCAACAGCGACATTAATATGAGTAGAGGCAACAACACCCAGTGTTGAAGCCGGATTACCGGTCATCGCGATCAACGGCACGCCCAGTCGTTTAATGAGTGGTAGAATCTTTAAAATTTCCTCGGTTTCCCCTGAGTTTGATAAGGCAAGCACTACATCCTGCCTGGTAATCATGCCCAGATCACCGTGGCTGGCCTCCCCGGGATGCACAAAAAAAGCCGGGGTGCCGGTACTTGCCAGTGTGGCGGCAATCTTGCCGGCAATATGCCCTGATTTACCCATGCCGATAACAACGACGCGGCCAGTACAATTGAACAGCAGCTTGCATGCGGTAATAAAATTTTCATTAATCTGCGCTGCTAATGCTGCAATCGCCAAAGCTTCAACCTGAATAACCGCCAGGCCCAATTCGCGAAGTTTTTGATCATTTAGTTTCATGTGTTTGTATTAACGCCTAAAAATAATGCCGGTATGCTATTTTGGCTTGCAATTCTTGATAGTTGGCCTCGGTGGGCTTTGCTTTTAAGGCGCTAATGATAAAGCATTTATGCTTGTAGGGGACACTTGAATAGTGATTTAGTGTAATTTTTCATTATAAGGTTTGGTTGCAATACTGGTGAACTGACGTTAAAGTTTCTGGTTTTATTATTCATCGCTGACCGATTATCTTAATCAAGCTGGAGAGTATGTACATGAAAATCCATTTTTATTGGCTGGGTGTGTTAGCTGCTTTGGTATGTGTGCCGGCATTGGCTGCTGATCTTGACCGGTCAGAAATTGAAAAACGTCTCGCCAAGGCAAATAAGGCGCATCCGGCTGACTTGCGCAGAAAGGATTTGACCGGCCTGGATTTATCAGGCCTGGATTTTACCAGGGCTGATTTGTGGGGTTCAGATCTACGCCGATCTAATTTCAGCAAGAGTGATTTATCAGGGCTAAATCTGGATTTGACGGTCATGTCCAAAGTCAATTTTTCCGGAGCCAATCTCTCCAAAACCAGTATTTTTGGCGTGCACGTGGGTGGTGCAAATTTGAGTAACGCGAATTTGAGTGGCAGCCGGTTTATAGGCATAATGGACCGCGCCAATCTGTCTCATGCCAATCTGTCCCATGCCAATTGGGGCGCTGATATGAAAAATCAGTCCATGGGTTTGATGCGAGCGAGTTTGAATAATGCCAATCTATCAGGCGCCAATCTTGCCAATGCCAATTTCGACCGCGCCTTGATGCGTTATGCCAATTTTTCCGGGGCTAATCTGCAAAATACTGTGTTATTCGGCGTTGACCTTTCCGGCGCCGATTTTTCTGGCGCCGATTTATCAGGCGCGGATTTATCAGGGACTACGCTGGAAGAGACTAATTTTGCCGGAGCGGATCTGTCCGGTACCCGATTTGCCGGCATCAAGGATAAATCAAAATTGAAGGGCTTGAGTTCTGCTAAACATCTTGATACTGCGATTATTGATTGAGGAAAAGCAGGGGCAAGGTACAAGGTTCAAGGCGAAAGGTTTAAAATACACCCTTGTACCTTTCGCCTTTCGCCTTGCACCTTGAGCCTAATTTTTAACTTTCAATTATCACCGGCGCTTTTCTCGCTTCGCCCTTGCCTATCGTTAATAAATCCCAGACTAACAAAATAAATCCGGCAAAGGTCATGCTACCAAAAAACAACCGCCAGGCCATCGCATTTTGAAATGACGGGTGATTTTGCGCAGCAAAATACCCGCCCCACGTTGAGCCTTCCACGGCCCGCTCAATAAATGATTGTTCGTAACCCGCTATCAGTAGCGCAATGGTCATACCGAGAACGCCGCCATTGAGCAAACCCAACGCCCATTTCCAGCGCCAGGCATTCTGACTGCCGCCGCCCATCCATACATTACCACGCCACTGTTGCATAGCCAGATAAAAGAAGGCAATATTAATCGTCGCGTACGCGCCAAAAAAAGCCAAATGGCCATGTGAAGCTGACCACTGCGTGCCATGTGTAAAAATGTTGATTTGTGGCAGCGTGTGCATAAAGCCCCAAACACCTGCGCCAAAAAAGTTGCCAAAGGCCTGGGCGATAATCCAGGCTAAGGCCGGGTGATTGCCGTTTTTAAATGCGTGCGTACCGGCATCATAAACTGCATGAACCACCATGGCGACCAGCGGAATGGGCTCAAGCGCCGAGAAAAAACCGCCGATGGTCAGCCAGTATTCCGGCGTACCGATCCAGAAGTAATGATGTCCCAGGCCTAAAATACCCGAGCCAAACATCAGGGCGACTTCAATATACAGCCAGGTTTGTACAATTTTACGTCCGACCCCCAGCAGCTTCATTAATGACCAGGCCATAATGACGCCTACCAGCACTTCCCAGGTTGCTTCGACCCATAAATGAATAACCCACCACCACCAGTATTGCTCGTGGGTAATATTGGTCATATAAAACATGCCGGCAACATATAAACCGGCCAATGCTACCAAGTCCAGTGTTAAAACGCCGGCAATACCCGACCATTTGCCTTTGCTGAAGGTAGCGACGACGTTATAGAAGAATATCAGCACGACAAGCACAATGCCGACATCAGCCCAACGCGGCGCTTCAATATATTCACGGCCTTCGTTAATAAACCAAAGACTGGAATCCTTGCCGGGGCCAATCTGCACCAGCAAATAAACCAGCACCACCAGCGTCACGGCCCCGGTGAACACCCAGAAGGCGATATTGCCCAGTTTTAAGCCGACGACTTCAGTGCCGCTCTCATCCTCAAGAAACCAGTAGACACTGCCTATAAATCCAAACAGCATCCATACGATCATGGCATTGATGTGGATCATGCGGTTGACATTAAAATCCAGAATTTCGTAAAGAAAGCCGGGGTAGATAAATTGTGTCGCGGCCAGCAGACCAAACAGAATTTGCGCGAAGAACAAAATGACTGCAACAGTGAAGTATTTAACGGCCAGTTGCCGCCCATCACTTAAGTGACTGCTGTCCAGTTGCACCCATGACTTGAAATTATTGAGACAGGCGCGCGATTTCTCATATAAAGCGGCCGCGTTTTGCATGACCCCGTTTAATCCACTTGTGTCCATGCTCATTCCTCCGCCTCAATGGTTTTAAAGTTATAGGGAAAGCCATTGGTATCAATACTCGACATCCACTTGAGAAAGGCAATAATGCCTCTTGCTTCCTGTTCGGTAATAGTCAGGTTTGGCATTTTCCGGTTGCTGCCAAAAGTACGGGCGTTGTTTTCGGGGTCCATTAAAAATTTCACCATCATGTCTTCGCGCATGTCTTTGGAAATCCAGCCTTTATCCAGCCAGGCTTTGGTTAAATCAGGGGCATAATAAGCGCCATTACCCAATAAGGTATGGCAATTCATACAGTTTTTGGCTTGCGTGGTTTTTTTACCCAAATCGACCCATTGCCTGGCTTCTTCTTCCGTGTATTCCTTGCCGAATAAAAACTCGTTTTCACCAATAACCGGCATAGATTTATGCAGGGCTTTGTCATATTGATAATCTATTTTTTTGTTGATTACGGCGTAAGAGGGTACCCGTTTACTGCCTGCACCGGTTTTGCTTAAGGAATCCATCGTTAACACCACCAGAATCAAAAATGATCCCGCCGTTACCCAGATTGCCGTTTTTTTCCAGAATGATTCCGAAGCCCACAAGGGTGTTTCATTCATTGCTTATCCTCTGTTGTTGTAGATTCAGCATGTGTTTTAACACACAGATGCCAGATGCCTATCGGTGCAAAAAAATAGCCTATCACCATCACAAAGGAAATGATCAGCCAGTAACCTTGAAATTGTGCCGCCCGTGTTAATTCAGCCACTGAGAGTATCAGCACGGCATAAGAAACTAAAGCGGCAATTTTTATACGAAAATTTGGATTCACTTTGGACCAGGCAAACAGTAAGGCATAACTTGCGCCTGCGAGTATGATTAAAGCGGCTGAAAAAAACGTGACAAAGAAATCTTGTAAAGCGACGGGTTCGATCATGAGTGATTAATCTGAATATCCGTTATTTTAAACGGCGCAAAGTGAATGCGGGCGATGAAAGGCCGTGCACTATACCATAATAAAATAAAGACAATCAGGTAAAAAACTTGGCCGCATTAATCAGGGTTTTGTAAACTCCCCATGACAGTGGCATAATGACTACTATCCAGGCTAACCAGACCAATGCCGGATGAGTAGGTTTGCCAGCGCCGCTGCTTTGCCCTTTATCGTCAATAGAATGCACTTCATCTTCGGCTATAAGTTCACGGGCATGACGCTTTTCTTTCGCAAGTTCATCGGCTGTCATAAACCACTTGTCGGCTACAGGGCCGATTAACAAGTTGCACATCAAGCCAATCATCAATAACCCCGCCAGAATCATCATGGTTTGGTTGTAAACCTGCTCGCGCGGCAAACCTAAACTCAATTGATAATCACGCATATAGTTGACTATCACAGGTCCCAGAATCCCCGCCGTTGCCCAGGCAGTCAGCAAACGGCCATGAATGGCCCCGACCATTTGTGTACCGAACAAATCCGCAAGATACGCAGGTACAGTAGAAAAACCGCCGCCGTACATGCTTAAAATCACGCAAATAGCGGAGACAAAGAGTAGCTTGTTACCCGCATTGGCGCTACCGGGAACACTGATGTACAACAAACCGCCCAGCACGAAAAAAACGATAAACGTCGTTTTACGGCCGAACAAGTCCGACAAACTCGCCCAAAAGAACCGGCCGCCAATATTGAACAAACTCAATAGCGCGGTAAAACCGGCAGCGATGGCTGCAATGGCGGCAAGATGGGTTTTATCAAGTTCGCTGTAGGTTTTGGCAACTCCGATCAACTGCCCGCCAAAAACCTCTTGCAACATCGGCGATGACATCCCAATGACGCCGATACCGGCGCTTACGTTCATGCACAACACAA
>JAQTMV010000022.1 GCA_028714175.1 Methylococcales bacterium
ATGTGGGAGCAAGAAAACATCCCCTATACGGTTCGGAAGAAACGCCAAGTTTTTTTCGACAATATTCGAAGCCAAAAAGCGGGGATAACGTAGCTTGGGCGTAAGGACAGATTTCGACAGCCTAGGCACAAGGACTCTTTCAAACGGCTGACGATTTGCTTGGTTCGTCCACCAAGCTGATCCGAGAGAAATACGGGTTTACGGACGAGAGGCTGGAACAATTTTACACAGACTATATCTCGCAGATCCACCATGTTCTCTAACCCTGCGCTCAAGCGAAACGCCGCAAAAGCGCGGCGCCACTTAGCTCCACGTTAGTGCGGGCGCAGCCCCGTTTTTCTACTCACCACTTAGGATAGCTCACATGTCGAACGGCACAACATCTTCTCTCTCTTCAACAACCCCTGCGGTCACTCCTAAATCTGAACAATACATCGCATTGGCCGAGTTGACCCAGAAATCGTTTAATGACAGACGCATTTATGAGTGGAAGGTCAATTTTTCCTTGTGGGCTTCAGTCGGTCTGGTTGTGTATGCCGCAGCCTCTAAACACCTCGTACTATTCCATTCACCCGAGGAGGCGTATACTGTTGCCTTCTTCTTGCTGGGTTTCTACTGTTTGTTTCTCATCATGGTTAGTCGGGGTCACAACACCGACAAGAAATGGAAGCACTACTACATGCTCAAAGCCGAGGGTGACAATCCGCAGCAGCCTCCCATAACTGACAAGACCTCTATATTAACCACGGTCTTATGGTTATTGCCATCAATTGCGTTCACTGTTCTTTTGCTCTACATCGCCATCCAAATCCTAGCTCAAATCCAAACTTCTTGCCCATGCCAGTGAATTGCGCCCGACTAATACGTAGCTAAAGCTGACGCGGCCACCTCGCGTAACGGAAAGTAACGTCGTGCAAATCTACTATCGAAATGCGGTGCGAAAGCTAACGGTGGGCGGGCTTTTTTGCTCACCGGAATAAGCGCTAAAAGGTGGGCAGAAAAGCATTGCCCACCTGCACTACACGGCTAACTAATTTTTTAGTAAGGTGTTGATGGCGATGACTTCCATAATGGCATCGGACTTGATACCTGCGTCGTTCGAGAGAAAAAACGAACAACCCGCCTTGAGAGCAGTCGCGTAGTGTAGCGCGTCGATGAGCTTCATACCGCGCTTGGCGCGAAGCTGAGCGGCAAAGTCGAAAATGGCAGCATCATGTGATTGGATTGAGAGGAAATTTTCGGTCGCAAAAAAGGCTTTGAAATTGGCGACTAGCGACAAGTTATCTTGTCGATAGGGCTGGATCATGGTTTCAGCTACCGCCACATCGCCTGTGTATCCCATGAATTTTCCAGCTTCACATGCTTCGATGATCGGCGCGACTATCTCATAATAGCCCTCACTTTGTTCGAGAAAGTATATGAAGACGTTTGTATCCATATAGACACGCTTCCCGCACATACGTGCCAAAAGCGCGGCTATCTCTCCCATGAGTCACGATCATTACGGAGCGTTTTATCCCGCTCTTCCGGTGTAGTTCCCCACAAACCACGGGCAATACCTGCATAGGACATGACAGAGCTTTTGCGTTCCTGACGCTTTGTTGGCGTGAGTGTAATAACGCCATTGACGAGAGCGATTTCTAATGTATCATTCGGGGCAATATGTGCTTCCTGCACGATGCTGGCTGGCAACGTGATTTGATGCTTTTGTCGCACACGTACTTCAGGCATGATGGCCTCCAATAGGTAAGAAGTGAGAAAATAATTATTAATTCCTACCGATAATATCCGAAGTGGGCGCAAAGTCAATCTGTTTCTTGTTTCTCGCTTCCAATTACTCTCCTGTACCCGTTAGCCGGTACGCAGAGTCGGCTGTTACGACAGCCTGACCCTCGGATCAACCAGCGTATAAGAAATATCCGTCAGCAACAGCCCAAACACATACAGAACCGAACCTAAAAAAACCATGGCTCTGACAATCGCAAAATCCTGGCTGTTAATCGCATCTATTGTATAACTGCCCAGTCCCGGAATGCTGAAAAAAGATTCCATAATCAAGCTGCCCATAAATAACAAAGGCAGCACCACGACTACGCCGGTTAAAATCGGAATCATCGCGTTTTTCAGGACATGCCGGAACAGGGTTTGGGTTTCTGTTAACCCTTTGGCGCGTGCGGTGCGGACATAGTCCTTTTCGACTTCTTCGAGGAATAAGGTTCTATACCAGCGAGCACCTGAACCTATCCCTGAAAACACCCCGATCAGCACAGGCAATATCAGGAACTTGATCGCTGCCATGCCATTGTCATAACCGGAAATAGGCACCAGCCTTAATAATTTGGCTATAAAAAACTGGCCGCCGATAATATAGAACAACGATGAAATCGACATTAAAATCACGCACAAGACGATTCCCGCGTGTTCCAGATAACTGCTGCGAAACAGCACCATCATCAAGGCAAAACTGATATCAACCAGCAAGCCGACACACAGAGTCGGCAAGGCCACGGCAAGACTTGGCCACATACGCTGCTGAATATCCGCGCCAATATTTCTGCCGCTATCGGACACACCGAAACGAAAGAAAAACAGGCCGACTGATTTTTGATAAAAAATAGTCCGGGTTATTTTTTCTTGCCCCTGAACTTTATTATTCCAAAGTAATGGCAAATCATAGCCTCTCTGATGTTTCCAGTTTTTTACCGCTTGCTCGGTAACATGTTTTTGCCCCAGTTGCATGCGCGCCATGTCATCAGGACTGTTGACGAAGAAAAACAACACAAAAGTTAAAATATTGACTCCGATTAACAGAGGAAAGGCGTATAAACACCGGCGGATAATATATTGAATCATTGCAACGTTTCCATGGCACGGCGATGATAGCTATTAATCGCCGGAATTAACATCAGGACAAACAACAGGGCTCCAAGCAGCAACGGCCAAAATATCGGCTTGTTCCATGCCTGTCTTTTTTCTGCTCTGGCGTTTGTATCAATTCGGGTATATTTGAGCCGGTTATTCGCCATCGAATTGGGTTTCAAGTTTTCATACCAGCCATGAAATAGCGAAAAATTCTTCGGATGAAAGCCAAAAACCCATGGCGCGTCATGACGCACGATTTCCTGTAACTGCTGAATAAACCGGTAACGTTGTTCGCTGTTATCCATATTTCGCATTTGCTCAAACAAGCGATCAAATTCAGGATTTTGATAATTAGCAGCATTTTCGCCGCCGTGCTTGACTTTTGAATTAGCGCCATACAGCAGAAAAAATAAATTTTCAGGATCAGGATAATCAGCATTCCAGCCCCAAACAAAGATCTGTTCAGTACCTGCCCGCATTTTTTCCTGAAATCGATTGTAATCAGTGGCGCGAATCACCAGTTTAATACCCAGTTTCTCAAACTGTTTGCGATACCAGTTCATCGTCGGGCGATCATCAATACTGACTGAAGTCGTATCAAAATATAAAATCAGAGCTTCTTTGGTTTTTGGATCAATACCATCGGGATAACCGGCCTCCGTCATCAATTGCCTTGCTGCATCGATTTTTTTTCGCTGCGCCTTGCCGTCTACCCAATCATAACTATAAGGATTGATGCCCTCTATACCTTCCGCATAGCCATATATGCCGGGCGGAATAACACCCTGAGCGGCAACGCCGCGTCCATTCCTGAAAATGGAAATATATTCTTCATAATCAACGGTAATAGCAATCGCCTGACGCAACTTTCTCGCTCTTTCACTATTGCCGCCTACAGTGGCATCCAGCATATTAAACCCCATATAGAAAATGGACGTCTCTACCAGGGTTTGTAACCGGATGCCTTTTTTCTTCATGGACCCGGTTAATTCAACGCCGCCGCTACCGGTAAATTGTATGGCCTGATCAAAACTGTCAGAAGAGATGCCCGAGGCATCGTAATAACCTTGTAAAAATTTAGTCCAGTAGGGAATGGTTTCCTTTTCCAGCATAAAAACGACTTTATCGATAAAAGGCAGTCGTTTTCCCGCGTCAGTTAACAGACCCTTCTGTATATCTTCGGGTTCACCTTCAGACGGATACATTTCCGGATGAAACAATGGATTTTTAAGCAAAATCATGCGCCGATTGGGATTGTTTTCTGCCAGTAAATAAGGGCCTGTGCCAATTGGGAACCAATCCAGCGTAATGTTTTTGGCGCTTAAGTCCGGCTGATCGTAAAACACATCAGCTTCCCAAGGCATAGGCGAAAAAAACGGCATGGCTAACCAGAATTTAAATTGCGGATATTTGCCATTAATCCGGATGCGATATTGATAACGATTGATGACCTCCAGTCCCGCCATCGATATATTTTTAATATCAGCTTTTTGCTTATCACTGACTTGTTTGGAAAAATCATCAAAACCGACAATATAATTTTTCATGATTTCGGCGATCGGTGACTGCATTTTAGGATGCGCCAAGCGCTTGATTTGATGTACATAATCTTCAGCGGTAAGTTCACGCGAGCCGGTGCTTTTAAAATCATTCAACGTATTTAGTGACTGGATTTGTTCCCGAGTCAGCTGATGATACAGATAATCGCCCTGCGCATTTTTTGCCAGGGCCGGATGCGGTTGGTACTGAATGTTGGGCTGAATATCAATCACATAATCGGTATAGACAATGTCACTATCCTTTGCGCCCTCCCCTAACTTTTCACCCTGCTTATTCAGATAATTGATTTCCGGCATTTTGCCAGCCGTCAACGGCGTCAATTGATACGGTCTTTTCAGGTAATGATATTGAAACGGCGGTTCATAAATCTGCGCTATAAAGGCATATTCGTTTTCACTGTAAGCAACGGCAGGATCCAAATGCTTGGGCCGCTCTGAAAACGATTGGTATAATACAGAAAGCTTGCCCTCGTCTACCGGATAGGGATTATTAAGTTGATTTAGATCACATGCAGTCAACATTAATGAGAGCAATAATAGAATTTTGCAGGGTTGCATCTTCATAAATAAAAACACCAAAGATCAATAAAAGCCTAGCTAAACCAGCATAATTGACTCGCTATAAAAAGAGACATTTTTAACATGGGTGAGAAAATGCAAAATCCGTTCGTCCTGAGCCTAAATGATTTCTTCGCCTTGTGCAGCTTCTTCTACCAGTTTTGATATCTGTGTTTAGCTTGGTGTATATTGATTTGATACATGCTGACCCCTGGACTAAACTGGACAAAGTTTAACATTTGTCATACAACGTTATGTTAGAAATATTTGTCCCTACGGGAATTTAGTGGGTAACTATACTGGGCTTGCCATCTTTCCCAGTATAATCCAACTTGCGTTGGAAGCCATATTTTTGCTATCCCACTTTATGCCAGTCGAAGAATACAATCTATCCTTCCTTCCAAACAGCAGAATATATTTTGACTTCATATTTCCATCAGTAATCAGGATCAATTCTGAACTAATCGGAAAAGTACTTAATCAAATTTTGTTAAGCATTACAACAGCGCTGAAAAAGGGAGAATCAATTTCCCTGAAATTAACAGGGGAGGGATTTTAACTCCCGCTTATGGGGATTCAGTGCCTTCCGGGATACATCATTTTTTGCTTAAAACAGTAAGGTGCTATTTATCTTAAGTATTTTAAGGAGATTTTTTATGTTAAAAAATAAACTGCTTACGGCATTTATTGCCTCTTTATTTATAGTTTTCTTTTCTTACAATCCTATGGCTCGATCCGAAGAAGTACAAGAAGAAGAGGCTTTTAGTGAGCCTATTCAATAATTAACCGGTAGCGTTGGAGATGTGCCTGTTTATTTCCATATCTACGGTGCTAATTTTATGACTGAGCAGGAGCGTTGTAATTATTTGCTGAGGCTGGACAGCATGAAAACAAAGGAAGAAAGGGCTGCGTTCCGGGCTAAACATCGCGAAAAAATTGACCTGCTTCGCAAAGAGAAGGGCGGCTAAATAACTGGTAATTTGCTGTTGATCGGTATGCAATAAGCAACCGTTAGCCGTACAGTCACTGATTACAACTCAACCATTCACGTTAACAGGTGATTATGCAGGATCTGAATCCTGCTGCTATTAAGCGGCAAAGAAGAGTTTTTACTCTTTATGTCCTATTGTCAGCCGAAGAAACGCCCCGAGGGCCACAAGCAAAAAACTGCTGCCAAAAAGTATGCTGACCGGATAATACAAATTGCCAGCCAATTCCAACTGACTATATTTTATAATCATTATCAGAGCTTCCAATACAAGCACAATGCAGACTGTTCCGACAAATCGGGTTATTATTCTTCTGATACTAGAGTATATGTTTTCCTCTTCATCTGAAGAGCTGTATTCTTTACTAATGCCAGCACCCAGTTCAAACATAGCCAAGGCGATAACATACGTGTTAATGGCTTGTATTACCGTTGCCATAAACTCTCCCTGAGGATTGAACGCAAAATCTACAAAGTTATAACTTGCTAACAGCACTAATAAAAGCGACAATGCATGAAAAATAAATGAAAATATTGTTCCCATTATCTTTTTATATTCTATCAAGATACGGCCTCCCAACAGTTTTAAAAAATCGCCTTAACGTTTGTTTGTATCTACTTTAACCCGTAAGGGGATTCCGCGCTAGCAATCCGCCTTAAACGGAGAGCAAAAACTAAAGATCCGGTTTGAATTTTGTAGAAGGTTATCTGCGTTTCTATTTTATGGTGAGAGCGGTTCATTGTCGATATTAGCAGTATCGCGATACCACCCTGTGATCCTGCAATATTATCCCTGTGGGCAGTGCATTTCTGTCCACCGTTTTAATGATTATCCCGGCAGTTACATACTGTTTTTATGCCGCAAATGCCAGGCATAAAGCCGCCCATTTTGTTCGGCTCTTTAGTTTGACGCCAGAGATTCTGCATGCAACTCGCGCAGTAGAAAATAATTAAGCGCTGTGCGGATGACAGCGATTGCGGCTAGCTTGCCGATCTGATCCCAGCTAGGCGACACGGCTGTAGAAAGAATATCGGCCCCAAGTTGCAGTTCGAGAGCCAGGGCCAGGTAGCGCGCAAGTGTCAGTCGTGTTTCGCTAAATACGTCCTTACTGCGCGCTCGTATGCTACGGACCCAGGAGCCTATGACCGCAAGCAGCCCCATGCCGATCACAACAGCACCGATGACTTCGACCAACAGTTTGAGCCAAAGAACGGCATGCCTCACGACCTCTTCGGCCCCCTGAATGGTTGGTTCAATCAGCATGTAAGTACCAATGTTGTGCAAGAAAAGCCAGACACCCTGCCTGGCCTAATCAGTATTAAATTCATAATTCAATTTTACTCGTTGTGATGTGCCGGTCTGTGTTTCAACATTTATTGCATCGGTTATTTTGTGTTTTAATACTATTACAGCCTGTTTATTAAACAGACCCACTTTAGTGCCCACATAGAAATCGGGGGTCAGGTATTGGCCCACTGCAACCAGTGTATCCTGCAGCGTTTCCCCCTCTTGTACTTCAAACTCGTTTATCCCCAGTTTATCGGCAATCCAGGCCGCCTTTCCCCCACCGTAAGACAGCGCTGCACTCGCAAGTATATTGCCTTCCGACTTGCTCACCTGGTTTAATGGCCTGCCGGTAATCAGGTAGGCAAGCGCATCCGTTTCCGGTAGTGCGGGCTCTGAAGATATACGGGTCTCCGGCTTTTGCAAGGGACCTGCCAGACTAAGAATTGCAGTAACCTTTTTGTCATTCGATACGCGAATAGCTTCTACATCCAGCGAGGGATTATCAACAGGACCGTTAAACAGAAAACGGCCTTTGCGTACAGTTAAATCCTGGCCATAACTTTTGTAACGGGCCTTGCTCATATCGACATCGCCGTACATGGCCATTTTCTCTCCTTCCTTGATAATCTTTAATTTACCGGTCAGATTAGTTGCCAGCCCTTGCCCTGAAAAATGGACTTGCTTGCCGAGTTCCACGTCTATACTCGCATCGATGCCGGGAGCGGCAGGGGTTTTATCCTCAACCTTTTCTTGCCCGACTATGATTTCATCCGGGCTGACTTTTACGGCATTTTCAGGAAGTTCCTTTAGCGTCATTATAGCTTTTGGCACTTTTAATGTACCGGTCACTTTGCCTTTTTTTTCAGCAAACACTAATTTTAAGTCTGGCGAAACCGCTATTTGAGCTTCCGGCGTTTTGGCAACTTCAAAATTTTCACCCTTCAACATTAATTCAACAGGCCTGCCGGCTTGCGCCTGCAGACTTGCAAAACCATCGAGATCGACGGCTCCTTCACCCGATTTTGCTGAACCTGTAATCTGAATGCGGTCGGTATTCTCGCCTGTCGCTAATGCCTGAAGCTTAACTTCACGAAGGCCAAGTCCTAACTCGTTAACGTCTACAGCACCGCCTGTAAAGCGTATCGCCCCGCTGGCAGCCGGTTTTACCAGTGTTCCCTGCAGGGTCAGGTCTGCATTCAGCGTTCCTTTAATGATCGATACCTGGGGTACAAATGGATTTAGCAAAGCAAATTCAACCACTGATGCGGTTATTTGTCCTGACAGGATTTGCCTCTTGCCGGTATCCATTTGCAATTGAGCGCGCAAATAATCCTGACCGGCCAGTCTCAGATCAATATCCGTCGAAACATTGTCACCGTTAATACGGCCCGACATAGAAGACGCGCCCAATGGAATTTTTGTTACCGCTCCATTGGTCTGTAATAATATCGTCAAAGGCGGAGTGTCGATTCGATAATGTCCGGCCAGCAATCCCTGTTGCTGTTCAATATCCGCATTGATATTAACCAACCCTTTTAGCTGTATTTGTTCAGGCGAGTCTGCTGGTTTCAACATCACCGGCAACACAGAACCGTTCATTTGAAGGCGGTTGACTTGTCCACCCGAAGCAACGGCGTGAAGGTTAATATCACGAAGACCAAAACCCTGCGCGGCAATATCGGCAGCGCCTTTGGCAAGGTCTATTTGCCCCGTTACAACGGGCTTTTTTGCAGTGCCTTTCACCGTTAAATCTGCTGTTAAAAGTCCTTTAGTACCGGATAACTTCGGAACAAACGCATCCACTATGGCAAACTCACGCACTGATGCAGATATCTGACCGCTGATAGTCTGGCTTTTACCGGTATCCATTTGCAGCTGTCCACGTAAATAATCCTGAGCTACTAACGCCAGATCAATATCCGCCGAAAGTGTATCGCCTTTAATTTTGCCTGACAGCGTGGATGCGCCCAATGAGGCTTTCTTCCCCTTAAATAAAAGCGTTGCCGGTGACAGATCAAGTTGATAACGTCCGGTAAATAACCCCTTTTGTTTTTGTATTTCGGTATCCGCATTGAGTGTGCCATTTAGCTGCATTTGCTCAGGCATATAAGCCTTCATCAGTCTTGTGGGCAGTGCAGACGCCTTTAGGGCAAAGTCAAGATCTCCGCTAGCCAGATAACGTCCAAGTGTACAAATTGAGGCATTTTTCTGTACCAGACAGGCTTCGTCCAATACCACATCAATCCCGGAAGGGCGTTGAATCAGGTTGACCGCCAGACTTCTTTCAAGCTGCCAATGGCCCAATTCCCGGGAATTCAAATCCAGTCTGGAAAAATCACCTTTCCAGTTACCTGCTTTGAGACTGCCTGTTAATGCCGTCGATAAATCGCCGTCGGCGGAATTGATTTCAGCTTTAAAGCTGTGCTGTGTTTGTGTACCCAAACCATCAACCCGCACCGAATCTATTTTCACTGTACCGCTTTGGATGGCGCTTGCTGATAAAAGTATCCTGGAGGTTTTTTTCGACTCCGAATAATAATCGATGTTTATCGCTAACTGTCCGGCACTGTGTTCGGCGAAACGCAAGCGCTTGCCCTTGGCCTCAAATTTTACTGCCGGGTTTTTCCATGTGCCCTGCATAAGTCCTTCACCTAGGAGGCTGCCGCCCAGAGTTGGCCACAGTCCATCCAAAGCGGGGGTGTCGATGGACAGCTCAAGAGCAGCCTGCTCTTGTCCCATTGTGCCGTTAACCGCAATTTTATTGGTACCTGAACTTATACGCAGCGCATCAACCTTGAGCTGATCACCGTTTAATACCAGTTTGCCATTAGCGCTAACCGGATTGCCACGCAGTTGGCCGGATAGCCTGTTAATATCAGCGTTTATTTGCAGCGCTTTTACATTCAGTTTACCTTTAACGTGGCTGCTGAAATTGAGATTGCCGGGCAACTCGGGAAGCAGTATTGCCGGATTAAAATTCTGCCCTGTTGCAGTCAAATCAAAAGCGGGTGAATCCTGCCAGGATACATCTCCAGCGATCTGAAACAATCCGGTCTTTGATTTGAGCTCCAGTTTTTCAATGGCTAGGGCATTCTGACTGCCTTTTCCGTTAAAAGACAGGCTTGCCCCCGGTAAGTACTGCTGGGTTAACTGCCCGTTCAGTGTGACCTTGTAATCGTCAAGCAAACCGGACAGCTCAACAGTGCCCTGTTCACTTTTTAACTGCGGTGCAGCGCCGGTGACCGGCCACACCGCTTTACTCCAATCGGCGCGCGTGCTAATGCGTGGTGTAGTCTGCAAATCATCCAGGTGACCTTTTAAAACCACAGTGAAAGGTGAAGATAAATGGTTATTGAATAATAGCTTGTTTATATCACCGGCAATCGTTGTTGAACCTTGCCATATTCCGTTTTGTTCAGCATTCACCTGCCAATCCGACGTTATGTTAAAAGGAAAGCCTTTGCCTAATGTCATCTGCCCCTGTATTGTTGCAGCGATGGGTCGAGCATTAACGGCCAGCGAAGTAATTTTAAGTTGATCGCCTTCAGTCGCTAGCGCTAGTTGCAGTTTTTCAAGTTTTTGTACAGAATCACCTTTATGAAACTGCATATCGGTCAGCAGAAAGTTTTCAACAACAATCTGCACAGGTAACAGCAGTTCGGCATTCAGATCAAAACTGCTCTCTTCCTGCGGCTTTTTTGTTTCAGCAACACGAATGTTCAAACCATCGAGTGCGACGTCAACAATTTTTAAAGTGCCTGAGAACAGCTCGTAAGGTTGCCAGGCAAAGGCAAGATTTTTAAGCGCTATCGTTTCAGTGTCACTCTGATAATGAAAGTCTGTCAACGAAACACGATCAAGCAACCGGCCTTCTATAGTTGCAACCGAAACGTGTGCAGGCAAAGCTGAAAAAACCTTTCGCAACAGCCAATGGCTGCCGGCTTCACTACTGGCCAACCCGAATAAGCCAACAGGAATAATCAGCACTATCAGCATGATTATCAGCAGAGCCATGCGCTTCTTCATAGTCTTGCCCCCGCGGCAAAATGGATCTGAAACGAGGAATCTGACTCATTCAAGGGTACAGCAAAATCAAGCCGAACCGGCCCAAAGGGTGAGTACCAGCGTACGCCCAACCCTGCACCGGTTTTTACCAGGATATTACCGGGATTATAAGCATTACCACTGTCAATAAATGCAGCAACGCCCCAGTCATCCAAAACGGCCTTTTCGTATTCCAGGCTAAGCACGGTGAGAAGCTTGCCGCCGATAACATTACCCTCGCTATCCTTGGGCCCCAGCTCCTTATAAGCATAACCGCGGATACTGTTAATACCGCCGGCATAGAACCGGTAGGATGTCGGCAGTTGATCAAACTGATCAACCAGCGTTGCGCCCAGTTCTGTTCGGCCAATAAATTTACTGTTCCAGGGCAGCGGGTGTATCCATAGTGCCGACAAAGCGCCTTGAAGAAAACTGACATCTGACAAGGGATTTTTATAACTGCCGCTGACATCGAATTTTGCCCGATAGCCTCTGGTCGGGCGCAGCGGGTTATTGGAGACCGACTTCAACCAGCTACCACCCGGTACCAGTAATAGCGTCTTGGTGCGCGTTGATCCTATAGTAAAGTCTTCATAGTCAAGATCGAGAAAAAGTGTCTGTTTCCAGCCACTGTCCAGCGCGTGTTTTAAACGTCCGGAAAGTGTCGCCGAAAGGGTATCGAAACTGTCGGTGTCTTCGCGTTTAAGTCCGCCGCCGAAGCTGAAAGAGTCGCTGACCGGATTGTTCAAAGGCACGTTGTATTCTACGCTGGCAGTCGATAATACCGGCGATAGACTAAGTTCTGAAGTAAGAAAGTGACCCCGGCGATTCAACCACCGGTTTTCATAAGCTGCACTTACCAGTGGACCTATATCGGTATCAAAGCCCACACCAAACGCGTAATGATGTTTCTTTTTGGGTTGCAGTTTAATCGTGACAGGCACCTGTTGGTCACCATTTTCAATATCGGGATGTATGTCCACATTCTCGAAATAGCCGCTTTTCGAGAGATTGTTATGGGTTTTGGCCAGCTGTTCGCTGGTATAAAATTCTCCGCTTTTTATCGAAATGTATTTTTCTACAAAATCAGGGTTCAAAATATCTTGGTTTACAACAACCTTGCCGAAAACCATGCGTTTTCCGGCAGCAAACACTAGCTTTATCTGCGCCTGATTGAGTTGTTTGTCAATAATAAGTTTTTTTTCTGTAAATGTCCCTTGCAAATAGCCTCTTTCCAATGCCAATGACTCAATCCGGCTTTTCATCTTTTCGTATTGGCCCTGATCAAGAGGACTACCTCTGGTTTTAAGCAGTTTGTCCCGCAATTTTTGAAATTCAGCGTCGTCATGCGCATCGCCGTTAATGGTAATACTGATGTCATTGACGTAAACCTGCGGCCCCGGGTTAATATCAAAATCGGCTCGCCAACACGCTTTGCCGAAAATCAATGATTTATTGATAACAGCATGATAATAACCAAACGCCCGCAAACCCTGATCGATTTCCTGATCCGCTTTTGCATACAAGCCGCGTATTTTCCATTCCGGTGCAGTGCATTTTTCCTTTTCCAGAGACAGCATGAGCCGCACATTGTCCTTGGCTTTCCCTTTAAGACCATCAATAGAAACGTCTGCACTTGCAATCGGCGCAGTTAAACACAGCACTAATATAAATAGTGCTGTTCTGACAATTATCGAAATTAACCGCATTAAATTCTGCATCAATGCCCTACTGTTAGATTACACAATCATTGCATGTTTTAAAAATCAGGCAAATTTGACGAAGGCTTAATGTGTTTAAATTGGGTTTCGTAAATTGAACCACGGTAGTCAATGCAGGTCTCATATAGCGATATGGCATAAGTTTAACAGGGCAATAAAATGAGTGATAAATCTGAATTGAACAAAATCTTGAGTCCAGGTAATCAAAATTATTAAGCTAACCCAAAAGCAATGATACACCTATAGCGAAAGTGCATAACCATTTACAGAGACAAGCAACCTCAATAACGGAGTAGCTCTTGGTAGAAAGTATACCTCGCCATCTGTGGATTTCAGTAGCGGCTTATTACAAAGCTGAAGTCAGGGGATTTGAACCCGGCAAAGAATTGGATGATTGGCTAGCGGCCGAAAAGGACTATTCAGCGATGCTGGTAAAAGCCTATATTTCAGCGTCCAAAGAAGACGGAGGCATGACAGTTTCAGGCCTGCAACAGCTGGCAAAATCTATTGGTGTGCAAAACCCTGAATGCATGAGCCTGGAAATCGAGCTCATACAAGCCATTCAAAATATGAGCCAGCATCGTCCTTGTTTCCGATCTGAAATCCGTATGCTTTGTGGCGATGTTGATGTTATGAGCTGTGAATGGAAAGCTGAGTGTCGAAAACTGATCGCAGTATGGTATCGATAAACTGAAGTTTCCCAGAAATTCATCATGCCACCATGCGTAGAACACGGCCGCCAGAGAATTAACAGGGTGGTTGCCTGGGTTAGCAAACCCTGTGGAAATCAGGATCCAGTGCGGCTTCGGCGATAATGCGTCGTACACCTGAAAAAGCAAAACCGGGAGGAAAATTACAATTCGATTACAACACAGTATTGCACTGGTCATTCAGCGCCTGTCGGTATACATCAATAGTTTGCTTCACGCATTTATCCCATGTAAATTCCGCACTTCTTGCCAGTGCTTTCTGTGAGAGATGCTGCCTGAAGTTCTGGTCGTCAACCAGTCTTAGAATGGCTTGGGCGACGGCATCATCGTCATGCGGATTGATGAGCAAGCCGGTATCGCCGACAACTTCGGGTAATGAAGAAACCTCCGAAGCGATGACCGGTACACCGCATGCCATCGCTTCCAGCGGCGGCAAGCCAAAGCCTTCATAAATCGAAGGATAAATCAGCGTCAACGCACCGGCTGTCACCATTGCCAGTTCTTCGCGGGGCAAATAGCCGATTTGGCGAACTTCCCCTGCGCTTACCAGAGGCGCAATTTGCAGTTCCAGCGCCGATGTTCGCCAACCGTTCATACCCACCAATACCAAAGGAAAATCCTTGCGGATTTGTTGGGGTAACTGCATATAGGCACGCAATGCAACCTGCAGATTCTTCCTGGGCTCGAGAGTGCCCACTGCTAGCAGATAGCGGCCATGCTCAAGATTGTGGCGCTTCAAAACTGAGCGGGTATCTTCAATAGTCCGAGGATAAAACAGGGATTCTACCCCCAACAACACGGGTTTGATACGCTCAGCCTTTACGCCGAAAACATCCATTATCTCGCGTTTGACAAACTCTGAATCTGTAAGAATGAGTGCTGCACGGCGCAGACCCGGTTCAAAATACGTATTCATGGCACGCACTCTTTCCACCGGATGAGTTTCGGGAAATCGAATCCAGGATAAATCATGTACGGTGATTACTGAAGGCCCATTGAACTTGAAGGCCAGAATATTTGGCTCGTGATAAACCTCGGCCTTATTGGATAGCACGCCACGAGTGAATCTTTTTTGCTGCAAAAACCGGTTAACTCCGTAGGCATTGGGCGTAAACCGCTTGAACAGGGTTTTATAGACCGCAATGTTATGAACAGGTCTGTCCCGAAGTTCTTTGCTCCAGCCGGAGCCGTAAAACAAATCGAGCTCCAGTCCGGATATTGTCTGTAATCCTTTAGCCAATTGATACGTATATTGCCCTATTCCCGTGAGTGGTGTCAGCAGCGCCGTGGCGTTCAATGCAACTTTCATGAAGGTAACGTGTGATTAGCCGCGGCGCCGAGCATCCAATGCAAGGTTTCCTGCAAGGTTGGCAGCCAAATATTGCCTGCTACACTCTGCAACTTTGCCGGACTGCCGCATAAACGATGAATTTCATTGCTCCGCACAAAGGCAGGGTTTATTTTGATTTGCAGATGATGCCCGGTAATATGACCCAGCAATTCAAGCACAGATTTGAGTGTCACCGGTTTGCCGGAACAGATGTTATAAATCTCCCCTGGCACCGATTTTTTCAGCAATTGCAAATAAGCTTCCGAGACAAAGCGCACATCATTAAACTCCCGCTCCACGTCAACATTGCCCAACTCAACAATCTCTGCACGACGCGCAAAATGAGCGACCAGCTTCGGAATAATAAACGATTCCGCCTGCCCAGGCCCGGTATAGTTAAAAGGGCGCACGAAAAACAACGGCAGCCTGTCCAGATAAGTTCTAGCCATGTATTCCATGGCCAGTTTGCTCATCGCGTAATGGTTTACCGGCGCTGGCGGCTGTTCTTCGGTGATAGGCGATTGGGCGCAATTACCGTACACATTGGCGCTGCTGGCTAATAAAATGTTTCGTGGTGGCTGCGCAAGAGCCGCCAAAGCGTCTAATAAATTGAGTGTACCAATCACGTTGACATTGTAAAAAGCGCCTGGATCAGCATGACCCACAAAACTGATAGCTCCCAGGTGAACAACGGCTTCCGGCGCAGCTTGCGCAACTTGCTGCCTCACAGCATCACGGTCTTTAAGATCGGCCTGCAATTCGGTAACTTCGTACCCATAGTCTCGAGCAGCCTTGACGAAATGCTGCCCGGTAAAACCATGGGCGCCCGTAATTAAAAGCTTCAAAATGAGAACCCCTCAATATTGCGGCGCAAATCAGCATCCACCATCATCTGGCATAGCTGCTCCAGCGTAGTTTTCGGCTCCCAGCCCAACTGAATCTTGGCCTTGGCTGGGTTACCGATGAGTAATTCGACTTCAGCCGGGCGATAAAATCTAGGATTAACGCGTAACACGGTTTGTCCTACTTTTAGAGCCACCTCTCCCTCCGAAAAAGTTGAGGCAAGAGCTGCAATAACTGCATATTCCCCATCGCCTTGACCTTTAAATTCAAGTTCTACGCCAATTGCCTTAAATGCCATACGCACAAAATCGCGCACGGTTTCGGTACGGTTAGTAGCCAGCACAAAGGTGTCGGGTTCATCTGCCTGTAGTATACGCCACATGCCTTCTACATATTCCTTCGCAAAGCCCCAATCGCGTTTGGCATCCATATTGCCAAGTTCCAGAACACCCAGCTTTCCCAGTTTAATCTTGGCCACGGAGTCTGTAATCTTGCGCGTAACGAACTCGCGTCCGCGTAGCGGACTTTCGTGGTTAAACAAAATACCACTGGAGCCAAAAATGTCATAGCTCTCGCGGTAGTTTACCGTCATCCAGTGCGCGTAAAGCTTGGCTACACCATAAGGGCTACGGGGGTAAAACGGCGTGTCTTCCATCTGGGGTATGGCCTGAACCTTGCCAAACATTTCCGACGTTGAGGCCTGATAAAACCGGACTTTGGGATTTACCAGACGTATGGCTTCCAGCAAATTCAGTGCACCAATACCGGTGATCTGTGCCGTTGTAGTTGGCTGGTCAAAGCTGACGCCGACAAAACTTTGCGCCGCGAGATTGTAAATCTCATCAGGCTGCACCTTCTGCACCAGCGCGATGCTGGAACCCAAATCCGTCAGATCGTATTCCACCAGATGCAAATTGGCATGGTTCTGAATGCCCAGCTCGTCAATACGCCAGAAATTGACCGAACTGGAGCGACGGAAAGTTCCGTAGACCGTGTAGCCCTTGTCTAGCAAAAGTTGGGAAAGATAAGCGCCGTCTTGGCCGGTGATGCCTGTAATAATAGCTTTTTTCATAATTTCCTTCATTTCAAATGTATTTGTTTTTCATAATAAATTATGCGGTAAACCCTTCATTTTTAAAAGAAGCTAAAAGTAAATACTAAGACGCAAAACAGAATTAAGTACCACAGTTATTTAAAGTCAAAAAAACCATGGTTCTCAGGATATTCAGCGTTGATACTTTTACTAGCGCACGCCAGTGAAAGTTTACTTTCCGAGAGTCGCATTAACTTTTCCCCAAGACATATTCTTGCACATATTGTAACATGGGCTTTTGTATCTCAGTTAAAAGCCACAGCAAAGCCGGAGGCTTTTGACTACAACTTTTTTTAACGTTATCGTAAATTTCCGTACCGTTGGACTTCAGACCTCCTACAATTTAAGATTTTATAATCAGGACGCAAAATGTTGGTATTAGTAGGCGTGAGTCTAATATGTATTTCATTGTTTTTAGTGATAAATGGCAGTTTATCCAAAATTATTGTTGGCTGTCTGAATAAGTCTGAAAAATGTTTCAAATATGTTTATATAATATTTTCTCTACAATGGGTTTATATTAGCATGTGTAAAGTATTACTCTTTTCATTTTCAAACTTGGGATACAGCATCTTTTGCCAATCCTATTTCAAATTTATTGCAAACAGGAAATTTGTACAATACGTTTCTGGAGAGGCATGCTTTTGCAGATCATTTTGATCCAAATTTATTAATTTTTTATCCGCTTTTTTTATTAAAAACTCAACTCTATGGTTAACTTTTGCAAAAATAGCAGCATATCCGTTGGATTTATTCCCCTGCTTTCACCTGGAACCTTGCTTTTTATAATTCCTGCGTTTGGTATTTCGCTTGTTTCTCAAGATCCAAACATGATGACGTTTAATTATCATTATCAAGATATTGCATTGACAGTATTATTTGTCGGGGTTGTTTTTGGATTGTCAAGCATCAATAATGTGAGTCATTTTTTCACTAAGAAAGCAAAAGACTTTTTTCTTGCTATAGGTATTTTGACAATATTTGTCATGAATACTAGTTTTTCTTATCAAAAAATCAGAGAATTCTGGCCAGATAATCAACACGTTGAAACGATGCAGGAACTAAATCAGATAAGACGAGTAGTCAAAGAAGATGCGCCGCTATGGGTAACTGAACGGTCCGGTATATATTTTATTGACTATGCCAATCTAAAATCACAATAGATGTATGGGATGGCGTAAAAGATGTGCATGAATCTTTAGGTGAAAAAACCGTAATTATCCCAAGAGAGCAAATTCTATCAACATTGGACCAGGATAATTATAATAAATTAACCAAAAATCTAGAGTTTGATAATGGAAAAAAATGCGTTAAAAATAATGATTTTAAACATTTCATTATTTATGTTTATAAATAACCTGGATCAGACTTGAAGTCAGCAAAGTATTTCGAGTGATGAGGTATTATAACCAATCAGCTAAATTTAAGCTTCACTAACAATCAACATTTAGATTTATCAGAAGTTTTTTAATAACCAGCAAAGACGAAAAATATGAAAAAAATAGTATTAATTACCGGTATAAGTTCAGTGCTTTTAACGGCTTGTATCACCGATCCTTATACAGGACAATCGACTATCAGCAATACCGCCAAAGGCGGTGGAATAGGCGCTGCGGTCGGTGCGGGAGCCGGCACGCTGTTTGGTGGCAATGATCTTAAAAATGCGGGGCTTGGCGCTTTAGCCGGTGGTCTTGTTGGGGCTGGCGTGGGCGCTTATATGGATCATCAGCAACAGGAAATGCAGCAGTCGTTACAGGGAACGGGTATCGAAGTTCAGAGGACGGCAGAAAATACGCTTAGTTTAAATATGCCCAGCAGCATTACTTTCGCATTTGATTCGGCAAATTTAACACCCCAGGCACAAACTGCTCTGGATTCTGTTGCAAGGGTATTAAACCAATATCCCGAGTCGACGATTACTATAACCGGGTATACCGATGATACAGGTACTGATAGTTATAATTTGAAATTGTCTGAACGACGAGCAGCCAGCGTCTCAAATTATTTATCTGCGCATAATGTAAATTATACTCGTCTTACCCAGCGGGGGATGGGCGAGAGCATGCCGAAATTCCCTAATACCAATGAAGAAAATCGGGCGCAAAATCGTCGTGTAGAATTAGCCATCGTCGCCAACCAAAATGCAGGCGCCCCACAAGGAGCAACTCCGCAACAGCAAGGCTATCCACAGAAGCAAGGCTACCCGCAACAGCAAGGTAATCCGCAGCAACAAGGCTATCCACAGCAACAAGGTTACCCGCAACAACAAAATAACCCGCAGCAACAAGGCTATCCACAGCAACAAGGTTACCCGCAACAGCAATACTAACCTGAATAGCTCCAGGCGAAGGCCGGCTTGCAATATTACTTTTATAGAATTCTTTACGTATACTCATTGTACTTGATTGCCGGCACTTTCATCCCCTCTCCTGCTGGAGAGGGCCAGAGAGAGGAGAATTTAAAAAAACCGACAATGATGTGCAAACCCTATAAACGTACTTAAACGAAAAACAAAATTGCAAGTCTCGCACTTTTGAATTCAGGATATCTGGAATGAATTGAACTTATTGTCTGAGGACACATTCTGGTGCAGTATTAAAACGAAAACATGAAATACTGAGGTTTATGGTAAAATGTCCTCATGCCCCGATAGCTCAGCAGGATAGAGCGGTCCCCTCCTAAGGGACAGGCCGGTGGTTCAAATCCGCCTCGGGGCGCCAAGAATAGATTCAACAAGACTCAAAGAAGTACAGAAACCCGTAAGTCACATAAGGCTTGGCGGGTTTTTTTATTGTCCAACGAAGTACAATTTGAAGGCTTTACTATAGCTCACTACATTACCACTATATAAAACATATTAAACACCTACAGACTCGATCTCTTTATAAGCATGGTTTAGCCAGATTTTAACCCGTTGTCTTTCCAATAAACCCAAGCCTTTGCGGTTATCGGCATCCTTGTTTTTTGCCGCCCAAAAACTGTAGCTGTTGGCATCGATCTTGGTCATTACCGGCGGATGAAGGCGCTTTAGCGTAATAACGGCGGCATTCAAATCCAATGCCCGATCTTTAATGCCCGAGTATTCCAGGATATTAAAGTTATCATCACGAAGCTGGTTCTGTACCAGGACATAATTGAATCGTGAGCCATATTGATTGAGCATATTGCTAAGCAAATCCACGCAATCTTTGCCAGAGTCCATTACATTCCAATAACGCAGGGAAATTCCCAGTTCTGTTGCCAATTCAAGCACACCGGATTCATCTATCCATTTTGCCAGTGGATGATGGGTTTGAGCGGCAAGATCAACCAAAATACGCCGTTCCGGATTTGCCGTAGCAGTCTCCATAATGGTATCCAGACTTTGGTAATCGTCTATAACCGTAGGCGAGGCGTAATCAGCGTAAAAACGCAGTAACGAACCGTGCGAGCGATCTGTATCAAAACCGATAAACGGTATTTCATGGTCTATCATGTATTGAGCGAGCAAACGCGCGACAACAGATTTGCCTACGCCGCCTTTTTCGCCACCGATAAGATGAATAGTAGTCATACAAACTCCAATAAGTTAAAAATTGATTTAATAAGGCGAAAGGCAAAAGGCGCAAAATGAAAGAGTTGTGCCTTGAGCCCTCACTTATTCCATCCGCGGGCAACGTTCTTCTGTCCACCTCTTTTATCGGCAAATGGTGTACCCACAGGTCACAAAGGCAATCGATAAAGCTGTTTTCCACATACTTTCGCCTTTCGCCTTTCGCCTTTCGCCTTTCGCCTTTCGCCTTTCGCCTTGTGCCTTGTGCCTTATTCCAGCTTCAATACATCCACCGACACCGACAGCGTATGCTGACCACCGCCGAAAGCAATGCCTTTAAGCGGCGTTACATCGGCGTAGTCACGCCCCCAAGCCAGCGTGATATGTTGGTCTAATGGCACAGTATTATTAGTAGGATCAAAATCCAGCCAGCCGATACCCGGAATATAAACCGCAAACCAGGCATGAGAAGCATCTGCTCCCACTGTGCGCGGCTTGCCCGGCTCAGGCCGGGTTTCAACATAGCCACTGACATAGCGAGCGGCAATGCCATAAGCGCGTAAACAGGCAATAGCCAGGTGCGCAAAATCCTGACAAACGCCACGGCGATGGCTGAGTACGTCAGATAAAGGCGTGGCAATCGTAGTAAATGTCGGGTCATAGGTAAAGTCCTTGTAAATGCGCTGCATCAAATCGCGCACGACTTCCAAAAGTGGACGATTGGGCAGGAATGAGACTTGTGCATAACTGCCAAGTTCATCAGCCGTTGTCACCATCGGCGAGTCAATAACATATTGCCGGGCATCCAGCATATCAAGACTCAGATCCTGTATTTGGCTTTGACCTTGCTGGCTTTGAGAGTGCCCCTGCATCGGTGTTTCTTGTAACTGGCTACGCGCCTGTTCCCATGAAAGCTGGCTAAATAAATCGAAAGTGTGTTGTTCGGGGAATATTGTCACCTCGCTGATTGCGGTTACGATAAGCTGTGTATGTGCCTGCTGAACGGCAAAATACGCTACATGATTGCCGAAATAATCAATACGCTCGTGAAAATCGATAGGTGCCGGCAAAATTTCAAAGAGCGTGGATTGGCACTGTTGCCGCCAAAAATCACGCGGTTGCAAGCGCGCTTCACTCTGGCACAGGTCTACCGTCTGACTGTAGTTATAAAGGGTGGTATGGGTAATACGGTATTTCACAGCTCATCCTCGGAAACTTTTATCATCATCAGCTGTGATGTCTGAGAATGGCTAAAATAAGTCTGTGCGATAACTTCTGCAAGCCGCCATAACAAATCAGCTGTATTCGACAATACAGACTCCAGGTCACTGTAGATACCTGCATTCTCATTGACTTGAGTTAATTTCAGCACATTGACCAGACGCACGTCAGTATAAGCCTTTAAAATTAAACATTCCTCTTCACTCAGATGACTTTTGCTCCTTGTCCTCGGTAGCGCGCCTATATTGGCTGATAATTGATACAGTTGGTAGGTGAGTGAACGGGGGTGGGATTCATCCAGCAATAATAACTCCAGCACCATCGGTAACTGGATATAAGAACGGTAGCGGCGCTGATAAATAGTTAAACTGTCAGTTGAAACCAGGACAGCTTCAAGCACCTGGCTTTGTAAAGCATGCTCGTACCTTAGCGCCAACGTTGACCGGAGCAAGGCAATAAGTGTCAGCGCACGCTCCAGTCTGCGCCCGCTGTCCAGCATCAACCAGGCCGCTTCACGGGTCATGCTCTCGCTGGTCAAGCCGGTAAATGCGACAATGCTGGTAATCAATTCGTCAAGGCTACTCTGTAATTGATCGATATTACAGTCATAATTAATGACACGTTGATGCCATCTGCGCTGAATATTATCGACACTGCGCCAGGTGTCATGTGACCAGAAGTCACGAATACTGAATGCTGATTGCACAAGGGCTTGAATATTCGCAGTCAGCGAGCCAGAGCGTTGACTATCTTTGGCCAGTGCTAGCAGCTCGGTCTGTGGTGTTTTCAGCTGGTGGGCATCATTTTTTACAAAGCCCGGGTAAGTCCCGGTAACCTGGGTCAGCGTGCGCAATAATACCGCGAGACAGTCATTGTCAACGGGGTCTTTGAATTCAAGTGTTTCTCTAAATTTTAGTAATACTGTCCGGAACAGTTGTGCGGTCGCTTCCACACGCTCAATATGTCTTCCGACCCAAAACAGATGGTCAGCAGCCCGGCTGGTCAGCGGTTCGATGACGGCTTCAATCAGTTGATTACGAACGGGTTGAGTCCATAAGCTCACCGGCTTTTCAGGTTCAGATGCCAAAACCCAGGTATCTTTGCTAATTCCGCCGGCCTGATTGGAAACAATAAAATTATCCTTTTGGCGGGCAACACGGGTAAGCCCCCCGGGCATCACCACATAATCATCTCCACTAGCGACAACAAAGTTGCGTAAAACGGCGTTACGTGGTTCGATATGATTATCGATAAACGCAGGTAGTGTGGAGAAACTGACTTGTTCCTGGCCTATGAATAAATGCGGTTTAGCTAAAATTTGGCTGCGCAGCTGTTCTTTCTCATTACTGCTTAACATGCCGCCAAATAAAGCATGATTAACCTGACTACGATTAATGGGTTTAATAACCAGGCTATCAAGATTTTGCAAAACGAAATCACGCTCACGGCGTTGTCCACACCACCAGGTTGCCACCGAAGACAGCTTAAGTTCCTGATTTAAAAAATGACGGGTTAAGCGGGGTAAAAATGCCAATAAGCCGGGGTTTTCCAGGATACTACTGCCCAAAGGATTAGCAATCGCGACATTGCCCCGGCGCACTGCTTCCAAAAGACCTGCAACACCCAACCGGGAACCGCTGCGCAATTCCAATGGATCGCAGAAAGAATCATCAACACGGCGTAAAATAACATCAACGGGTTGCAAGCCTTCCAGCGATTTAAGCCAGACATGACCGTCACGCACCGTCAGATCGCCACCCTGGACCAGGGTATAACCCAGATAGGATGCTAAATAGGCGTGTTCAAAATATGTTTCATTGAGCGGGCCGGGCGTAAGTACAACAATGCGAGGATCTTCTTTATTATGCGGCGCAATATCAGCAAGTCCCTTGCGCAGCGCCTTGAAAAAGCCGGATAACCGCTGCACATGTGTCTCACGAAAAATATCAGACAGAACTCGTGTCATCACCGTACGGTTTTCCAGCGCATAGCCTGAACCGGAAGGAGCCTGGGTGCGATCATCCAAAACCCACATGCGCCCGTTGGGTCCGCGGGCAAGGTTAGCGGAATAAATAATCAGTTGTCGCTGCTGGTTTTGCAATGCGCCGACACAGGGATGCAAAAAACCTTCATGGCCAAAGATCAGCTCACCGGGCAACAAGCCTTTTTTCAACAGACTCTGTTCGCCGTATATGTCTTTAAAAATCAGGTTAAGCAGTTCAGCGCGTTGCTTAAGACCCTCTTCAATAACCTGCCATTCTTTGCTGCTAATCAATAATGGAACAGGATCAAGCCGCCAGGGCCGGGTCAGTTTTTGCGAGTCACCATAAACATTGTAGGTAACACCGTTTTCACGCAACAGGCGTTGAGCTTCACGACGGCGCAGTTCAAGTTTCTCACTGCCCATTGCTTCAAGCGCAGCCATAAAGCGCTCCCAATACGGTAGCGCTTTATTTTCAGTCGCGTACATCTCATCGTAGATGCCGAGCTGCATTGCGTAATATTGCGTGCCAATATCATTGGCGGGGCTGTTGGCATCAGGCACGAGTTAGTCCATATTTTTGTTTGTTGTCAGTTTGTTACAGCTTATCCAGTAGAAGGGAGTGTAAGATACTATAAAAATTACCTACACTCAAAGCAGAGCCACCGTTGCGGATTTTGTTGAGCAGTTTTTTCACCACGGAGAACACGAAGTTTTAAAATATTTTCTTCGTGTCCTTCCTGCTCTTCGTGGTGAAGCATTTCACGATGGCTCCACCAAAGTTGCACTTCTTCATGTCGTCCGCTGGTCGATATCCTGATAGTGCCGCAATGGCTCACCTATATAAATCTGACGGGGACGATAGATAGTAACCTGTTCACCGTGAATCATTTCGCGCCAATGCGCCAACCATCCGGGCATGCGGCCAATGGCAAATAAAACGGTAAACATATTGGTGGGTATCCCGGCTGCGCGGAGTATCAAGCCGGAGTAAAAATCGACATTGGGATAAAGTTTTCTGGAAATGAAGTAGTCGTCCTGCAAGGCGATTTCTTCCAGACGTCTGGCAATATCGAATAGTGGATCGCTTATGCCTGGTTTATTCAACAGTTTGTCACAATGCTTTTTTAATACTGTTGCGCGCGGGTCGAAATTCTTGTACACCCGATGGCCAAAGCCCATCAATCGATTTGGAGAGCTCTTGTCTTTTGCCTGATTAATAAACTCGGTGCCATCTCCCCCTTCGGCGTGTATCTGCTCAAGCATTGTTATGACTTCCTGATTAGCGCCACCATGGCGCGGTCCCCATAGCGCGGAAATACCCGCGGAAGCAACTGCGTAAACATTAGCCATGCTGGAACCTGCGGTGCGTACAGAGGACGTGCTACAGTTTTGTTCATGATCTGCGTGCAGGATCAGAAACATATCAATGGCGCGAACAATATCATCATCCAGTTGATAATCACGTACCGGGGATGCAAACATCATAGTTAGAAAATTACGGACATACTTAAGCTTATAGGAAGGATAAACCAGCGGTTCACCAATGGATTTTTTATAAGAAAATGACGCGATGGTGCGAACCTGAGAAATCAGGTTAGCGACAATTTGTACTTCAGTGTCTTCATCCAGCTGGTCGGGAACCGGATAAAAAGTCGATAAGGATGCAACCATAGTCGCAAGTATGCCCATGGGATGAGAACCACGGGGAAATCCGTTAAAAAAATGGTGCATGTCTTCATGAATAATCGACGATTCATTAAGACGTGTTGAAAATTGCTCTAATTGCTCATTGGTTGGCAAATGACCATGAAGCAACAAATAGGATACTTCAGTAAAACGGGAATTTTCAGCCAGTTCTTCTATGGGATAACCGCGATAACGGAGTATGCCTTTTTCTCCATCGATATAAGTGATGGCGCTTTCACAGGCACCGGTATTTCCATAACCATCATCCAGTGTTACATAGCCGGTTTGGCTGCGTAGCTTGGTAATATCAATGGCTTTTTCTCCTTCAACACCCCTAAAAGTAGGCAAAGAATAACTTTGATTCTCCAGGGTTAATGTTGCCGGGGTTAGCAGTTCTAATCTATCGCTCATTTCAATAAATCTCCTAGGTAATGTAACGTTATCTATATCTGACTGTTAGATGTGTTAAGCCATGTGGAGCAACTTCCCACCATAATTGTCGTATATTTTTCATGTCGGCGGGCAAAAAAGCGTTGCCCATACTACAAATCCTGAATTAACGATTGCGATGACGTAAATCCAGCGTAAAAGGGTAGTCTTTACTCAACTCTTCCTCAGGTGGCGCCATAGCCCTGGGCGCTGCATCAGTAATAGTAAAATTTGCCAGGAGTGGTTTTTCAGAAGCCGCAACCGGAGTCGATGCCAGCGGCGGTCTAATTATAACCCCCGGTGTATGTCCATAGTCCCAAAAACGCGTCATGCGCCGAGTTTCCGCAGCGTAATCATTAACAGGGAAATCATCATAGCTACGGCCGCCGGGATGAGCAACGTAATAGGTACAACCACCCACTGAACGGCCATTCCAGGTATCGATAACATCAAATACCAGCGGGGTATGCGGCGCAATAGTGGGGTGCAATGCCGAAGGCGGCTGCCATGCCCGATAACGCACGCCGGCAACAAATTCACCTTTACGACCGGTGTTACGCATGGGTAATCGTCTGCCGTTACAGCTTATGACATAGCGGCCCTCAGTAAATCCGGTTACCGCTACCTGCAGACGCTCAACTGATGAATCCACATAACGCGCAGTGCCGGTACTGCTGACTTCCTCACCCAGTACATGCCAGGGTTCAATCGCAAAACGCAATTCCATGTCAACGCCGTCAATCAGGGTATTACCGTAACGGGGAAAACGGAATTCGAAAAACGGCTCCAGCCAGTCCAGTTCAAAACTGAAACCAGCTCGCTGCAAGTCTTTGATTACCTGTTTCATGTCTTCGCGGACATAATGCGGCAGCATAAACCGGTCATGCAATTCAGTTCCCCATCGGACCAAGTCGTGTTTATAGGGTTCGCGCCAGAACCAGGCAATCAGTGAGCGCAATAAGAGTGTTTGTACCAGTGACATACGCGCATGTGGCGGCATTTCAAAGGCACGTAGCTCTAAAAGACCCAATCTGCCTGTGGAGCTATCGGGAGAATACAATTTATCTATAGAAAATTCGGAGCGGTGCGTATTGCCGGTAATATCAGTCAATAAATGCCTTAACAATCGGTCAACCAGCCATGGGGCAGGGACTTCACCTTCAGGCATTTGTTGAAAAGCGATTTCCAGCTCATAGAGTTTTTCATCCCGGCCTTCATCGACGCGCGGCGCTTGACTGGTCGGTCCGATAAACATACCCGAAAACAAATACGACAAGCCGGGGTGATGCTGCCAGTAGGTAATCAGGCTGCGTAATAAATCAGGGCGACGCAATAACGGGCTGTCGGTCGGCATTTCCGCACCCATCGTGATATGGTTGCCGCCGCCGGTTCCGGTATGACGACCATCCTGCATGAATTTTTCAGTACCCAGCCTGGACTGGTGCGCCTGTTCATAAAGTATCGTGGTTTTTTCCACTAACTCCTGCCAGGTTTTAGACGGATGAATATTGACTTCAATAACGCCGGGATCAGGCGTAACCATTAAGCGTTCGATGCGATAATCACGAGGCGGCTCATAACCTTCCATCACTACGGGCAGCGCCAGACTTTCGGCGGTCGCTTCAATCGCGGCGACCAGCTCAAGATAATGTTCCAGCAAAGTCAGCGGCGGCATAAAGATATACAGCCGACCTTCTCTTGCTTCTACACAGAGCGCGGTATGCGGCACTTCGACTTCTACTGTTTCATCATCACCCGGTTCCTGTTCGATAATTTCCGGATGTTCATTAATTTTAGCCTCAATGTGGCTGTAACGGCGTGTCACCTCACCATAATAATCACCCAATTCCGGTAAGTCTTCAAACAGACTCTGGGGCTCTTGCGATTCACGTTTATCAGGCGCAACCCAGGGCAGGCTGTCTAACGGTAAACGCATACCCATGGGGGAATTTCCTGGAATAAGGAACATCGCACCGCGCCGAAAATCCCAGGGACCACTTTTCCAGCATTGTTCAGACCAATTCCACTTGACCGGTAAAGTAAAGCCCGTGGGCTGATCCAGGCCGGTATCCAATAGTTTGGTTAAGGTTCTGCGTTCAATAGAGTCTTTTAGGTTACTTTTTAAAGGATCAAGATTTTCGGGCAAGGTGCCTTCCTGCCAAAGATAATAAAAACTATCTTCAAAAGCAGTGACTATATATCGAGGGTGAAGACCTAAACGCTGCGTGATTTGCTGAACAAACTTTTGCGCCTGTTTTACAGTATGACCATAATCCTTGTTAATGTCGGCAAGTAATGCTGGATTACGCCAGACCGGAGTCCCATCCTTACGCCAAAAAATGCCATATTGCCAGCGTGGCAAAGGTTCGCCAGGATACCACTTGCCTTGACCATAGTGCAGCATTGCCCCCTTTGCAAACACATCACGCAAACGGATGGTCAATTGTTGTGCACGCTCACGCTTATTTGCACCATCAGCGTGCGTGTTCCATTCATCCCCTTCCATATCATCAACCGACACAAAGGTAGGTTCACCTCCCATTGTCAGCCGGACATCCCCTTCGATTAACTGCTTATCAACATACTGCCCCAAGGCATCGATGTGATACCACTGTTCATCGGTATAAGGCTTGGTGACGCGAGGGTCTTCATGCAGGCGTTCCACTGTATTACTGAATTCAAATTCCACCTCACATTCATCTATGCCGCCGGTTATTGGTGCTGCACTGGCCGGATGGGGCGTGCAAGCCAGTGGAATATGGCCTTCTCCAGCCAATAATCCCGAGGTAGGATCAAGTCCTATCCAGCCTGCCCCTGGTACATATACTTCCGTCCACGCATGTAAATCGGTGAAATCGTGCTCCGGGCCTGAGGGCCCGTCCAGCGATTTTATATCAGCAGTCAGTTGAACCAGATAACCGGATACAAAACGGGCGGCCAGTCCAAGATGACGCAGTATCTGCACCAACAACCATGCCGAGTCCCGGCATGATCCACTGCGCATTTCCAGCGTCTCTTCACAGCTTTGTATACCCACTTCCATGCGAATGTTATAGCTGATTGCTGCAAAAACCTTGCGATTGATATCGACTAAAAAATCATTAATAGACCGCTTGCTGATATCGAAATCATTTACCCACTGTTTTAATAAAGGACCTTTTTCAGCTATTTCCAGATAAGGTTGCAGTTCCTTGAGCGTTAGTGGATCGTAGTTAAATGGATAATTCTCGGCATATTCCTCGACAAAAAAATCAAAGGGATTAATCACTGTCATATCGGCAATGACTTCAACCTCAACGCTGAGTTTTCGGCATTTTTCCGGAAACACCACGCGTGCCAGAATATTACCGAAAGGATCCTGTTGCCAGTTGATGAAATAATTCTTCGGCTCAATGCGTAATGTATAAGCCTTGATGGGTGTCCGACTGTGTACTGCCGGCCGTAATCGAAATACATGGGGCGACAGAGATACAAGTCTATCGAAGCTGTATATCGTTTTGTGGCGAATGGCGACGCGAATGGTCATAATCTTTTATTCCTATTGCCCTGTTGTTGGGATTTACGCAAAAGTTTCTTTGTATATATTCAGTTTTTTAATGCACGTATTAAAAGCAGGCTTAAATTAATCGGCCAGATTTGAAAAAATCCTTTGTCTTTAGTTTAACCGATAAATAACCAGACTTGAGATATTCATAACTTTGCCTGGCTATTTGTTCAGTGCGACTCGATTCTTTACTACAAGTAAAAAAAATCTCCAAAGGCCTTATCTTTAAAAAAATTATGCAATAATCGAACCAAGCGCTTTTATAGTCGTCAGATATATTACAAGATATTGTCGGCTATTCTGCGTCATTTCGTCTTGGCTTTTTTCTGTTGTTCTGCTGTTTCCCGTAATTTTTGTCGAGTTTGTTCAGAGAGTGCGGTTAAGCCCGCGCAGGAATTTGGAGTATCCAGTGCTTTGACTAAGGCTGCTGCCAGGCCAAAATCGGGGTCATTGTTCGTGGACTTATTGGAACCTCGTTTGGCAACGCCAACTGCAATTTCCGCATCCGAACACGCCAGGTCGATCAGTTTTGGGTGTAGCACATCAGTTCGGTAAGCACCCAGTTGCAACGGATTACGGTATTCGCATTCCAGTAAGGTTGGATTATCGCTGTAGCAGCCTGTTCGACTGATCGGTTTTCCCGATGGTGATCCCGTAATGGCAGAACTCATACGTATCTGAAATGCGCTGAATTGTTCACTATCCAGTATCTGCTTGAGTGTTAATTCCTGCTTGCGCCGTTGGTGCTCGTGCCAAGCCGGCATCAAACTTTCGGCAATGAATAGGCCATCTAGTTTGGCTTGTGCCCAGTCAACCCCCAGCAGGTCCGCTTCACTTAGTTTTGCGCCCTGTAGATCCGCCAAGGCCAAATCCGAGCCCAGCAGTTTTGCATTGCTCAAATCCGCACCTTGAAAATTCGTCTTGCGCAAATTCGCACCCTGCAATTTCGCCCCGCGTAAGTCCGCGCCCTGCAGATTCGCCTCATTCAGGTCTGCACCCTGCAAATCTGCCCCGCGTAGATCCGCGTTTTGCAGTTTAGCCCCGTGTAGGTCAACGCCCAGCAGATTCGCTCCACGTAAATCTGTGCCCTGTAGATTCCACGCAATCATTCTTATGCTCGGCATATTCGCTCCGCCCAAGATCGCGCCCTTCAGCATATCTTTAGGTTTATTTTGGTAATTCCAATCCTGCAGGATTGCACCCTGCAATTTCGCCTTTAACAGGATCGCTCCTTGAATTTGGGCATCCCGTAGATCAGCTTTCGGTAACAGGGCTCCTGACAAATTGGCAAAACGTAAATCGCGCTTTTGTAGATAGACGCCTGCAAATTCCTTGAAGGCAGCGTCACGGACCGACTTATCGGGATCTATTGCACGGGCTACTAGCGACAAAGACACCTCTTTGGGCACCAGCGTGGTATCTCTGAGGTCCAGGTTGCGTGGAAAATAGCCTAAATCCCATGCGCAGGGGCCGAGCATTACCTGGAGAATAGTTGCTTCCGACTTTTTAGCCTCGGCTAGGGAGGTACAAGAAACCACTTCTTTATGTGCGACAACACTCAGCCATGCCTCAGGCACTCTGCGGATCAACCAATCCTCAAAATAGTTGGAAGCATCCTCAGGCATGTCAAGTTGAAGCTTGTCTTTCTCCTGCAGGTATGTTTGTACGGTAAAACTGCCAGGTATCACTGCGATGATACTGGTCAGAACTATCACCGGCACAGAGATTAGCAAGAAAATCATGCCCTTAGGTTCTATTGTGGGTTGCAATATAGGCCGGGAAGCGATTTCACGCATGGGCAGGTCCGGCCAGCGACGCTGAAGCGATCGCGTTAGCCGGTTCCATCCCAAGGTAATCAAATACCGGAGCTGAGCGGGCCAATAATAAAGCAGCTGAAAGCCAAAGTTCCGCCACCACTCCCGCGCCCGGTCTTGCGGCGAGGCGATCAAAGGCCACAAGGTAATCAGCATGGCTGCATCGATCCAGACCGCGAGGCGCTGCGACCAGGTGATGGCCTCGTCGTGATATGGCAGGAAGCGGATTTGTGCTGCCAGTAATATTAATAAGGGTAAAGCGATGACAGTGATGCCAACCACCAGGGATAGCAGCCAGCGGATTAGCCAGACTCCGGAACGCCCTGCGATGAGGTGAGTGAAGGGGAAGATGAACAAGCAGTCGCGCACTTGTTGCCCGGCTGGCGAATCAGGAAGGTCGCGGTCCAGATTCCAAAGTTTGCAAGAGAGCAACTCCAATTGCATGAGCAGGTTGAAATGCAGCAGGACTACCATCCACGGCACAAAGCCGTAAAAAGTGGTCAGCGGCAGTTCCACATCCAGAATCGGCAGTTTGACCGGGCTGATAAGCAGCAGATCTTTGTGCGTAGTGCCCCAGACGATGACGCCTAGATATACGACAAACGCCATAAATGCGACATGTAGCGCCGCTACCGTCTGAGATGCGGAGTTGGCTGCTTCCAGAAGTTTATCGGTATGTGATGAAGGTTCGCCGTTGAATTGCGGAATCGGATCAGACATGGCTGTTGAGCTAGTTATTGCTGATGCTTAATTCTCGGAATTATAAAGCAAATGAGGTAATACGCTATCAATTCAGCGCTTATATTCAGTCAGGATGTTAAAATTGCATTTTCAGATAAATTCCGGACGATATTGCGACTGATCTAAAAATTTACCTTGCCTCCTCTTCTGAACTGCAAAACGAACGCAAACAGGTACAGACTCTCATCGACAACCTTAGCAACAGTTGGGTGAAAAAAGCGGCTGCCATTGAATTTAGTCAACTGGTAAGATTTATTGACTTGCGACTTCGGCAAAGTCCGCTTTATCTGCCTGTGGAACGATGGCGACGATAGGCTTGGCGGTACCGCCCAAGTGTATTTGGAATTAAATTCAGCACAACTAGCGTTCGCCCTGAGCTTGTCGAAGGGCGGTTTTCAGGAGTTTTGCAAGCGACCTACTCTATTGAGAAATTTAACATGATAATTGAACAGGAAAATACCTATGGCTGATCAAAAACCAGAATCAAATTTACCTCCACCGTGGATGGTGCCGATCGAAAGCCGGAAGCAAAGGGCCGAGTATTATTTCGATACTGTTCTTTCCGGTCATCAACACTGGTATTCGGAAAAATCCGGCAAGCAAAAATCCAGACATTTATTCTTTGCCATTGTCGTGATTGTGCTCGGCGCCTTGATTTCGGTTTTGCAGGTTTTTTCGGAGCAGTTCTGGGTTGCCGGCGTTACGGCTGTATTGGGTGCAACTGTTGCTGTTTTGCGCTCAATAGATACGCTGCTGCGCCCTAATGAAACCTGGCAGGCGTATCGTAAAGCATCCGAAAGTATGAAACGGGAATACCGGCTTTATCTGAATAATGCCGATGCCTATGCTGAAGCCGGAGATGAAGATACGGCTTACCGGCTGCTGGTAGATCGCGTAGAAACTGTCATTGCTGAAGAACAACAGTTGTTCTGGCAGTTCCATGCTGCTACTCGGGCAGCTTCAGAATCAAAGGATCCGGACATTGAGGCTAAGTAAGTAGCAATTCGTAATCTATGGGGTCGGATGGGGCTCGATTGATTTCTGATTTTTAACTTATTTGACGGCCAAGTATAAGCCGGAAAAGGAGAAAAAATGTGTGCATCAATGTTAATGCGGTTGACACAAAAACCGGCGAATCTGCATTAGCCAAGGCCGAATCTGGCGTGATCGTCATATTCGGCACGACCGGGGATTTAACCAAACGTAAGTTAAGGCCAGCGCCCCGTGACATTTGGCACGGAAAAGAGAACTTTCGGAAGCTTCGGTGATAATTGGTGTGGATCGTGAACCGATCGACACCGATACTTTCAGGGCATTAATGCAATCCGCCGTGCGCGAGGCAAAAGGAGTACTATTGTTCGATGCCGAGGAATGGTGTAAATTTGCGCAAAAGTTAAACTATTTTGCCTGCGATTTAAAAGATCCAGACAGTTAGAACGAGGACGTACCGGGTAACCGGCTTTATTACTGTGCCACGCCGCCGACGCTGGCCGGTCCGATTATCGATGGGATAGTCCAAGCCGGGCTGTCCAATGAGTCCTCGGGTAGGGCGCGAATAGCTATCGAAAAGCCTTTCGGGCGCGGCCTCGCTTCAGCGCAAGCGCTCAGCGACTATGTCGCCGGAGTGTTTCTGGAACACCAGGTTTACCGGATCGATCAGTATCTGGGCAAGGAAACCGTATAGAACCTACCGGTTTTCCGCTTTGGCGACGCGCTTTTCGAACCGGTATGGAACCGTAATCATATCTTTAACATGCGTATTCCTGAAGCCTACGAAACCTTGCTGCTGAATGCGCTGTGCGGTGATGCCACCTTGTTTACTCGCCGGGACGGTGTTGAAGCGCAATGGCGCCTGATAGACCCTATCCTTGCGGCTTGGCGGCAACAGCCTACCGGCGCTTTCCCCAACTATGCAGCCGGCAGCGAAGGCCCGAAGACCACCGATGAACTATTGGCGCGCAACGGCCATCAATGGCGGTTACTGGACTCGCAGCTTACAAGCACACCGCAAACAGGAGCAGCAAAATAATGATAACAACCGATACGACAACACAATCACTAACGCAACGCCCTGCCTGGAAGGCACTGCAGACGCATTATCAACAGATACAGTCTTTACACCTGCGTCAGTTGTTCGCGGATGATCCTTTACGCGGCGAACGGTTCGTGGTCGATGCCGTCGGCATTTATCTGGATTATTCGAAAAACCGTGTTACCGATGAGACTATGCGCTTGCTGATAAAGCTTGCCGATGAATGCGGCTTGCGTGAGCGGATTATCGCTATGTTCAAGGGCGATACCATCAACGTGACTGAACAAAGAGCCGCTCTGCATACGGCCTTGCGCGCGCCCAAAGGCGAGAAGATCATGCTCGATGGCGTCGACGTGGCGGCTGAAGTCCATGCGGTACTCGACCGGATGGCCGCATTTTCTGAGCAGGTTCGCAGCGGTCAATGGCTGGGATACACGGGTAAACGTATCGCCAATATCATCAATATCGGTATCGGCGGTTCCGACCTGGGTCCGGTGATGGCCTACGAAGCGCTGCGGCATTACAGTCAGCGCGACCTGACTTTCCGTTTCGTCTCGAATGTGGACGGCACCGATTTTAAGGAAGCCACGCGCGATCTCGATCCTGAAGAAACGCTGTTTATCATCTGCTCGAAGACCTTTACGACGCTTGAAACCCTGACCAATGCCCGCGCCGCACGTGACTGGTGTTTGCATAAACACGGTGACGATCATGCCGTGCGCCGGCACTTTGTCGCCGTATCGACCAATGCCGAAGAAGTGATAAAATTCGGTATTAATACTGACAATATGTTTGGCTTCTGGGATTGGGACGGCGGACGCTATTCAATGGATTCGGCGATTGGCCTATCGACGATGATCGCGGTCGGAGCGGACAATTTCCGGGCGATGCTCGCAGGCTTCCATGCGCTGGATGAACATTTCCGCACGGCGCCCTTCGAACGGAACCTGCCTGTTATCATGGGTCTGCTCAAACTCTGGTACAACAACTTCTTCGAAGCCCAGTCGGTCGCGGTGTTTCCTTACAACCAGTATCTCAAGCGTTTCCCTGCCTACCTGCAGCAATTGACGATGGAAAGCAACGGCAAGCACGTCACGCTGGACGGCGCCTGCGTCGACTATCAAACGGCGCCGATCTATTGGGGCGAGCCAGGCACCAACGGCCAGCACTCGTTTTTTCAGTTGCTGCATCAGGGTACCCGTCTGATTCCCTGCGATTTTATCGGTTTTTACCAAAACCTGAATCCGCTTGGCGATCAGCATGATTTGTTGATGGCAAACTTTTTCGCGCAGACTGAAGCCTTGGCCTTCGGCAAGGCAGAGGACGAAGTCAAGGCCGAGGGCATTCCCGGCTGGTTGGTGCCGCACCGTACCTTCGAGGGTAATCGTCCGGCCAATACACTGCTGATCGAACTATTGACACCTGAAACGCTAGGCAAACTGGTCGCACTTTACGAGCACAGCGTGTTCACGCAAGGGGCCATCTGGAATATCGATTCATTCGATCAATGGGGCGTCGAGTTAGGCAAGATGTTGGCAAAAAAAACCGCCGCCGAACTCAAAAGCGCAGACGAGCCGCAACTGGGCCATGACAGTTCGACCAACGCATTGATCCGGCGTTATCGCCGGTTTAAAAGCGGGCAATCATGACAACCGGTTTCAGCTGCCGCCATTCGACCCCCTCTCGCGGCAGCGACCCTCTATGGTAACGAAAGATAGGCAAGGTGGATTCCTTGTGGACGAAAAACAGCCGTTTAGAGTAGGCACCCGCTTTAGCGTTTGCCCACTCTAGCAAACTTCTAAAAAGATAAGCACGAGAAAAACAGGTGAAAAATGAAGCAAAATATTCTCGTCCACAGTCTCCGTGATTTGACGGTTGCCTGGGCTCAACGAATCGTTGATAACCATTCCACTGATACAATCGTTTCCAATATCGATATTGTTTCTGTCGATATTGGAACGACAACGCGGGTTCGCGTCCTTGTCGAACACGATGGTCCGGAAACCTTTCCGCGACGCTGGTTTGTGAAACTTCCGTCGATGGCCTGGCGGGCAAGGTGGATTACGGCTTTGCCACGGCTGCTTCATACCGAAGTGCGTTTTTATAATGAAATTACTGAACCCATACCGATAAGCCGGCCCTCCATCCTGGCGGCGCAGAGCAGGTTCGGATGGGGATCGACACTGGTTCTTACCGATGTAACGGAATTTGGCGCAAGTCCCGGATGTTCGAGTGATGCGCTGACCGCCGCTCAAGCTGCCTTGATTGTCGAGCAGCTTGCTTGCTTTCATGCTCATTTTTGGAATAAAGTAAAACCCTGCCCACGTTATCGCTGGCTGGCTAATCCCGCCCGGCGCGTGGAAGATGTCCTGGGAACAGTCCTTGCCGTGCCATTGATGAAGCGAGGATTACGCCGAGCCGGCAGTCTCATTCCTTCACATCTTCACGCCCCGGCCATTCATTATGCCCATCATCGCCGCAGAGCAATGCGCTTTCTTTCGGAAGGCGCCAAAACACTCATTCATCACGATTGTCATCCCGGTAATTTATTCTGGCATAAGTCCCAACCGGGGTTTCTCGATTGGCAACTTGTACGCACCGGAGAGGGGATCAGTGATGTCGCTTACTTCCTGGCCACCGCTCTCAACCCCGAAATCCGGCGGCTTCACGAAGCAAACCTTATTTCAAGTTATGTCCGGATTCTGATGAACAATGGCATCGCAGGGATTGATCTGGCAAGTCAATTGCAGAGATATCGCGCTCATCTTGTTTATCCTTTCGAGGCAATGCTGGTAACGCTTGCGATCGGAGACATGATGGATTTGGAAAGCAATCTTGAACTCATACGGCGGACGGTCGCTGCCGTCGAGGATCTTGATGCCTTTGCTGTCATGCCGATGTGTAACTGACTACTCATTATATACTCAGATCCCGCAATATAATTCAACCAGTAGTGAGGTCAATCCATGGAAGCCCATCCATCTGAACTTCTGCTGATCGCATTTGTTGCGATGCTAGCACCTTTCCTTGCCGAATTGCCCAGTGGTTTTCGCCTACCTGTCGTCGTTCTTGAAGTCATTATGGGCATACTTTCGCTCTTCGTGGCAATGATTTGCATGTTCTTTTTCAATGTCATCGGACTGATCCAGACTCCGCCTGTATTGGCAGCAGTCTCCTTGTCCACGACCGCCTTGGGCGTACTCGCACCCATTTTGCGGGACCGGGGAGAGTTGAACTCCGCCTTTGGTACTTATATGGTTGCAGCCGCCGCAGCCGGTGAGTTCGGCCCCTTAATGATCATTTCGCTTTTGCTGATCCCCACACATGACACTTTTCTACATACCTTGTTCATCGTGACTTTTATCATCATCGCCCTGGTCGCGGCAAATATCGCCCTGGATGCGCGCTCATCACGACTGATTGAAATGAGGCCGCAGCCTCCGTCTGCCCACAGAACCGTGCATACGGGTCCGGACACGGCTCCTCACATAATACCTACTCAATATTAAAACCTATATAATCCCTTTCCTAAACAAGTTTGGCATCCTCCAATCCAACTTACCAGGATTTTTCTTATAGAAATTGGTTTTAACATCCAGCAGGTCATCTCCACAGACTTCATTCTCTTTAGTAGTGATCTTTCAACAATCCGCACGATCTATTCATTTACTGTTTACGACGCAAATACATGATCGCTCCTTATTAGGCTGATCTCGAACCGCTCATCTGTAATCTGCGATTATGACCGCTTATGTGTTCCGCCCTTCACCTCCAACGTCCCGTTGCTGATTCGATGTTTTACCCTCCTCCATGTCACCATGAATTCATCGGCACCGAACTTTACGATTACTACGGCTTCATCTGCAGACCCTTAGGTGTTTAACGCCAACATTACTGTTGCGCTTAGGGCTTCTTGTGCTGAGCGATG
>JAQTMV010000023.1 GCA_028714175.1 Methylococcales bacterium
CCGGCCGCCCACAACTTACCCACCACCGATTAATTTGAATTTCAGTAATAATTTTTAATATTTTTTACCATCCTGTAACAGGATCTTACTCCTATTTCAGGCTCATTTATGGATTGGAATATAGTGCGCTGGATTGCAAATTTTGCTTTTTTAAGATGTATAAAGTTGATAGAATCAATGGGTCTTTTATTTATTTGAGTGACTAGTACTATGAGCGTTATAGAAAGAATTAAAGACCAGATTGAAAATAATCCGGTCGTTTTGTATATGAAGGGTTCACCTGATTTTCCACAATGCGGCTTTTCCGGCCAAACTGTGCAAATATTGGACGCCTGTCAGGCAAAATACATGTATGTAAATATTTTTGAAGATCCGGAGTTGCGTGAAGCGCTTAAAGAGTATTCAAATTGGCCAACCTATCCGCAGTTGTACATCAATGGCGAATTAGTTGGCGGTTGTGATATCGTTATCGATTTATATAAAAAGGGTGAGTTGGTTACTATGTTGGCGGTTGCCTGCGGCACAGAATAATGATTTTTCACCACTAAAGGTACGTAGTTGTCGGTGCGGATTTGTCCGCATGATGCGAATGAATTCGCACCTACAGTTCGTATTCTTTTAAATTAAATCGCTCCAGTTCTTCAAGCTGCTTCCAGCGATTGACCACCATGCAAAACAGTTCAGCGGTCTTTTCAGCATCATATAACGCTGCATGCGCCTTTTCGTTATCCCATTCCAGCCCCGCGGCCTGAGCAATTTTGGCCAGTACAGTCTGTTGATAAGCCAATCCGCCCAACGTAGCTGTGTCGAAAGAACTAAACGGATGAAAAGGGCTGCGTTTTATTTGTGTTCGTTGGATAGCGGCATTCAAGAAACCGATGTCAAAAGCAGGATTGTGACCCACCAGAATTGCCCGCGTGCAATTGTTACGCTTTACTGCATGTTTAATGGGCTTAAACAGCATATCCAGTGCGTCCTTCTCATCAATTGCCATGCGAAACGGGTGATAGGGGTCTATACCATTAAATTTGAGAGCCGCAGCATCCAGTTCCGAATTTTTAAAGGGGACAACGTGCGTTGAATAACGTTCGGTGATTTCCAAATCATTGTTACTGTTAAGTTCAACAATAACGGCAGCGATTTCCAGTAAGGCATTTTTTTTGGGATTAAACCCCGATGTTTCTATGTCGACGATTACAGGGAGGTAGCCTCTAAAGCGTTGAGCCAAAGGAATTGCAGGTGTGTCCATTATGTTGGTTCGTATCCGGAAATATTAAAATCATCAGTTATATATAAAAGCGGCGCTCACTCCATGGCTACGCCTATCGATGCTATGTTACGCGATAGTGAACTGGAATAAAAATAATAGCGAAATAAGGAGCAATGAAATGCAAATGAAAAAATTAATAGCGCAACTTGGATTTCTTGCCTGTTCGGGGGTGTTGGCAGGCTGTGCAATCTCGGCAAAAGATGCCAGGGATCCACTGGAGGGATGGAATAGAGGCGTACAAACGTTAAATGATCATCTTGATAAATATGCGATCCGGAGGATCAATACGAGCCGGAGCTTGATGAAGGCTTTAACAAGGATAATTTGGCCCCGGCTAATCCGTACTAATCTATAATTTAAGCCGCTTGTTTGTATGGGCTTGGTAAAGTTGACGAGAAAATATTTTGGAGCAGTATTTTAGCTTCTAAGGGAGAAATCGCGTTTTTTTGCGTAGTTCTGAACGGTGAAAAAGTTTTTAAAATACGGCATGAAACTGACAGTAACCGGTATCGAATAGAAGCAGTAAATGGCGGCTGCTTCTCCTGTTGAAACGCCCAGGAACCATTGCGGCATATATAGAGTCATTAGCGCCATAAATGCATGGTAGCTGGAAATTTTCCAGTTGTCCTTCCAGATAAAACCGCTCAATGCCAGCGCAAATAGTGAACCATGGGTTACGAAAGTCCCGTATGCACTCGCAATGCGATAACCGATATGGTATTTTCCCATAAACAAACAGGAAACCATATTGCCAATAAAATTAGGTGTAAGATCAAAAAGTTGCCAATTTTTTGGCAGAAATGAACAGATCAGGAATAAAAAGCTGAGTGTCGCTCCAAATATTGTTGCATATTTAAGTGCGGATTTGTCAGATGAGTATGTTGCCAGTGCCGGCATAATTGCCAATGCCTGCAAAGCAATATGGTAAGTCGATAATTCACTCAAATAGAAGTTAGTCCCATATCCACATTGATCAGTAACCGGATAGGCGAAATATTGAATGAATTCCATTATTGAAAAATGAAAAATGGCATAGGATCGCGCGACCCTCACCCAAAAAGATTCGGTTTTATCAAGAACAGTCACGCCTGAAGCAGCGAATCCTATCACACCTAGCCCAAGCGACATATCAGCACTAAAACACATATTTTCACCTAAAAATTTTAATATTTAATAATAAATAAAAAAGGCGTAAACACAACGCATAAGAGGAATTTCAAAGAATAAGCTTGCCGCTGTTCCATTCCATCCGCCGCATTACCTATTTTGAAAACATCATTATCCAAGAGCAGCCAAAATTTTACCACACATCAATTTTCTGGATAGCATACCTATCAACATACTGCCACCATCTGTAACAGCTCGCGGGTTGGGATGTGCTTTGCGGACCCCGATATTTACACTTCAAAAAGCGGTTTTGTTGAGGTTCGTACCTCGACACATCCTACGCACAATATTGACTTCTGACGGTTCAGCCGCATCGTCCTACCCATTGTAACCTTCGAGGTTCTATCACTTCAGCTTTCGCTCGATCTATTGGGTTTGATTCCTGTGTACTTAACCTTGGAGATTACTGCCACGGCTCAGAGTTCTCAATCCAGCGGCTTGACTACCTTACTGGAGCGGGACTTGCACCCGCTGGAATACACAATCATTAAATACTTGGACAAGGAGTTAATATGTTAGGATGCGTGAGTTCGGCTTTTTGGCGGCCGATGAAGACCCGATGTCAGTTCCTGCGGGCAAATAAGTGAACATCGAGTAGCAATCAGGGATTTTCGAGATCGAGCACGGCTTACAGAAAGAAGCTATGAACGGCAACTTACAATGTCGCGCGTACTGGTAAGATGTCTTCCTTCGCCATGCCTGAAATCGGGACTGCGTGACTTCAATTCAACCTCGAAGCCGATCGCAAAAATCTACAATTTATTTACAAGCGTACTGTGGCGGATCGAATAACCGAAGTACACGATCAAACCGATGAACAGCCACATAATAAAACGATACCATGTCAGGGGCGGTAAAAAAGCCATCAGTGCGCCACAGAAGAGAATTCCCAGGATTGGAAAAAGCGAACCCGCTGGAGTTTTGAAGGGACGCGGAATATTCGGATTCGTAATGCGCAGTACGATTACGCCGGCACATACCAGCACGAAAGCGACTAAGGTTCCGATATTGACCAGTTCGGCCAGATCCCCCAGTGGGACAAGAGCGGCAACGGCAGCGATCAGCAGCCCGCACACCAGGATAATGCGCACCGGCGTCTGTGTCCTGGGATTGACTGTAGAAACCACGAGTGGCAATAAGCCATCCCGTGACATGGCGAAAATAATTCGGGTCAAAGCATAGTACATCACCAGCATCACCGTGGTGAGACCGGCGATCACTCCCGTCGCCACGAACGCCGATGCCCCGTTAAACCCTAGCAGTTGCAAGGCATGGGTGACCGGTGATGAGACGTTGAGCTCGGTATAAGGAACAATGCCTGTTAGAAGTCCAGAGACAAGCACATAAATGAGAGTGCAAAAGGTCAGCGAGGCGATGATGCCAATGGGGATGTCACGTTTCGGATGCTGGGCCTCTTCTGCTGCGGTGGATACGGCGTCAAAACCGATGTAGGCGAAAAAAACGATCGAAGCCCCAGCCAGCACGCCAATGGGTTTGCCTTCTCCGTTGTGTCCGAACCAGCCAAAGGGCATGAAGGGATCCCAGTTGGCCGCATTGATGTTGAAGGCGGCAAGCGAAATAAATATTGTGATGGTCAGGAGTTTAACCAAAACCATCACAGCGTTTAGCCTCGCGCTCTCCTTCACGCCGACAATCAGCAATGCCATCAAGACCAATACAATTGCCCCCGCCGGCAAATTCACAATGCCGCCCAGCTCAGGCGCCCGCGTCAGCGGCTCTGGTAGCGGCAGGCCGATTGCGCCGAGCGCGTTGCTGAAATAGCCGGACCAACCATTAGCCACGGCTGCCACTGCAATGCCATATTCCAGGATCAGATCCCAACCAATGATCCAGGCTGCCAACTCGCCAAAGGCGGCATAACTATAACCATAAGCGCTGCCACAGCCGCCGATGCTGGAAGCCAGTTCGGCGTAGGCGAGCGCCGCACAAGCGCAAGCAAACCCTGCGATGACAAACGATAGTATGACCGCAGGTCCGGCCTGGGTAGCGGCGGCAATACCGGTCAGAACGAAAATACCGGTGCCAACAATCGCACCGATGCCGAGCAGGGTGAGGTCAAAGCCGGTTAAACAGCGTTTGAGGCCACTCTTGTCGAAGTCGTCGGGTGTAATATTCTTGGTACGAAAGATTCGCATTGCTTTCAACTTCATTCGAGCCCCTCGCAAAATCGCATATCTTGTAAATTACAGGTAATAAGGGGCACTCTCCGGCGGTTTTTCGAAGTTTTACAACCGGTGCTGGTGATGCCATCGGTGTGTACCGTGTGCTGCCGGACGCATGGCGGGTTTATGCTGGTGCGGGCGTAATTTTTTCTTGCAAAGGCCATTACCAAACCCCTCATAAGTGGTGAGCCTCAGTCTCCAGCAGCATCTGTTTGAGCCACTGCATATACGGGGTACCGCCTGTTCCCCTCGGATCGTCGGTCCAGCGGTTGATATACTCCTCCGCCCAGCCGTAATGGACCTTCCGGAAGGCCGCCATGGCATCCAAAATGGCGTTGTAAGGCTCCTTGTAGCTGGGGTTGCGGATGTCCGGCATGGCCTCGACTTCTTTAATCAGCTCCCGGTGCTTGGCGGGCATGTACTTGCGCATATCGGCCAGATGGTCCGTCAGGACGGATCGCTGGTGGGGGACCTTCATGAAGGCGATCAGAGTCGGCATGATGCTACTCTGGGCGCCGGTCTCGCCGCGAAACTGGATAGGCGCCTGGTCCACGCCTTCATAAGTTACATTTTCAAAAAAACGGATATAGGGCCGGAATGTCTTGTAATAGAGACTGGAATCCATATGCTCGGGAATGCGTTTGAGCACACTGACCTGACGCTCAACAGCGTCTTCGATGCGCCAAAGCTCCGGGCTAAGGTCGGCATCATCATTCTCCTTAAACTTCCGCATAACTGAGGCGATGGCGGCCAGAATGTCGGCGGCGATGGCTTCGATCTCCACATGCACGAGGATGAACCAGTGTTCGTCATATAGGTGGACGAAGTTTTGCAGCGTGTCGATATTGCCCAAGCGGATCGGTTGATTTTTGCGAAAGCGCTTCCAGTTATACAGGGCGTAACCGTCGTAGCTCAGAATAGGCGGGCGCTCGAGCAGCATTGCCGCCCGCACCAGCGGTACTGCGATGTTGCGCGGCAGTATTTTGGCTGGCTCCTCCCCGACCTGATTGACATAAGCGGAAGCAAGAAAGCCAACCCGTTGATAATAAAGGCGAAGTTGCGGAAGGTTCTCGTCGGTAACCGGCCCCTGCCAGCTAGGGATATCAAGTACCCGCGCGTAAACCCGAAAGCCCTTGTCATAGAGCAGACTCGGCAGATCGTGGCCGATCTCGTCGAGTACAGCATAGCGCGAATCATGCGAAAACGCAGTAAGCGGATCGGCTTCCGGAAGAAAGCCGCGCTTCGCATAGTTGGGTTTCAACAGCTCGCTGTCTTCGGTTTTGGCGGCCACCCCAGTATCAGACTTTCCAGTGAAGCGCTGCCATTGTGTGCCTATTATCATGATTTTTTCGGAAAAATGAGGATGGACTCTTCGCACTTTACAACATGTCGATGGTACGCAAGCGCACCTTTTATTTTCAAAGGACAGGCGCTCTTGGGCGTTTGTTCCCAGCCTAGCTTCAGCAGTGTTGCAAAGGTTTCGTCATTACGCTCATGAATTATGTTCTTCGCGGTAAATTAAATCAATGCAAGGGAATGAATTCGCAGAGGAATATAGTGGACTCTTTAGCATCTATATCATAAAAAATCGGGCACAAAAAATCCCCGCAGGGAAAGTCCAAACGAGGGTTCAAGTATGCACACTCCGTTAAAGGCGGATTGCTAGCGCGAATCCACCCTACAGCTCTACAATTTATCCGCCGTACGGCCGTGACGCGAATCCACCCTACAATTTATCCGCCTTACGCGTTCCCAAAAACGCCGTTGCCAAATTCCTCGCTCGCCTCGGGCAACACGCACGGCAGAACGTCGTTCGGTCATGGGCAATGCCTTGGAAAACGTTTGATTAATGACTCGCCAGCGGTTGGAATTATCATCATCGTCTTCAGGTAGTGTCCAAATACAATGCAAGTGGTCAGGAAGAACCACCCAAGAATCAATGTGAAAAGGCCAGTGTTTACGAGTTTCCTTGACCGCTTGCCGAAGGACATATGCGATGTTCCAGATGCAACTCGAAAGCGCCCTTGTAACGCAAAATCCAGATTTCGTTTAGCCCTGTGATGAAGGTTTTCAAATCGGCATCGAGATTAGGGTTCTTGGTGTATTGACGAGCCAGAAAACCTTGAATTTCTGGATCACGCTTGAGAAAGCTTGGGTTTGCCCAATCGACCCAACTTTCTGACAATGGAATTTTGTACGACACATCGTAGTCGCTTACAACGGCCACTGCGACGCGATGTGCACTTGTCCCTTGCAGTTGGTGTGCCGCTTCATAGAGACGGAAGATAAGATAATCGATTGGTGAATAGACTCCAAGTCGACCTGCTGTGGCGTTCGTGAACGAGGCACGAATCAATTCGAACAGCACCTCGCGTTGCCCCAAGAATTTGATTTCGAATGCAGTGGCGACTTGATTGTTATCTATGCCTTCGACATCAAATTGTCCGCCGTATAGTTCAAGGTTATGAACTTGCCATTGCTGAGTTTCTAGCCATCGTGCGAAATGAAGTTCTGCGAGGCGTGACAAATAATTGCGTGCCTTTTTATAGCGCGAGTTTTCGTCAATTTCGAGTACCCATTTCTCTCGGAGATCATTTCTATACTGTGCCGTTACCTGTTTTCGCAATTCACGTCCATCCAGTACGAATCTGTGAAGAGCTTCTGTGAAATCCGATAAGTAACCACCGCGATATGCCAGAAAGGGAATCGAACAGTGAAATGCCTCGTCCGGCTCTGATTTCGAGAATTGCATGTGTCGTTCCTCGATGTCATCAGGAATCGTAAGCCTGAGCGCGGGACACATGCTGCGAAGCCTATAGAAAGCAGCTATTTGCTCAGTGAACTGGTCAGGTAATGGATAGCTAGAACAAGCACAGGTCTTGCTAGAAACGGTTGCGGTACGCATCTTATAGTGAGGTAAACGCCACACTAAATCTTAGCGCATTTTACGCGCGATCGGTCTGAGCGGCTTGTTATGAGATTACGCCCCACGCTACTTTCCTGACTAATCAGCGAGCTTCCAGAGGTTTTCGTATCCGTAGATTGAGGCCTGGCAATCCTTTATGTACTGCTCGAGTGTTTTCCCGAGCCTCGCGGCTTCAGTGTTCCAGAATCTCTCTATAAACAGGTCTCCGCCTTCAAGCTTGGTGCTTGCTTGAAAAACAGATATGGATTGGAGAATGCCGCATGCGCCAGTCATCTTTGCGACCTAAAGAATATGTTGCATGGACAGCTCATCCATAGCGGCGCTGCTGCCAACTGAAAGAAGAGTAACTGCGATAACGATGAGTTTATAGTACATTTTCGATTTCCTCTTTCAAGCATAATTAAAATTAGACACCCTAAAACTATAAATAATCACACCTCAACCGATGTCCGCTGAACAGCAGAAAGCGGATCAAGCTCGTAGCACGTTTTCGCCGTTAGGCAATACCCCTTTTGGGAGTTGATATTCTAAAGTGAAGGATTGCCATACGGCTAACCGATAATCAATTCCAATACTTGCCTGAGTCGCTGGCTATCATCTTCATATAATCGCCCTAATACTTTCCGAATCAAGTTTTTTTCTACTGTAAAAATAACGGGTTTGATAACTGAAGCCTTGAGCAATCCAGCTATTTTCCAATTTTCAATAATGACTTCCCCAAATGTTGCCTTAGCTTTAATCTGGCTGGTGATGGCCATTAAGATAATATCAGACTTGTCTTGACTATAAGCTTTAGAATTGATTATCACGGCTGGTCGTTGTTTGCTGCCGACTTGATCAGTAAATGGAAACGACACCAGTACAACATCACCAAACTCAAAGCCGGTCATACTCGGCATCGTCGGCATTATCCCAAATAGTGTTTAAGGTAGATTGCGACGCATTCATCGCCAATTGGATAAGTTGTTGGTTCTCATCCCGCTGCCTTAAAAAATCAATAAAATCTTCCACTTCTGAGATTCGTTCTTGTGAAAGCGTTTTCAGTTTATTAGCTAGTTGTTCAATTTTTTGCGTTTGTACTTGCATAAGCCAAATCTCCGTCTTTAATATAGAAAATGATCTCTTTACAAACAATCCAGAATCGCCCTCTTGACCGCATCCAGACTGGCATCAATAGTAACAGGATGTGCCGCTGCACATTGTTTTATAGCCGTATCAGGATCTTTTAAACCCATGCCGGTCAAGGTACAGACAATCTTGCTGCCTTCGGGGATTTTGCCGGAGGCTATATCGTGCATTGCTCCTGCTAATGAAGTCGCTGATGCCGGTTCGCAAAATATGCCTTCATATTGGGACAGCATTTTTTGTGCGGCCAGAATCTGTTCATCGGTAAACTTGTCAAACCAGCCGCCGGACTCTTTTTGAGCGGCCCAGGCGAAATCCCAGGATTGCGGATGGCCGATGCGGATGGCGGTGGCGACGGTTTCTGGATTATCGATCATTTTGCCCGCTATGAAGGGCGCAGCTCCGGCGGCCTGATAGCCGCACATGATGGGGCGATTAGCGCACACACGATCTGTCGCATATTCTTTGTAGCCTTTCCAGTAAGCGGTGATATTGCCGGCATTACCGACAGGTAAACAGTGATAATCGGGTGCAAAACCCAAATCGTCAATAATTTCAAAAGCCGCGGTTTTTTGTCCATCTATTCTGTAAGGATTAATGGAGTTGACGATAGTGACCGGGGCATGATCTGCGACTTCTTTAACCAGCTCCATGCCTTGATCGAAGTTGCCGTTAATCTGAATGATGGTAGCATCGTACATTAAGGTTTGCGCCAGTTTGCCCAGGGCAATTTTGCCTTCGGGTATCAAAACAAAAGCTTTAATGCCCGCACGTGCAGCGTAGGCAGCGGCAGAAGCGGAAGTGTTGCCGGTTGAGGCACAGATAATCGCCTGACTGCCCTCTTCTACAGCTTTGGTAACGGCCATGGTCATGCCGCGGTCTTTAAATGATCCGGTTGGATTCAGGCCTTCAAACTTGACATAGATATCAACGTCCTTGCCTGTCAAACGGGGAATATTTTGCAGTTGGATGAGCGGCGTATTGCCTTCGTTCAAGCTGATTATACGAGTAGTCGCACTGACGGGCAGACGGTCTCTATAGCGCTCAATTAATCCGGTGTAGTGTTTATGCGTAGACATGATTTATTTATTTATCCCAAAGTTTCCAGGCGGATGCGGTTGACTTTTCCGGTAACGGTTTTTAAGGCTTCGATTTCAGCAATCGCAGCATTCATTTCTTTTTCCAGCGTGATTTGCGTCAGCATAATAATCGGTACAGCTGTTTCCTCACCTGGGGGTTCTTTCTGTATGATGGCTTCAATGCTGATGTGATGGTCTGCCAGTATCCTGGTGACGTCGGCTAAAACACCTGGTTTATCTTCTGCGTTCAGGCGCAAATAATATGAGGTTTTAAAGCGGTCTGATGATAAAACAGGGATGTCAGCTATTGAAGCCGCCTGGAAAGCCAGATGCGGCACGCGGTTTTCAGGGTCGCTGGTCAAAGCTCTGACAATATCAATAACATCGGCGACCACAGCTGAGGCGGTAGGTTCTGCGCCTGCGCCGGCGCCGTAATAAAGAGTGGCGCCGACGGCATCGCCTTTTACTACTATGGCGTTCATTACGCCATTAACGTTGGCAATCAGCCTGCGTTCGGGGATTAAGGTGGGGTGTACTCTTAATTCAATACCTTCGGGCGTTTTTCTGGCAATACCTAAATGCTTGATGCGATAACCCAGTTGTTCGGCGTACTCAACATCGAGTCGGGTGATTTGAGTAATGCCTTCGGTATAAACCTTGTCAAACTGTAAAGGGATTCCGAAAGCAATCGAGGCAAGAATGGTTAGTTTGTGTCCGGCATCTATGCCTTCCACGTCAAAGGTTGGATCGGCTTCAGCATAGCCCAGAGCTTGCGCTTCAGCCAGGACATCATAAAAATCACGGCCTTTATCGCGCATTTCGGTCAGGATAAAATTACCGGTTCCGTTGATAATTCCTGCCAGCCATTGAATTTGATTAGCGCTCAAACCTTCGCGTATGGCTTTGATAATCGGGATACCGCCGGCAACAGCGGCTTCAAAGGCAACGATTACGCCTTTTTCACTGGCTTTGGCAAAAATCTCGTTACCGTGTAAAGCAATCAGGGATTTATTGGCAGTAACAACGTGTTTGCCGTTTTCTATCGCTTTTAAAACCATGTCTTTAACAGGACCTGCGCCGCCGATCAATTCAAGAACGATGTCGATCTCCGGATCATTGATAATGTCCATTGGATCGGTGGTTAGCATAATGCCCTGGGTATCGCAAATCCGTTTTTTTTCTAAATCCTTAGCCGAGGCCCGCGTGATAATGATTTCCCTGCCTGCTCTGCGGGCAATTTCCGCCGCATTACGTTTTAACACATTGACAGTACCGCCGCCGACAGTACCCAGTCCTAATACACCTACTTTTACCGGTTTCAAATTGAGCTCCAGTTAAAAAATTGTTATTAAATTCCAATTGTGCGGGGATGACTTTAATCAACCTTGAAGTTTTACCGGGCGGCTAAACTCGCTCCCACATCATTCACTATAAGACGATCTTTTTTCATCATATTACGAATGCCGCGAATCGCCTGGCGCGTGCGGTGTTCATTCTCAATCAATCCGAATCTGACATGATCATCTCCGTATTGGCCAAAACCAATGCCGGGGGAAACAGCAACTTTCGCTTCCAGTAGCAATTTTTTGGAAAACTCAAGCGAACCCATGGCTTGATAAGCTTCGGGAATCTTCGCCCAGACAAACATCGTCGCCTTCGGCTTTTTCACGGGCCAGCCGATAGCAGTCAAACCTTCACATAAAACATCACGTCTTTTTCTATACATCCCGGCAATTTCCGCCACGCATTCCTGCGGACCTTCCAGTGCGGCAATTGCTGCAATCTGAATCGGCGTAAACGTGCCATAATCCAGATAAGATTTAATGCGCGCCAATGCCGAAACCAGATCTTTGTTGCCACACATAAAACCCACGCGCCAGCCCGGCATATTGTAGCTTTTTGACAGCGAAAAAAACTCTACGGCAATATCTTTCGCGCCTTCGACTTGAAGAATCGACGGGGCTTTGTAGCCGTCAAACACAATATCTGCATAAGCAATATCCTGTACTACCCAGATATTGTGTTCTTTGGCTACAGCGACAATTTTCTCGAAAAAATCCAGTTCCACACACTGACTGGTTGGATTGCCGGGGAAATTAAGAATCAGCATTTTCGGTTTAGGCCATGAATCAACAATAGCCTTATGCAGCTCATCAAAGAAATCGCCGCCTGGAATCATTGGCACATGCCTTAAATCCGCGCCGGCAATCACCACACCGTAAGGATGTATCGGATAGGCCGGATTTGGCACTAGCACAATATCACCCGGCCCCAGGATTGCCAGCGCCAGATGTGCCAAACCCTCTTTGGAGCCTATTGTCACAATCGCTTCGGTTTCCGGATCCAGGTCGACATCAAAGCGCGTTTTGTACCAGTTACAAATGGCTTTCCTTAATCGGGGGATCCCTTTGGACATTGAATAGCGATGCGTATCAAAACGCTGTGTTGCCTCAACCATTTTATCAACGATATGTTTAGGCGTGGGCTGATCAGGGTTGCCCATGCCAAAATCGATAATATCCTCTCCCGCCGCGCGGGCTTTGGCTTTTAGCTCATTAACAATATTAAAAACGTAGGGAGGTAAACGACTTATTCTATGAAATTCTTCCATTAACAGCTCTTGAGCAACCCGTGCGTGAGTGAGGTTAAAAGTTTGTACATCATTGTCGGTTTTTTTAAATCTCCTCTCCCTAACCCTCTCCAGCAGGAGAGTGAGCGAAGGTGCCGTTGTTGATGTGCGATGAGTATATAACATTTCATTTGTTACAAGTAAGCTTAGCCGGGCATTGAGGGCTTAAGGCCTGTAAAAAATCAGATGTCACAAAAAACGGTCTAACTTACTGTTGTTAATACCTTATGTCAAATAATAGCGAGTATTTGTTTTCAAGCTGGCTTAGTTTAAGAGCAGTGATCAAGCTGCCTGATGATTCAAGTTCAATATTTGTTCCACTCGCATTAAATCTTCCCGGGTATCCACACCCGCGGCCGGTATTTTGTCAATGATTTTCACGAAAACGGCTTCGCCATGCCACAGTATTCTGAGTTGTTCCAGTGACTCAACCGACTCAAGTGGCGATGCTTCCCATGAACAGTAGCGATTTAAAAAATCTACTGTATAGGCGTAGATGCCAATGTGCCGGAGATAAGGGGTTTTCCCCGATGGTTTTCCGCCTGAGAGGGTAAAAGTATCTCTTTCCCAGGGAATTGGCGCGCGGCTAAAATACAGCGCATAACCGGCTTTGTTCAATACAACTTTGACGGTGTTCGGGTTAAATATCTCTTCCGAATCGATGATTTTGGCAGCCAGTGTCGCTATGCCGGCTTGCTTCTGATTCGCTAATGCAAAAGCAACGTCACGAATAGTTGCTGGCGGGATTAGCGGTTCATCACCTTGCAGGTTTACGATAATTTCATCACCTGCCCAACCGCACTGCTGTGCTACTTCGGCGATTCTTTCCGTGCCGCTTTGATGGTCTGAACTTGTCATCACAGCTTTAATGCCCAGACCGCAAACTGTCTGGAGAATCCGCTCATCATCGGTAGCAACGATAATTTCTTCTGCATCCGCTTCCTGCACCCGTTGGCAGACATGCGCAATCATCGGTTTGCCGGCAATATTCAGTAATGGCTTGCCCGGCAGCCGGGTAGAGGCATATCGTGCCGGGATGACGACTTTAAAACGCAGACTCATTTGTATAACGCGTCAACTTCATCACTGCTTAATTCACGTGCTTCATCTTCAAGCATCACGGGAATATCATCGCGGATAGGAAAAGCCAGACGATCAGCTCTGCATATCAATTCTTGACTGGTCTTATCATAGCGCAAGGGACTCTTGCATATAGGACATGCCAGAATATCGAGTAATTTTTTATCTATCATGCTTTTCACTTAATAAGTTTAATAATTGTTCAGCAAAACCGGGTTCAGGAACGGCTTTTACCGGAAGATACCAATGCTGCTTTCCTGCAAATGGGGCACATTTTACCGCATCCTTTTCGGTCATTAGCACAGATTTATTATCGCCAAATTCAATATCGTGACGCTGAAATTGATAATGATCGGGAAAGCTGTGGGTAATGCAGGTCAATCCGGCGGATGCCAGCAGTTTAAAAAACCGCTCAGGATTGCCAATACCCGCTAACGCATGGCAGTTGTTAAATTCTTGCAGTGGCTTTTGTTCTCCGGTGACCAAATTTAGCGCCGTATCGCCGGTAAGCTGCATCGCGAATTCATCGTCTTCGGACTTTTCCCCGTTCACGATGATGAGATCGACACTTTGTAATCTTTCTATCGGTTCGCGCAGGGGCCCTGCAGGCAAACAATAGCCGTTACCAAAGCGCCGTTCCCCATCGATAACGGCAATTTCAATATCCCTGTTTAGCGCATAGTGCTGCAAGCCATCGTCGGATAAAATGATATTACAATCTGATTTTTTTAACAGCAGGGTTGCCGTCTCTACCCGTAATGGCCCTACAGCCATCGGGCAGCCCGTTTGTTTGGCTATCAGCAAGGCTTCATCACCGACATTTTTTGCATCGCTTTTGGCGGCGACCATTTGCGGCCATGATTCGGATTGGCCGCCATAGCCGCGGCTGATAATACCCGGCCGATACCCCGAATCTTTAAGAAATTGGGCTAGCCAGATAATTAACGGTGTTTTACCCGTGCCGCCGACAGTAATATTTCCTACGACGATAACAGGAACAGGCAAGGTATGGGTTTTCAGTATACCGTGACGATACAGGAATTTTCTAAACTTGACCGCATCACTGAATAAAAAGCCCAAAGGTGAAAGCCACACACCGATAAACGGGTCTTTATACCAAATGTCGACCAGCCATCGGGCCAGAGTGTTTTTCATTTCTCAGCCGCCGGATACAGCGTTGAAAAAGTGATATGACTAAATCCAACTTGACCGGCGATATCCAACACCTTCAAAACAGCTTCGCTGGGGGTCTTGCCGTCAGTATTGATGACGAACGGAAGCTGTTTTGAATGTTCTGCGAGCTTGCCTAATTCCTGTTTCAAGGTTTCTCTGGTCTGATTGACAAGTTGATAAGACAAACCATCTTCACCTTTAAGGTAATAGGTACCGTCTGCATCAATATCCATTGTAATAGTTTTAGGATGGCTTTCAGCTTCTGAACCTACCGCCTCGGGAAGCTCAATCCTGACTTCTGTTTGCCGGTCAAAAGTGGTCGTAACCATAAAGAAAATCAACAACAAAAACACCACATCAATCATTGATGTCATTGAAATATCGATTTTTTCCTTTTTTTTTCGTTGAAATTTCATCAGAATTCCTCACGATCTCCGTGCAGAATATCGACCAGCCTTAATGCCTCCTCTTCCATGTTTACGACATACTCATCGACCAGTCTCTCGAAATAGCGATGAAAAATCAGGCTGGGGATGGCGACAGTCAATCCCGCTGCCGTTGTAATCAGCGCCACCGAAATCCCCCCGGCCAAAACGCCTGGATCTCCAGCGCCGTGCTGCATAAGGGCAGAAAAAACTTGAATCATGCCAAAAACAGTTCCTAACAAGCCCAGTAACGGGGTAATGAGTGCAATAGTGCCCAAGGTATTAAGAAAACGCTCCAGGTCATGCACAACCTTACGGCCTGTTTCTTCAATACATTGCTTCATGACTTCCCTGCCATGATGACTATTAGCCAGACCTGCCGCCAGAATAGACCCCAGAGGAGAACTGGTTTTCAAGCGGCGTAGCGTGGTATCATTCAGAATTTTTCCACGGTATAGCTTCCACACTTGAGGGAGCAGTTCCGGCGGTAGAATTTTCTTTTTTTGTAAAGACCAGAAGCGTTCGACGATAATGCCCATTGCTCCAATTGAGCATAAAATGATGGGCAGCATCAGCCAGCCGCCGCTTTTAATTATTTCAAACACATTATTTCCTAATAAGTAAATCGTAACTGAAGAGTTATAAGGTACAAGACTAAAGGCGAAAGGCGAAAAAAAGCTTAATCTCAATAACGATCTCTGTTTACCTTTAACCTTTAACCTTTAGCCTTTAGCCTTTAGCCTTATTTTAACCTAACACAGCTGTATTTTGAGCATTTTCCCTGCCTACCCAGACATAAGCAATCACGAAGGCAATGCCGCAACAGACTGCCGCCATTGAATAAACAAACGTTGAACCCAATAGCTCCCAGTAAAAGCCGCTATAAAGACTACCCAGCATTCCCCCAAAACCGTAACTAATACTGCTGTACAAAGCCTGGCCTTTGCCCTGGTGCTGCTGGCCAAAATATGCATGAACCAGATGTATGGCTGCGACATGCGCGCCGCCAAAAGTCGCGGCATGCAATATTTGGGCAAGAATTAACAAGCCTAAATAATCAGCACACCAGCCGATTATGAGCCAGCGGCCTGTGGCCAACAGCAAACTGAACAGTAAAATAGCTCTTAAAGTACAATGCCTTAACAAGCCCTTCATGTACACAAATAAAACAATCTCGGCTAAAACGCCAAGCGCCCACAGCAATCCGGTTATTGTTGCAGAATAATGATAGTACTTCAGATAAATGGAATAAAAAACGTAGTAAGGTGCGTGTGCAATCTGCAGCAGTATATTAACCGCAAGAAAAGCCAGAACTTCCGGTTTTTTTATGATTTTTATCAGACCGATTGAGGCTGGCCCATGGCTGATGGCATCAGCCTCGGGAATAATCAAGGTAATCCACCAGCTTAAAATCAGCAAAACGGCAATGACTACCGGGAGTAATGCAATTGGCTGGTTATCCAGTAATCGGCCTATACCCAGTACCGTGATAATAAAACCGACCGATCCCCAAAGCCTTATTCGGCTATAACGGTGAGCCTCATTTTTTAAGTGGAACAGCGTGACCGCTTCACATTGCGGCAATACAGCACTCCAGAAAAAACCGAAACCAAGGGTTATCCAGGCAAACCAGAAATAAGTATGAGCAATTAAAAAACCGGCAAATAGTACGGCGGCAAAAAACGAGGCGATGCGAATTATTCGCAAACTTTTTCCGGTATGATCAGCAATCCAGCCCCATAAATTGGGTGCAATAATTCTTGTACCGACCAACAATGCGGATATTTCGCCGATTTCAATCGGATTAAAACCGTTATCTTTTAAGTAAAGACTCCAGTAAGGTAAAAACCCGCCTAATGTTGCAAAATAAAAGAAATAAAAACCTGACAGCCGCCAGTAAGGAACAGACATTTAAATGATGGACAATAGTTTTTTATAGTTTTATTCGGCACAAAGCCGGAAGTGAAGATCGGATGAAAGGCACAAGGCGAACGACGAAAGACGAAAGGCGAAAAAACCATCGTTGGTCTCTCTTTGCCTTTAGCCTTTAGCCTTTAACCTTGCACCTACCTCAAAATCAGCAATCCTGACTTAACGCCTGCATTTTGCGCCCGATGCCGTAAAAAATGATCCATCAGAATGATTGCCATCATCGCTTCAGCAATCGGGGTGGCACGTATGCCGACACATGGATCATGGCGGCCTTCGGTGATTACCTCAATAGCCTGACCTTGCTGATTGATACTTTTGCCCGGCAGACGCAAGCTGGAGGTGGGTTTTAACGCGATACTGGCTGTTATGTTTTGGCCGCTGGAAATTCCACCCAAAATACCACCGGCATGATTGCTCAAAAAACCATTTGGAGTCATTTCATCGCGAAACTGTGTGCCCTTGCTGTTGATGCAGGCAAAACCATCGCCAATTTCCACGCCCTTTACCGCATTAATACTTATCAAGGCATGAGCCAGATCGGCATCGAGACGGTCAAAAACGGGTTCGCCTAATCCCGGCGGAACGTTGGTTGCCACTACCTCAATCCTGGCGCCTATCGATTCGCCCTCCTTGCGTAAAGCATCCATATAGGCTTCCATTTGCGCGACTTTATCGGCATCGGGGCAGAAAAAAGGATTGCTGTCAATAATAGCCCAATCGAGCTTTTCAATTTTTATCGGCCCCAGTTGTGACAGATAACCGCGAATTTCGATACCCGCCTGTTCCTTGAGGTATTTTTTGGCGATACCGCCGGCGGCAACACGCATCGCCGTTTCACGTGCAGATGAACGCCCGCCTCCTCGATAATCTCTGAAACCGTACTTCTGCTGGTAAGTATAATCCGCATGACCCGGTCTGAATGTATCGGCAATTTTAGAATAATCTTTTGAGCGTTGATCGGTATTTTCAATCAACAGCCCAATCGGTGTGCCTGTGGTTTTACCTTCAAACACACCCGACAGAATTTTTACTTCATCAGCTTCACGGCGTTGTGTGGTATGCCGTGTTGTGCCCGGTTTTCTGCGGTCAAGATCTTGCTGTAAATCGGCTTCGGTCAATGCCATTCCCGGCGGGCAGCCATCAACGATACACCCTATGGCAGGGCCATGACTTTCACCAAAAGAGGTGACGGTAAACAGTTTTCCTATTGTGTTTCCAGACATATTAACTCAACGCTGCTATAAATAATTCGTGATAGTGATGAACCTGTTCAGCCGTCAGCAAAAACACACCGTCGCCCCCGCGTTCAAAATCCAGCCAGTAAAAAGGCACATCGAGGAAGGTATTTTGCAATGTTTCCGCACTACTGCCTACTTCCACAATTAAAATCCCCTGCTCCGCCAAATAATCATCGGCATCAACCAGAATGCGCAGCACAATATCCAGCCCTGTACGTCCACCTTTAAAACCCATGTCGGGTTCCGCACGAAACTCTTCGGGTAGTTGTTCCCATTCTTCCTGTCCCACATAGGGCGGATTACTGACGATGACATCGTATTGAGCCGCAGGCAGTTCCTGAAACAAATCAGACTGATAAAGTGCTACCGAATCGGACACCTGGTGTTTTTTAACATTAATTTCAGCGACAGACAGTGCATCCGCTGATAAGTCCACCGCATCCACCAGAGCATCAGGAAAGGCGTAAGCACAGGCTATTGCAATACAGGCACTGCCAGTACCCAAATCCAGAATGCGGTCTACCTGATCTTCATTCACCCAGGGAGAAAAGCGTTGCTCGATTAGTTCCGCGATGGGCGATCTTGGCACCAGCACCCTGGCATCAACATAAAACGACAAGCCTGCAAAAATAGCTTCGTGGGTTAAATAAGCGGCCGGTATTCTTTCATTAATCCGTCTATCGATTATATCGATAACAGCCTGACGTTCATTAAGCGCTAGAACGGTATCCAGATAGACTTCAGCCAGATTATAAGGCTGATAAACAGTATGCAATACCATTGCCGCCGCTTCATCAAGCGCTGTTACCGTGCCATGACCAAAACTGACCCCGGCTTGTGTAAACCGGCTGGCAGCCCAGCGAATATAATCGCGTATCGTCGATAAGGTAGTTAAAACTCCAGAGGGTGTTGTTTGCATGATTAATACTGGCCAGCCTTGGCTCTGGCTGCTTTTCCCCCTTTCAAGTCTCCCTGCATTTCCCTGGCTCTGGCTACCAGCAACCAGCTGTGTTTTTTCAGTTCAGCATCGGTAGAAGCCAGTAATGCCGCTTTTTTTGCCAGATCTTCCGCTAAACGCGGCTTTGATTGCTTTAGTCTTAATAATGCCAATTTATAATACAACGTCGCATTCCGGGGCTCTATCCTGATAGCGCGTTCAATAGTGGCTGTTGCCGCCTCAATATTTCCAGATTGGCTGTCTTGATTGGCCGCTGAAGCTAAAGCATTTACCGCCGGTGATAACGGGGCAAAAGATTCCAGAGGATGAAAAGGAGGCGGAGGAGGTGGCGCCGAAAACTCGGGTTGTGGCGCTAAAATCACTGGTTCTTGTGTTGGTTCAGACGCCGCAGGTTCTTCTTCTGGAGCAAAAGACTCTTGTTCTTGTTCTTGCTCTGGCGTAACAGGTTCAGGCTCTATTTCTATCGGCTCCGTTATCGGTCCAAACTCCTCTAGCGGTTTGGTTTTCACCGTCCCGGTAGAGTTGTCTTGATTTATTTCCGGCCTGGACGCTTTTGGTAAAGCAGGAGTCGTTTTATTATAAACAGTAGACCCTCCCCCATACACAGGGGCGGGAGGCTGAGTACCATAAAGTCCGGTGCAACCGGCAATAAAAGAAGGGAGTGAACAAATTAAAAAAAGTCGTTTAATTAACATTATGTTATTAAAGTAGATCGATTACCCAATGCTATTCAGAATTCGGCGCCTTCAGCCCTCTACTGCTGGAGAGGACCCGGCAGAAGATATTTAAAAAAACCGACAATGATGTGCAAACGCTATAACTGACTGGTTTTCCGGAATGGATTTGCCGATAAAATGACTGTCATAGGTAAGGATTATAAAGATATTACAGACTTACTGCCAGCTTGATTCAGTCCGTTGGATTCCATGTCGCAGCATCGCTCTCATTAAGTTAAAAATTTATCAATAGCATGTAACCGCAAATTCATTAACATCGTCTCGATAAATCCATACCTGCAGGGTCAGCTGTAAATTACCTTAAAATCAAGTTAATGGCAGTGATGTCACTGCGTGAAAACGGCAATATATCGAGTCATAAAACAGGAAATATATTTTTTCCTAGAACGGTATATCATCGTCAAAATCATCATAAGCGGGAGGTGACGGCGGCATGACCCCGGAATTATTTTGCTGCGCTGGTTGCTGGGATGGATATGCGGGCTTGGACGATGGCGCGGAATATCCCGCTTGCGACTGATCACCGGTAAAGCTGGTAGTGCCCCCACTGCGGCTGTCTAACATATGCATTTCTGTGGCAATAATTTCGGTAGTATAGCGATCCTGACCATCCTGGCCTTGCCATTTACGCGTTTGTAAACGCCCTTCTACATAAATTTGACTGCCTTTTTTTAAGTATTCACCCGCTATTTCAGCCAAACGATTAAAAAATACCACTCTATGCCATTCTGTGGAATCTTTTCTTTCACCCGTTTGCTTATCTTTCCATCTAAAATTTGTAGCCAATGTTATATTCGTCACAGCACCCCCCGTCGGCATATAACGAATTTCAGGATCTGCGCCCAGTCTCCCGATTAAAGTAACTTTATTAAGCATATGTTCTCCTGGAAATTTTTCAGTTCAATGATAATTAACTATGTAGGCATATAGTACGCGAACGCGCCCTATTATTTATAAAATATAAAATATATGAATCAATTGTTTAGCAGAATCAATAACCTTACCAGATCTGATGATCGCCAGTTCTCATCTGCATAATTTATATTACCACCCTTCCTAAGGTAAAATTATGTACATCATAAGTATTTTGGATAAACATTTTACCATTAACGCAGAATCAGCGATTCTTCCTATCTGATTAGGTATTACTTTTATGCAGGTTCAGCACCCGGAAAAATAAGCGGCAAAAATTTCATTTGATTAACTCAATATAGCCGTCTTTAAAGCCGGGATAGCGAAATTCATAACCCAACGCTTTTAATCGTTGATTATTACAACGTTTATTCAACACACAATAATTGTCGGCACTTTTAACCGTAGGCCGTTGACAGTTCATGCGTTTAGCCAGCCATGACATCACTTCCCACATCGGTGCAGGATCATCATCACTGGCTAAATAACATTGCTCCAAAGCGATACCCGCCAAGCGGCGTTCCAGTAAAAATGCCAACACGCCAATACAATCTCGCTGATGAATGCGGTTAGTATAATAAGGTGGATTTTGTTGGATAACGGGTGCCTGCATAGCCATCCTTAACAGGTACTCGCGGCCTGGGCCGTAAATGCCGGAAAAACGTACGACGATATTACCGGTGTCTAAATCCTTCAGTTTTTGTTCTGCCTGCCAGATGAGTTGACTGGTGATATGTTCGGGTTGCGCAATGGAATCTTCATCTACCCATTCACCTTGCGATTGACCATAGACACTGGTTGAAGACACAAAAAACCAGTGGGGATTATAACCCGCTAGTGAAAATTTATTGAGCAGATTATTCAATCCTGATTCATATATATTGCGATAACTTTCTTCATTACGGCCGTCAGGCGAAACAATAAAAAACAGGAAATCAAAATCCAGGGGCAAGTCTTCAAGGTCTAAAGGTGAAGTTATATCGGCAGTGAAATAATCAACATTACGGCTATAGGGTTCCGGTGAATTCCGTTTTAATCCGGTTACCTGGTGACCATTGGCGGACAGGACATGCGCCAGCTGCGTCCCTATAGCGCCGCACCCGATAATTAAAATTTTTGCCATGAGTTATAAAAGTTTTTTAACAAAATGAAAAATGATAAATTCGGTTATCCTAATCTTCGCAGCAAGTAAGTATTACAATGTTTTTTACACCGCTTACAAATGATTAATGAGTTGCAATTCCTGTGGATAAGGCGACATGTAATAAGACTCTTCTATATAAGGGTCAGGGGATTTACGGAAATGATGTTTAAGCAAGGTCAAGGGTACAATCAATGGTATTTCACCCGCACGATAACGCTCGATAATTTCGCACAGCTCTGCCTTGTCATCGGCGCTTAACTCTTTTTTTAAGTAACCCTGGATATGTTGCAACACATTAACATGGTTACTGCGTCTAACAACTGTTTTAAGGGTATTCATGAGCATTAAAATATATTTTTCAGCAACCTCCAGCAGATTATCTTTGGTTAAACCCGCTAATAATTGCCCCATCTCATGATAATCGGCATGACTCATAATGATAAGTTTGTGACGGGCATGAAAACGTGTGAGGCTTTGGGCTGAAAGACCTTCCGCCAACATCTGTTGCCATCGATAGAGCACATAAACACGCTGGATAAAATTCTCGCGCAATCCCGGATCGCCCAGACGGCCTTCTTCTTCTACCGGCATCAGTGGGTTATTGCGCATCATTTCCTGTGCATAAATACCGAAACCATTCCTTTGCGGCTGTCCTCCCACGTAAACCTTGACCCGCTCCCTACCGCAACTGGGCGAATCCTTTTTCAAAATGTAACCGCATAACCCGGCATGGCTATCTTTTTGTTGAACTGCATAATCGCGCAAACGGTCTGTCACATCCAGTTTCGGATCTTTAATGCCGACACAGCGTATTGCATTGTCGATTTTTACCAGATGAATGGTAGGCCGGGGTATGCCTAAACCGATTGCCACTTCCGGGCAAAAGGGATGGAATTCAAAATATTCACTGAGGGTGCCAACAATGTAGGCATCGAGTTTGTGTCCACCATCAAAACGTACCTGTTGACCGAGTAAACAACTGCTAATACCGATAGGAATTTTTTTCATTATGTTTATTAATATGTATTCAAGTTTTTTTCGACTTTATTAACTGTATTGCTGCTGATTTTCTTTTTATTTGGGCCTATCATCACGCCCTTCGTGACCGGGCGTTGGACTCAACACCCATTTTACTTTGCTATTTTGGTGTTAATGGTAGCTGTAATGTTTTTACTGCTGCTATGGAGCTTGAAGCAACAACGTTATTCCAATTCTTTTATCTTGTGTCTGATCTCTTTGTTTATAGTATTGATAGGTCTGGTCAGTAGTAACTATCCCTACATAATCCCCGGAGTTATGACGATGCATGCAGCAGCTTCCTCCACTAGGACACTGGAATTTATGCTTTATGCAGTGGGCGGGTTACTACCATTAATGTTGTTCTATAACGGCTATCAATATCATGTACTGAAAGAGCAAGTTACTGAAAATCATTGAACTATATTATCCTAAATAACATAAGTATGTTTCGCAAACGTGACCGATCAAAGGATATTTATCAAAAAAATATAACACCGATTTGAGAAAGTTAGATTAATAACAATAACAATCAATTACTTAAGTATGACAAAGGTAATGGTTTATTTGCCAGCCAATATAAACTGTTTGGTTATATTTGATTTAGCTCCGTGCCGCATTAAAGTCATGCAATAATTTGACTCTTTTTGAATTCGTGTAAAATTGGATATACATTTTTTATTCCAGAATTTTTATGCTCCACCACTTCTTATGACATTTAAAATCCTTTTTTATATAATTATTATCATGTTCAGTACAGCAAATCAGGCGTATTCAAAATTAGAAAAAAAATTGCCGCCCTGTAGAAATAGTCCCAACTGTGTTTCCAGCCAGGCGGAAGATGCCAAGCATTTTATCGAACCCTTTAAAATCAGTGATTCCCCTGAAAAAGCATGGGATGCATTAAAAAAAGCCATTGACAACCATAGTCGCATGATTATTACCCATGAAACTGATGATACGCTTCATGCCGAAGCAACCAGCCTGGTTTTTGGCTTTGTTGATGATATTAACGTGATTCTTGATACTGATACGAATCTCATCCATATCCGTTCTGCCTCACGCACTGGTCATAGTGATTTCGGGGTTAATCGCAAACGTATAGAAGCGCTACGTATGCAATTGCAAAAAGCTCATGTGATAGATTGAGTGCTCAGCATACACAGTGCCTGAGATTGCTTATAAAACCACTTTGCCCTTACTTCCGAAGCTGTAAATGACCTCATACGCAAGCTCATTGTTTATCTTTCGCCGTGATTTGCGTTTGCATGACAATACAGCGCTTAATGAAGCTTTACGTCTATCCAGACAGGTGTTGCCCTGTTTTATTTTTGATCCCAGGCAAATAGAGCCACATCCTTATCAGAGCAAACCGGCACTGCATTTTATGTTGCAGTCCATCAGTGATCTTCAGCAGCAATTGCAGACAGCAGGCGGTAGGCTTGGTCTTTATCATGCCTTGCCTGTGCAGGTTATACGTAGAGTGTTAGAGCTACAGCATATTCAAGCCGTATTTATCAATCGCGATTATACGCCTTTCAGCCGGCGGCGTGATGATGAGCTGGCTGATGTCTGCCAAAAATTGGGAATAAGCTTGCACATCCTGACAGACGCGCTGCTTAACGAACCTGAACAGGCAGTCAAAAGCGATCAAACGCCCTACAAGGTTTTTACCGCGTTTTATAACAATGCCAGACCATTTCCAGTCGCATTGCCGCAAGCATTAACAAGTAAGAACTTTTTGTCTCCAGCGTCTGATTTTACAGTCGATCAGCTTCATTTATCGTTGGCTGAAGTAAAACGAAACTCCATTCAAGGTGGCCGTAAACACGCTCTCACCATACTCGATCAGCTCAATAAGCATGCGGATTATCAGAATACGCGCTATTTTCCTGCGCTGGCTGCGACCAGCAAACTTTCTGCGCATCTAAAGTTTGGCACTTGTTCAGTGCGGGAAGTGTATTATGCAATCATCGAGCGACTCGGCAGCGGACATCCTCTATTAAGACAATTGTACTGGCGCGATTTTTTCACCCATATCGCTTATCATTATCCACGGGTTTTCGGCCGTCCGTTTCTGGAAAAATTTGCTGATCTGCAATGGGACAATAACCGCGATTATTTCAGAGCCTGGTGCGAGGGTAAAACCGGTTTTCCAATTGTCGATGCCGGAATGCGTGAATTGAACGCCACCGGCTTTATGCACAATCGGCTGAGAATGATAGTCGCATCTTTTCTGGTCAAAGATTTACATATCAGCTGGCGTTGGGGCGAGCGTTATTTTGCCCAACATCTGGTCGATTATGATCCCTGTGTCAATAACGGCAATTGGCAGTGGGCAGCATCGACCGGCTGTGATGCCCAACCTTATTTCAGGATATTTAATCCCTGGCTACAGCAACAAAAATTCGATTCCGAGTGCCGGTATATTTATCGCTGGATACCCGAACTTAAAACGTTTTCGCCTAAAACCATCCATCAATGGCATAAAAAACATCGTGATTGCAATTATCCCGCACCGATTATTGATCATGCCCGTGAGAGCAAAATAACCAAGGCGTGGTTTAAGGAATCAATCGCCACACAGTTATAGATTAGGTGGATGCACGTTGTTTATCTCATTCACGCCAGCTTAAAGCAAAAACACTACGAAGAAACGAAACACAATAAGAAAAAGCTAAATTAAAAAATATCATCCCTAAAAACTTCGTGTTCTTCATGTCTTCGTGGTTTATCAAAAAATTATCATCCCTTAAAATAACCCCGCAAAAGGCTGAACCTTGACCCATTCACCCGCCTTAATGCTGGAACTCACATGATCAAGAATAATAAACGCATTCGCCAGACTCATCGAACTTAAAATACCCGAGCCTTGCTGACCGGTGGTTTTAACTGTCCACTCACCGCTGTTATCCTGCTCGATAATGCCTCTGAGAATTTCGGTGCGCCCAGGTTTTTTGCGCAGGTTCTGGGTTGCTCGTGCTAAAAAAACCGGCGCTATGGGTTTATTAGTGATGCCTGACATTTTTTCCAGCGCGGGTATGACAAACTGATAAAAAGTCACCATCACTGCGACCGGATTACCCGGCAGGCCAAAGAATGCAGCGTTATTGATGTTGCCAAAGGCCAAAGGTCTGCCGGGTTTTATCGCAACTTTCCAGAACTCAATCTGACCGGATGCCTGTAATGCAGTTTTAGTGTAATCAGCCTCGCCGACTGAAACGCCACCCGTGGAAATAATCACATCGGCATAGCCGCTGGCTTCATGAAAACTTTTCAGCAACGATGCCGGATCATCTTCCAGAATCCCCAGATTGATGACGTCAATACCGGGCAGGTCTAATGCCGCTAACAAACTGTAACGGTTGCTGTCATAAATACCCCCTGCACAGGGTGTAGTGCCAAGACCGGACACTTCGTTGCCGGTTGAAGCAATGGCAACCTTCAATTTTCTGCTGACGCTGATTTCAGCAATACCCAAAGAGGCCATTAAACCAATATCCGGCGGGGTTAAACATTTACCCGGATGCAATATGGTGTGTCCCTGCTGAATATCCTCGCCCGCCTTGCGAATATTTTGTCCGGTTATATGTCGGGCATCAATTTCAATGACATTATCATATAACACTGCATGTTCCTGCATGATAACGACATCGAGCCCCTCGGGAACAGACGCTCCAGTCATTATACGCAGGCATTGCCCTGGTTTTATTTCGCCGCTATAAGGCATTCCGGCAAAGGCGTGACCGATTATTTCAAGTCTGCATTCACCCTGGACAGGAAGATCGGAAGAACGCATGGCATAACCATCGACGGCAGAATTGGTATGAGGCGGTACATTGAAAGCTGCAATGACCGGCTCATAAAGTGTGCGGCCATTAGCCGTTTCGATATTTAAGCGTTCATAGCCACAGATAGCAGAAACATCCGATAAAATCTGTGACAATGCGTCCTTAACAGAGATCAGACCGGGTTCATATATATCTGTACAACTGGGCTCTGGATTATTCATTTTCGGGCGCTGCTATACGATTCTGGCGATTAAATAATGGCTGATAAGATCGAGCCGATTGTTCCGGTTGGTTGTCAAATAACCCCCCGATGACCGCCAACAAATCGGCTCCGGCTGCCAGTAATTGCGCACCATTTTCCGGCAGAATGCCGCCTATGGCGACAATCGGGATATTCAGTAACAGTTTAGCTTTTTGCAGTGTCTCAATCTTCGCTGGTGCAGCCAGTGGTTTTGATGAAGAGGGAAAAAATCTCCCGAAAGCCGCATAAGTAGCCCCCTGCCCTTCTGCATCCTGTGCCCGCTCAACAAAGTTATAACAGGAAACGCCGATGATGGCATCATCACCTAAACACTTTCTTGCCTGCGCAATAGCACCGTCTTCCTTGCCGATATGGACACCATCCGCGCCTGCCTTCGCAGCCAGCTCAATATCGTCGTTAATAATCAGCGGGACGTCGTGCTGATGGCAGATTTTAACCAGCTCTCGCGCAAGCAAGAGGGCGTCAGCCGGGTTTTTATCCCGATACTGCACGACCACTGCGCCACCTCTGATTGCAGCGATGACTTCATTAATAATCGTATCGCCGGATTTATTATCCGTCTGGGTAATGGCATAAAGTCCGTATGCCGGAAATCTCATGATTCGTCCTCCATCCAGAAAAATCGATTGGGGTTATATTGACCCTTGCCTGGCTGGTAGGCAGCTTGTAAAGAATTCCAGGTATATTCCTGAGCTTCCATAACCGCTTGAACAGGCTCCAGTCCATGCGCGATCAAGGCTGCAATGCTGGCAGCCAGCGTACAGCCTGAACCATGATAACTGGCCGGTAATCTGTCCCAGGTGTAGGTCTCCCAGCAACGGCCATCATGAAACAATTGATTGCTGACCGAGGGCGTTGATTCATGTGTACCCGTAATCAGCACATAGTCACACCCTTTTTCCAGCAATTCCAGACCGCATTCATCAATCTCATCAAATCTTGCAAGTATGCGGGCTTCTTCACTGTTGGGCGTTAGCACAGTGGTGCAAGGCAGCAGCAGATCGACAATAGTGCCTATAAGCCGGTCATTGGATAATTCAGCGCCGCCGCCCGCAGCCAGTACCGGATCTAAAATAACCGGAATGTGCGGATACTGTTTTAAAATCGCGTAAATGGCTATTGCTGTTTCATGATGCCCGATCAATCCGATTTTAAAGGCATTCACATCCAGATCACCCAGCAAGGTATTTGCCTGACTAATAATAGCTTCCGGGTTTTGCGGAATAAGCTTTTTGACATTCCGGGTATCCTGCTCGGTCAAGGTAGTGATAACACTGGCGGCATGACACTGATGACTGACCAGGGTTTCAATATCAGCCTGTACGCCAGCCCCGCCACTGGGATCATGACCGGAAAATGTAAGCACAATGGGGCGATTATGAGACATGGGAAATCCTTGGCAATAATGATTGATGATGCTGATTATCTTGACGATTAGAACTAAAAGTATCGTAGTATCATCAGCTGAGCAAACGTTTTTTTGGTTTCATGGACATCAACCTGGGTAATTACCAAAAAAGTATACGATGCATACCCCATCCTGGTTTCAGCGAAATTCATCCCTTGAAGTGTTTGGATTTGATGGGTTTGGCTGCGTTCTACCCATTATGGTTGTAATGGCGGTTCAGACTAGTCCAGCCTGGATAATTCGTTGATAGACCGCGAGGTCACTGGCTGAGAAACAGCAGAATATGACTTCTTCAAACGAGCGGAATTCCGCCAATGAAGACGAAACAGTATTCACCGCTATATTGGCTGCCAATTCAATGGGGTAACCATAGATGCCTGTGCTGATGCTTGGAAAAGCAATGCTGTGAACTCCTTGTTCAGCCGCAACCTCCATGCTGCGGCGATAACAGGAGGCCAACAACTTAGGCTCACCATGCATGCCGCCGTGCCAGACGGGGCCGGCTGTGTGAATGATGTATCTGGCGGGGAGCTGATAACCTTTGGTGAGCTTTGCATCGCCGACCTTGCATCCGCCGAGCAGACGGCATTCATGCAACAGTTCAGGACCCGCGGCACGATGGATGGCGCCGTCGACGCCGCCACCGCCTAACAATGAAGAGTTGGCTGCATTGACAATTGCTTCAACTGCCAGCGTAGTGATGTCGGCTTGCTGGGTGTGAACCAAGGTGGTCATAACAAAAATATTATTATATTGACTTAAACACAAAATTAAAATAATAAACGTGCCAAGTCAAGCCTTATAATAGTAAGTTAAACGCAGGGCTGGCATTTATCCGATCCAACCTCTCATTGAAAATCTTGAATAGTCGAATGAATCGTTTTTGTTAAATTCTTCATTTGATTAAACCTTAAATTTAGCAAAAAATCAGGCAAAATGACTAAATTAAAGTTCCTGATTATCAGGATATAATGGCCAAACACCAACGCATTGTTCCTGGTAAAAAAGTGGCTGGATCAACAATCTGCTTTAACCAACACGAACGCTGATGTAGCGTTAGCAAAAACTATGTATAAACTGAGCTTTTACGTCCCGGAATCGCATCTTGAATCAGTAAAAATTGCCTTGTTTGCAAAAGGGGCCGGGCATTTTAACGCCTACGACCAATGCTGCTGGCAGGTGCGCGGCGAGGGTCAATTCCGGCCTTTGGTGGATAGCCGGCCGTATTCAGGTAAAACCCGTCTGCTGGAAAAGCTGGCCGAATACAAGGTGGAAATGATTTGTATCGATGCGGCTATCAAAGAAGTAGTGCAAACCTTGCTCCGCGTTCATCCTTATGATGAACCTGCTTATGAGATTTACAAAATTTTAACTATTGAGGATTTTTAAAATCCACAGATAAAGTCACAGAACCAGGAATTTTTAGTCTTTCTTAAAATCTGGTTTCAAAAAATAATCAGCCATACCATTATTGAAAATTTTTCTTGTCAACTCGTATTGAAAGGAGTATAAAAAATGCGGACCCAGAATAATAACTTTTTAGGCAGGAATAACTGCATAACAATCGAATCAATTCGGATTGTCAACTACGCTGCCGCTTCGTTGGCAGCCGGTTACGCGTGACGGTGAAATGAATTTGATTCTTCATACTCGGGGGAAGTGCCATGAAAGCATACGACTTACGACGTTGGGCCTCACTTATGGGGCTGATTATCCTGCTCTCGGCGTGTGAAACGCAGACGCCACCCACTTCAGAACCTCCACCGCCGCCGCCCAAACAAGTCGGTGATCCTTTGATTATCAAGGGGCGCGAGCTGTTCTTCAAGGAAACCTTCAACGGCAATGGCCGAACTTGCGGTACCTGCCACCGTGAAGATCATAATCTGACGATAGACGCGGCGTTTATTGCCACGCTGCCGAAAAACGACCCCTTGTTTGTCGCCGAATACGTTCCTGCGCTGTCCAAGAATTTCGAGAATCCGAAACTGATGCGCGAATTCGGACTGATTTTGGAAAACCAGGACGGCCCCGACACCTTTAACATGCGCAGCGTACCACATGTCTTTGCGCAACGGGTATCCATCGACAGCAACCCGAACAACCGTTTCCATTGCTTCAGCGACACCCAATGCCCCAGAACCGGCTGGTCCGGTGACGGAGCACCTGGAACCCAGGACCTCAAGGCGTTTGCCACAGGCGCAGTCATCCAGCATTTCACCAAATCGCTGAACCGCAAGGCCGGCGTCGATTTCCGCCTGCCTACGGAAGACGAGTTGATCGCCATGGAAGCCTACCAGCTTAGCGAAGGCCGCCAAGAGGATTTGAAGCTGCCATTGCCTTTGAAAAGCGTGGTGGCTGCGAAAGGCCAGGCGATTTTCAACTCACCTACCCAGGGCAAGTGTTCATTCTGCCACTTCAACGCCGGGGCCAACGTTGGACCACGCAGTCCCTTGGGGCAAGGCAATTTGAACTTCAATACCGGCGTGGAAGATTTGCCCGACCAGCCCGAGGACCTGGCGGGTGAACCCAACAACAAGGACGACGGTCTGGGCACACCCGGCGATGGCACCTTCAACACGCCTTCGTTGGTCGAAGCCGCGGACACCGGACCGTTTTTCCACAACCATTCCGTGGCAACCATCGAAGGCGCAGTGGCTTTCTATAACGGCGATGCCTTCAACAATTCACCGGCGGGTGTTGCTATCCGGGGTGGAGCCAGCAAAGCCATCAACCTGGATGCTACTCAGGTGGTCTCAGTGGCAGCGTTTCTCCGCGTTATTAACACCTTGCAAAACATTGACGAACTGGACGAAATGCTGGGAGCAGTCGCACGTAACGAATACCTGGACGGCGAACACCCCGAGCATGTCATCAAACGTTCGCTCAATGATATTGACGACGCCATCATGGTGCTCACCGGCGGCAGCTTGCATCCGGATGCGGTGAGCGATTTTAAGGAATCCCGCGCACTCGTAGAGGAAGCCGTGCAATATCCGTCCCGCCGCATCAAACTTGCCGAGCGTGCGCAGAAGGTCATTGCCCGGGCAAAGAGCCGCATTGTGAGTTGAGACGCCGTTTATAAGCCCTATGGATGAAATGCGGACCGGACAAAGTTTTTGCCGGTCCGCCGCGCACAACAACCCCTGAGGAGAATACCATGTCTATACGATCATTTTTTTGCCTGGGACTCCTGCTAGTCCTGCCAGCCCTAACCCACGCCCAGCAAGCCATGGAGATGTTCATCCCTATCGGCGCATCCGTCGGCGTTTCGAATACCAGCAGCATCATCGGAAAAGTCGCTACGGTCGACGAGCAGAATAAAACGTTCACCATCAACGATGCGTCGGGAACATTGACTATCGCCGTACCGGATAAGACTCCCGTTTGGCTGGACCGCAGCAAAGCAGGGGGTACCAACCAAATCGGCTCGGCGGCCGATCTCAAGGCGGAATTGACGGTAGAAGTGAAATATCAGGAAGCCACCCGCGGTCCTTCGCTTACGGCGGATTGGATCAAGATCGAGATGCCCCGCTGACTTTTGCCGGGCCGGATAGAGACTAGGAAGGATTTGCCGGCATGGATGCCGCCTACAGTTCCCAGTTTTTGCAGGTCAAGTACCTTTAATGTTTACGACGCGAATACCTAATCATCCGCTACAAAGGCTTTGGCTCCATAGCTGTCAATTTTGTGTTCCTCGGCAACTTTGCCGGGTTATTTTGACATGCAAACTCCGCCAGTTAACTTCTTCCCGTTGCAGATAAGCATGCATCACATCTTTACCCAATAAATCAGCAATCAGGCTTGGCAAGAAAACTGTATTTTACTGCACTAGTCCAAGTCGCTCAGGTATAAATCTTCAAGTAACTTCCTTTCAGCGGGGGTTAGAAAAATCCGCGCATATTTCTTTTCAGAACGGACAGATTCAGCAAGTTGCTGACGACGATCGGGTAAGCGTCGCTTGTCGCTGCGTCTGTCTGCTTTTCGACGATTAAACTTTGGACGATCCAGGTGATTTTTAATTATTTATTCCAACCACTCCGGTGAGCCAAATTCATAGGGAACCTTGCGGCGGTCGGCTATGCGTTGAGTTACTAATGACCGCCGCAAGTTTTTTCGCATTTCAATTATGTTCATGATTTATCGCCCGACTCCAAAATTATTAATTCATTTCTATATGTCAAAAGAGAATAGAAGACGTTTTCATAAAATACAATATTTAAATTTGGCAAAATCCTTATTACCATAAACCTGTTATTTTCGAAATATTCTAAAAATTTCGAATCAACGGGTTTTGGTGTCCTTAGTGATAAAATTAATAATAGCATACCCTTGATATAAAATTGCAAGGGGTTTTTTGGTCTATTTTTAATGCAGCTATGGAAATCCTTTGGTGAAATTCCCGGCCTTGTTCGCCTGTATTATAGCGATCTTGCCAGACGATGCAGCGCTTCACTGCCATGATTGAACAGCGGCCAGCCATCACCCGGTAACACGGCAATAATGCCGGGTAAATCAGCAATGCGCTTGACTGATTGAATAGCCTTGGTTAAATCAGCAAGTTTTGCTTCCGGCAATAAACATAATTCGCCACCGCTATGGCAACGGATTAAATCACCCGTTATCAGCGTAGTGTGCTCCAAAAGCAGCGCAAGTTCTCCGGGAGTTTTTGAACCATTAAGTTGATACGCAATCAATCCAGGAACAATTTCTTCATTATCATGAATCCAGCGTTCGCAGGAAATAGGAAACGTATCTTCTTCAGCTGCCGGGCCATAAATAGCTGCGCCTGTGCTACCTGCTATATGTTCGGCATCGCGGCAATGGTCGCTATTGGTAATGACGATGAAATTGACCCCGCCCAATCTTTGCAAGTGGCTGTGGTCATGTTCTGACATCGGTAAAGGATCAATCAAGACATTGCCGCCTTCACGAACCCAAAGCACGCTGTGAAAATCCAGATTACGTTCTTTATTGAATTCTGACCAGCCAAATAAATCTTTTCTGTGTAATTGTTTCATTTGAAATCTCCTTGTTTAATTATTATACACATTATCCTTTATCGACAAGATAAGCTTGAATTAACACTCTTTATTGTAAAGCTTTCTGCGACTCTCGGCATTATTCAGAAAGTACTGACATGTTTTTTCATCAACTTGAGTCCAACTGGTAATTTCACTGAGAGACCGAAAACAGCCCAGACAAATATCATCAGAATCCAGACAACAATTTCCGATGCAAGGTGAGGATAATTGGTTTTGATTTGAATTCATGATTTTTTTTCAGAGGGTATAATGTGTCTGTGTTAAATAAGTATGGATTGATTTATGCTGGTTATTTTCCATAGATAAAATAGCTATGGCAACCGTAATGAAGTTATAGTGTTTGTACATCAATGTCAGTTTTTAAATCTCCTCACCTTAGGGGTGTGCCGGTCTTAAGGCTCGTACTTGTTCTTAAAAGGGATGGACTGAAGATTTTTTGTCAACAGTGCGTACCCTATCCAGCATTCCAAACCGCCAAAACTATCGATTACGGACGGTTGCCAAAACCAAGGTTAAAAAAACAGCAGAAACCGATGGTATCTTCATGGTTGATGGACTTCTTCCGTGGTGGAAAGAAAGGCGGCGCTGTCAATGGTAAAGCAGTTGGCAACTTCATAAGGTAGCATTAAACCCCACGATAATAACCGCGTGTCGAACTTTGTTTTTGCTTTTTGCTAACTGTCTCTACTGCTTGTTTCTTTTTCTTAGTTGCTGTTGCTGACTCTTGCTTCCTGCTTTTACTCGCTGTTGCTGACACCTGTTTCCTGCTTTTACTTGCATTTGTTACTGCTTCCTGTTTCTTGCTTTTACTGGCCGCTACTGATGCTGGTTTCTTATTTTTACTACTCGTTACCGATCCTGATTTTTTACCTTTGGCGACAACCGTTGGAGACGACTTTTTACTTTTAGCTACAATTACGGAAACCGGCTTTGGACTTTTGGCTATAGGTTCTGGCACAATTTCTTGCACGGGTTCCGATTCGCCAGCAGGTAATTCCTCTTCCAGTGGCGGCAATCTTTCATAAAGTGCTACCGGCGTTCCATCCAGATCTTTAAGCGCCTGATTTAATGCCACTTGGTCAAACTCAGGCAGTTCCCCATTATTGGCTTTTTGAATAAGCGCTAAAGCCAACGCATAACGTTCATCCTGGGTCTTTTCCTCACCTTCCAGATCCGGGTGGGCTTCGATATACAAGGTATTGTTCAACCAGCCAACCTTGATCGGTTGCTTGACTATGTAAACCGGTGTTCCAATGGGTACGGAATTGTATAAAGCCTCAATGTCTTCAGGATACATACGCACACAACCATGCGTTATCTGCATACCTATACCATAAATTTTATCAACGTCAGTGCCATGTATACGATACTCCCCTGGAAGTTTGAGATGCAGCGCGTAAGCTCCCAAAGGATTATTGGGGCCGGGCGGCACGACAGCAGGTAAAGGATCACCCATCTCAGCGTGTTCGCGTCTTATTGATTCGGGCGGATGCCATGCTGGATCTTTTACTTTTCTGGCAACGCTGGTCTTGCCCAATGGGGTTTTCCAATCTTGTCGGCCTATGCCATGCGCGTATGATGTTACAACACCTGGCTGATTCGGAGGGTAAAAATACATGCGATATTCAGCGATATTTAAAGTTATACCCTCATGAGGTGTATCAGGTAAAATTCGTCTATTGGGTAAACGTACAACGGTACCTTTTTTAATAAGCCAGCGATCAAGTTTGGGATTCAAGGTCACTATTTCTGTTTGTCCCAGATTAAACTGTCTAGCCACATCCAGTAGGGTTTGGTCATGATCTACCGTTATCGACACAGTATCGCCCGGGGATGAAGCAACAACCCTATCGCCACTCACTTCCGGCAACCTGTAGGTGATGGCATAAACGTTACCCATCATAGCGGACAACAACAGTGAACAAGCAAAGTGAATACGTATTTTCATTACGGTAATTTTCTCAGGAACAATTTATAAAAATAAAACTTAGCTTGCGAATCAGCACTCGTAGAGAGTGTATCGCGATTAATGTCGATTGAAAAAGGCTTGCATTTTATCATGGGCCTCTTCATTAAACCATTTTGAACTATGACAACTATAGAATAAAAAAACTCAAATAATGCATTTAAAAGCAGTATAAGTAGCTACATTATCGGAAATTTTGCTGATATTTAGCGCTGTGGTTTTAGTATTACCGTTATCAATCGGGTGATGGTATGGACTCCTCTCACACCTTGGTGCTATAAAAGCACCGAGAATTTTTTAACCGGAGTAATGAGGAGTCTGACATGAACAATAGCGTAATCGGTTTAGACATAGCAAAAAATATTTTTCATCTGTTTACTTTGTTGGCGGATGGAAAACCACTAAAAAAGAAACTTAAACGCAATGAATTGCTGGCGTTTTTTGCCAACTATCCAACCAGTATCATTGGCATAGAAGCGTGCGGAAGTTCCCATCACTGAACCAGAGGACTGATCAAGCTCGGCCATGAAGTTATCATGCTGAATGCGCGCTTTGCCAAAAACTATGTAGTTGGCAACAAAACTGATTTTAATGATGCAGAAGCGATCGGGTGCGATTAAAAGTGCGGTTTAAACTCAAGCAGCTTGACGCTGTTGATTCCAGTAATTCATAGGCAGGCAGGTGGCCGTTAGGATGAATATAGCGTTCATTCAACAGCAATTCCAGTTGCTTCTTGGCGATGACAAGCTGATGCCAGGCCGAACTTTTACTGCCTTGTTTGGCAGGATTGACGACCCGTAGTTCACCGTGAATAACAGCTTGATGAAAAGCATCTTTTACATCAAGGAGATTTGTTTGGCTGATTCCACAGTTTCTCCGAGTTGCTATCGTTCTCTGTAAACAGCAACTGCGCGGGTTTACGACCATTCAGACGATAAGTGCCAAGACCGGAACAATAGCCCACGATTGGTTACGGCAATAGGGCACAGAATCGTTTCAGGATTGCCTTTGGCATAGATGACATCAATATCGAAATAGCGGTTCTCGTTAAAAAACGCCGCGGTTATCAGTTGAAAGGGTGGCTCTTGCCGATTACGGCGGCAGTTTTCTTGGACCAGTTGATAGTAGGGAAATGGCCTTTGGGGGTACTTGTAACGGTAATGCAGGTAGCTGTGAGTAGGCGTAGCATCCAGATAAAAATAGGCTTCCATAATTGCCAGCTTTCCTTACCCTTACGTTCTGCCTCAAGGCGTTGATGTTCAATAGTTGGCTGGTTATTTTTCATATTTGCATCTCTCTCCACAACATCACACTTTGAACACTGGGTTGCGATAATACGCTAACAGGCTATTTTTACAGAGATATACTGTTTACAGTAACTGGTAATGAATGAAATCATTTTTACACCGAAGAACACATAGTTTTATGTTTTTCTTCTTGATCTTAGTATCCTTCGTGGTAGGGTTATAAATACCATAACTAAACAGCAAGAGACGACATGTTGATTGAATTTAGCGTTATTAAGGAAGTCCCGCGCTGGATTCCTATCAATGATGATGTGATGGGCGGCATTTCGCAAAGCCGTATTGAACTATCACCGACAGCTACTGCCATTTTTAGCGGACAACTAGCGCTGGAAAATGACGGTGGTTTTGCCTCAATACGCAGGCGTGCCAATAATTACAGGCGTGCCAATAATTACAAGCTTAATGGTTGTACTGGCGTCATCATCAAAGTGAAAGGCGATGGTCGAACCTATCAATTCCGGGTAAAAACCGATGATCTGTATGATGGCATAGCCTACCAGTCGCTATTTGAAAGCAATGCCCACGACTGGCAGATCATCACCCTGCCCTTCGCGGGTTTTTGCGCAAGTTTCAGAGGCAGACCTATTCCAGGCGAACCTGTGTTACGTCCTGAACAGATAAGGCAAATTGACTTTCCTTGTGGCGGACAAACAACCAGGATCATTTGGTCTCGAAACAGCCTGGATAAAGTCTGACCAGGCATCAACGATTACCTTGAAGGGCCGATAATTGTTTAATCGGGCACAGTAGGCCCTTGACCTTTTCTCTAATCACTGATACAAAACTAAAGGGCGTATCGGAACTACTAAGGGCATCCAATGAAAAAATTGACAACTGTTTTAACCACTTTATTCCTGGCCGGTTGCAGTGTATTTGGCATACGCTCGGCAGACGAGCCCAATTACCAGGTACTTAATGATTACGGGCACATCCAGATCAGACATTACCCGGCAATGGTTGTCGCGCAAACCGAAGTTAATGCTG
>JAQTMV010000024.1 GCA_028714175.1 Methylococcales bacterium
TGGGTGAATAACTTTGGGAGGTAAAATCATGGCTCGACTCAAAAAATACAAGCCTTACAGATTTTATGCTTTTGTTCAACTGCGGTTTTTAGGTTTAAACGGGCACATAAAACGGAGAATCAATATCAGGTTTGCCTGGTTCCCAAGCTGGAGCTTGGGAACCAGGGAAATCCCCAAATCAACCGGAGTTCTCGTGGATTAACCTATTGCGGTTTCCGGATTTTCCCCGGCACCGTTCGGCTGACAAAACGCAAGCAAAGACGTTATCGCCTCTTGCGCCGGCGTTACGAGACTGCCTGGGAGCGGAACGATATGACCGATCGGGAGTTGCAGTCCGCCTATGATGCAATTTTAGGCGCGACTTTGCCGGCGGAGAGCCAAAGCTGGCGACAACGGGACTTGCAATTGCACCCGTCCGTGTATGAAAATGGAGCCGGGTGATGATCGAAGGCTCTAACCGCGTGTTGCGCGGCGGTTCCTGGAACAACAACGGCAGGAACGTGCGTTCCGCTAACCGAAACAGGAACGAACCCGCTAACCGTAACGACAACATCGGTTTCCGCCTGGCCCTAGCTCGAACGATTGTGGATGCGCCTTTCGACCAGATCGTCATCCGCCCGTCCTTTGTTGGCGGCAAAAACAACATGCCCTTCGGTGCACAAGTAGACATTCGTTCGAAAGTCCGCCGAAGCGGCGCTTAGTCTAGGCTCCGGCTTTTCGGTCAGGGCAATCGCGCGGTGATGTATACCACAAGCCCTAGCTTCGCAAGACTGGAAGCTGGAGCTTCCATACCGAATTCCCAAGCAGGAGCTTGGGAACTAGCTAACTAGCGAAACCTAAGTAAATGAGAGCAAAACAATGGCAATATCAGAACGACAACGACAAAAAAAGTTGGCAAAGAAAAAACAAAAAAGAGGGGTAACGGTTAAAAAAACAACGCAATCAATGAAAAAAGCTAAACCTTATGTAAGCTACCCCATCCACGAATGTTTGATACCGGAGGATTTGTTTGTTTCCGGCCTGGGTGAACTGGTGGTAACACGACGACTTCCTAACGGCGATATTGCCATGAGCGCTTTTGTTATCGATGTCTTCTGTCTGGGTGTCAAAGATGCCATGTTTACGGTACTGCCCGAAAGTGAATATGAGCATAAAATTAAAGTAAGAATGTCGGCGACAGGCGGCAGAGGCTTTGAAAAACTGCATCAAAGCTGTGCTAAAAAGCTACTGGACGGTGTGGTTGACTACGCTAAAGAGCTTGGCTTTGCCCCACATCCTGATTATAAAAATGCCAACGACATATTTGGCATTATTGATGCCGGCGTGTGTCCAGTGAAATACACCTATGGTAAGGAGGGTAAACCTTTTTATATGAACGGCCCTTATGAATCGCCTGCTGACATTGAAAAAATATTAAACATGTTGACTAAAAAATGTGGTGCAGGTGGATTTAATACCATGCTTAGACTGACTGATGATATGGACGACGACTTTATGTAATTTACCCGGCAAACGCATATGATGTAATCCGTGCGGTTCCTTGCGCTGGCGCTTGGGAACCAGTGAATCCAATGGCTACTAATCTTATAAATATGTTTATTATCCGGTAGTTGATACGTTTAAACCCTGTTAATGACTGTGTTTAACCGATATAATAAACAGTTAACTCAATCCAGTTAGTGAGAACGCAGTGGATATTAAAGAATACATGCAAGGCCTAGGCCTGCAGGCCAGAAAAGCCGGAAGAGAAATCAGCCGGACTGATTCGGGTAAAAAAAACCGGGCCTTGTTGAACATTGCAGAGGCCATTGAAAGCAGCCATGAACTGCTGATAACTGAAAACCAAAAAGATTTGGATGCCGGCAAGCAAAATGGTCTGGATGCGGCTTTACTGGACAGACTGGCAATAACACCAAGCGGTATTCAGGCGATGGTTGAAGGCTTGAAACAGGTGGCCGCCTTGCCTGATCCGGTCGGTGAAATCAGCGATCTGGTTTATAGACCCAGCGGCATACAAGTCGGGCAAATGCGCGTTCCGTTAGGTGTAATCGGCATTATTTATGAATCCCGTCCCAATGTCACTGTCGATGCAGCGGCCCTGTGTCTTAAATCCGGCAACGCCTGTATTTTAAGAGGGGGTTCGGAAGCTATCAATTCCAATCGGGCCATTGCATCATGTATTGCCAAAGGACTTGCGGCGGCCGGTTTGCCTGTGGAAGCTGTGCAAATTGTCGCAACAGCGGATCGCGCTGCGGTGGGCGAATTAATCACCCTGCAGCAATATGTTGATGTTATCGTGCCGCGCGGCGGCAAGGGCCTGATCGAACGTATTTCCAAAGACGCTACGATTCCTGTCATTAAACATCTTCATGGTGTTTGTCATGTTTATATCGATGATAAAGCCGATCTGGATAAAGCAGTCAGGATTGCCATTAATGCCAAAACCCATCGTTATGGCGTATGTAATGCGATGGAGACTTTGCTGGTTGCCGAAAGCATTGCTGCAAAGGTATTGCCGCAATTGGCTGAAAAGTATCTCGAAAAAGGCGTTGAATTACGCGGTTGCCTTAAAACCTGCTCCTTGATTCCGAAGTGCATAAGAGCAAGTGAAGAAGACTGGCACACTGAATATCTGGCACCGATTTTATCCATCAAAATTGTTAATGGTATAGATGAAGCGATGGAGCATATCAATAAATACGGCTCCAGCCATACCGAAGCCATTGTCACCGAGGATTACACGCGGGCAAGACGCTTTTTGCGCGAAGTTGATTCCAGTTCGGTCATGGTAAACGCCTCAACCCGTTTTGCCGATGGCTTTGAATATGGTTTGGGCGCAGAAATCGGCATCAGTACCGATAAACTGCACGCACGCGGCCCCGTCGGCTTAATAGGGCTGACCTCATTAAAATACATTGTTTTGGGCGATGGCCATATCAGGCAATAGATGATTGGTATCCTTGGCGGTACATTTGATCCAGTCCACTATGGGCACTTACGCTCAGCGCTTGAAGTTAAAGAAATTTTCGGGCTGACAGAAATCCGGTTAATCCCCAGTGCACAACCACCCCATCGAGAACAACCCGCGGCAACAGCCTTAATGCGCTTGCACATGCTGGAACTGGCCATCAAAAATCAGCCTGGGTTAATTATTGACGCCCGCGAATTAAACCGGAATGGCACGTCTTATATGGTGGATACGCTGAAGTCTGTACGGCAGGAATTCAAAGACGAACCATTGCTGTTGTTTATCGGCAGTGATGCCTTCAATCATCTGAAGACCTGGCATCAATGGCCGCATTTATTTGATTTTGCGCATATTGTAGTCATGACCAGGCCGGGCTTTGAAACACAGAATCTCGATGAATTTTTTAAAGCCAGGCTGGCTGCCGGGATAACTGAATTGGCACACAATGTAGCGGGTAAGTTATACTTTCAGCAAGTCACACAACTTGATATTTCGGCAACGGCTATCAGGAACATGATTGCAGAACAAAAAAATCCGGGTTTTTTACTACCCGATTCTGTTATAGCCTATATCAGGCAACACAAGCTTTACCAGAGACATTAATCTCATTATTTGGACCAGGAAATTTAATGCAAGTAGAAGAGTTATTGGAAATTGTCCAGGAAGTTCTGGATGAACGCAAAGGGCAAAAAATAACGACACTGGATGTCCGGGGCAAAACCAGCTTTACCGATTACATGGTGGTAGTGACAGGAACGTCTGATCGTCATATAAAATCTCTATGTGATTACATAGCAGAAAAAGTCAAGGAAAAAGGCTATAAACCGTTAGGGCTGGAAGGTGATTTGGGTTCGGACTGGGTTCTGCTGGATCTCGGGGATGTGATTGTCCATGCGATGACAGCACAGGCGCGCGAATTCTATCAGCTTGAGAAATTATGGTCAATTGATCGCCCTAAAGATATTGAGCAGCAAGCAAGCTGAGCACAGAAAATTGGCTGACTTTAGGTGGAATTAGTTAGCGGCTTGTTAAAACTTTTGTGGTAACTATTCGAGTACTTTCTGTATTGTATCAATCAGCATCGAAAAGTATCCAATTAACAGCATTGAGTAATGTTCAGATATTCCGTAGAGTTATTCCGTTTTTAACTCCTTTTTCGGCATTATTAAGGGATAAAATCAAATGATCAGCAAATTATTAAAGATTTTAAACTTCGCGTTATTGCTTTTACCCGCTGCTTCGGCTTTTGCCGGCGAAGCTTCGGAAATTTTAAGCGCGCCCAAGTCATTAAGTTTAACCCATCATATCATTGGCTATCTTTCTATAGCCGTGACCGTTATGGCCTATGTAGCCGCAATGTCGGAAGAAGTGATCGAACTGCGCAAGTCCAAACCGATGGTCCTGGGTTCGGCGATCGTGTGGTTTGCGATATGTATCTACTATGCCTTGCACGGAGAAGCCAAAGTTGCGGCAGTCGCATTTGAAAGCAATCTGCTTGCTTATATCGAATTGTTTTTGTTTATCCTGGTGTCGATGACTTACATAAACGCCATGGCCGAACGCGGCATTTTCGATGGGCTCAGGATTTGGCTGCTAGGCCGGCAATACAGCTACCGGCAACTGTTCTGGATTACCGGAGTTCTTGCCTTTCTGCTTTCTACCGTGATCAGCGGTCTGGCGGTAGGTATTCTTATGGGTACTATTGCGGCTACGGTTGGTAAACATAAGAAAGAATTCGTCGCCCTGGCTTGCGTCAATATCGTCGTGGCGACCAATGCCGGAGGTTCGTTTAGTCCCCTCGGCGGTATTTCTACTCTGTTCGTCTGGCAACATAAGATCCTGCACTTCAATGAATTCTTCTCACTGGCTGTTCCCTGCCTGGTCAATTTTCTGTTGCCTGCAGCCGTCATGCATTTTTTCGTTCCCAAAGAAACACCGGCAGCTTCCACCAGCTCCATTTGGCTTCGTCGTGGCAGCAAGCGGGTTATTTTACTTTTCGTCGTGACACTCGCTATTACGGTCTCTTCTAACGTCGTTCTGGAACTGCCGCCTGCCGCAGGCATGATGGCGGGGCTCGGTTTATTACAGTTTTTCAGCTTTTATCTGAAGAGGACGGCATATGAAGTTAAAAGCGATTTTGCCCATGTATACAAGCTCTTCCAGGTGGAAGCTCCCCCTAATAATAACAAACAGGATTTTGACATATTCAAGAATGTTGGCAATGTGGATTGGGATACGCTGTTATTCTTTTACGGCGCGATGATGATCATTGGAGCCCTGGGGTTCATCGGCTATCTTGATGCCATTGCGCATTTTCTGTTCGGGCAGATTAGTCCCACGGTTGCCAATATTATGATCGGACTTTCATCTGCGTTTATTGATAACGGCACATTGATGTTTGCCGTATTGAGCATGCATCCCGATATTCCGCCTGGCCAATGGCTGCTGTTGACCTTAACCCTCGGTGTGGGCGGCAGCCTGCTGGCAATAGGATCTGCGCCCGGAGTCGGATTGCTCGGCCAGATCAAGGAAGGCTATACTTTCGCATACCACATGCGCTGGATGCCTATTATTTTGCTGGGCTATTTCGCCAGTATTGCCGTTCATTTCTGGATAAATTCCAGGTTATTTTTAAGCTAGCCAGTTGTGCATGTCAAGCGGTGTTATCTTGAAATAATGAAGAAATAATATGCCTAATTTCTTTATCCGAGGAGTTATTGGACGAAATCATGCCGTACGATTTTTCTTATAAATTTATAAAAAATACAGGTCAGTTACGGTAATGCCTTCACCTTCAAAAAATCAATCCAAAGAACAACTGGCAGGTTTAGCGTTGGGCGCCATCGGCGTTGTGTTTGGCGACATCGGCACCAGCCCGCTTTATGCAATCAAGGAAGTATTTCACGGCGGTTTGACGATTGATAAAATGCATGTGTTAGGTGTCTTGTCTCTGATTTTTTGGGCAATAACGATGGTTGTAACCATCAAATACGCTATTTTCATCATGCGTGCCGATAACAAGGGCGAAGGTGGCATTATCGCGCTAATGGCTCTTGCGTTGCATGGTTCCAAAGATAATCCTGAAAAAATGGCCTTCATTGTCACTATCGGCTTATTGGGTGCGTCACTATTTTTCGGCGACAGCATAATTACTCCAGCGATATCGGTACTTAGCGCCGTCGAGGGCTTGCAAGTTATTGCTCCATCATTAGCTGATTATGTGTTGCCGATTACCATCACGGTGCTGGGCGGGCTGTTTATTCTGCAAGCGAAAGGCACCGGCAAGGTGGGCAAAATCTTTTCGCCGGTCATGTGTTTCTGGTTCGGGTTGCTTGCGGTCCTGGGCGTGATTAACATCATCCATGAACCGGAAGTGTTGATGGCGATTAACCCTTATTATGCAGTGCATTTGCTGTTTGAGTTAGGCTGGCAAGGATTTTTGATTATGGGTGCGGTGGTGCTGGCGATCACCGGTGCCGAAGCGTTGTATGCCGATATGGGACACTTCGGACTGAAACCGATCCGTTACGCCTGGTTCAGCTTCGTGTTTCCGGCGCTGTTGCTCAACTATTTCGGACAAGGCGCTCTGTTGATCGGCCACCCCGATGCAATACAAAATCCTTTCTATTTACTCGCGCCAACCTGGGCGCTGTATCCTTTGCTGATTCTATCGACACTGGCGACCGTCATAGCCTCCCAGGCCGTCATCTCGGGTGCTTTTTCAGTAACGCGGCAGGCGATACAACTGGGTTATTGTCCGCGCATGAATATTTTGCATACATCAGGTGAAGAAAAGGGACAAGTCTACGTTCCCGCCGTTAACTGGCTGTTGATGGTATCGGTATTCATTCTGGTGCTCAGTTTCCAGTCATCTTCAGCTCTTGCATCAGCTTACGGTATTGCTGTTACCGGTACGATGATAGTGGATACTGTACTTGCATTTATCATCATCCAGGCGTTATGGAAATGGACAAAGGCTACCAGCGTGACCTTCCTGTCGACGTTTTTGGCCATAGACTTTCTGTTTTTTTCTTCCAATAGCCTGAAAATACCTACCGGCGGTTGGCTCCCGCTGGTCGTAGCTACAGTACTGTTTCTAATATTGACGACATGGATCAAGGGACGAAGGTTACTTTCAGAATATATGGATGAGAGACGAACATTATTCGAGGACCTGGAGGGGAAAATAAGTGGTAATTTGGTGACGGTACCGGGTACTGCAATTTATTTGACGAGAAGCTTGCACGGTGTGCCTCAAGTGCTGTTGCACAACCTTGAACACAATCACGTATTGCATGAGCAAATTATTGTGCTGACCATTGTTACCACGAACGAACCCTATGTTGACGAAGCGCACCTGGTCAAAATCAGGGCCTTCGGTGAAAACCGGAATTTTTACCGGGTAAAACTCTATTACGGTTTCAAGCAAACCGCCGACGTACGCCGCGCATTGGAATTATGCATGCAACAAGGCCTGGATATTAATCCAAAAAATGCATCTTTTTTCATAGGCAGCGAACAAGTATCTTTTCGTAACAAAAGCCCAATGCCGAAATGGCGCAGGGCATTGTTCAGGTTTTTATTTCACAATTCTTCCAGTGCGATTGATTTTTTTAAAATACCTGTTGACCGGGTTGTGGAACTCGGAATTCGTATCGAGCTGTAACCGAAACATTTTATATTAGATAACTTACAAATAATAAACCGCCACAGATTCACAGATTTTAAATAAGTTTAATCTGTGAATCTGTGGCGGTTTTACATTATTAACTCGCTTTTGAATAATACTTATGCCGCATGTACTCTATTAAAGCTGGCATTATTGAGATTATAACAATAGCTAAAATTACAATAGTGAAATTATGTTTCACTACCGGTATATTGCCAAATAAGTAGCCTCCAAACAAGCAAATAGAAATCCAGGAAACTCCGCCAATAACATTGTAGTGAAGAAACTTTTTATAACCCATATCGCCTATACCTGCGACAAACGGGGCAAAGGTACGAATAATAGGAACAAATCGGGCAATTATAATCGTTTTAGCGCCATATTTTTCATAGAATTTATGAGTACGTTCAACATGTTCTTTATTCAAAAACCTAGTTTTTTCCTGTTTAGCTATTTTGGGACCAAAAAAACTTCCAATTTCATAATTGACTGAATCGCCTCCTACCGCAGCAATACATAAAATCACATATAAAATTCCAATACTCATGTCGCCATTTGCAGCAAAAGCACCCGCTGCAAAAAGCAAGGAATCCCCCGGTAAAAAAGGTAATACCACTAACCCTGTTTCACAGAAAATAATAATAAATAATATTATGTACGTTACATGTCCATAGTTTTGAATAATCTCGCTGAGATATTTATCCAGGTGTATAAAAATATTAATAAATTGGGTAATGTGTTCCATGCTAATTCCTGATGTTGTTTTTGCCAGGTTGGGGCCGATTAGTTTAACTTGCTATATGCCAGTCCAACTAATTGTTACTGTTCCAGTGTTACGAACGCTAATTTTGATATGCCTGCGTGGTGTGCCGTTGTTATCACTTCTGCGACTTTGGCATAAACTACGGTTTGATCAGCGTATAAATGCACACCAATTTCCGGATTTTTCGCCAATTCGGCTTTTAAGGCGATTTCAAGCGCGGCCAGATCAGCTATTGGATTTTTATTAATACTAATTGCGCCTTGCGCGTCAATATCGAGTTGCAACGGTTGTTGATGGATATCAGCGCTTGTTTCGACGGTTTTCGGTAACTTGACATGAACCGATTGTGTAACGAGCGGCGCGGTAATCAGTAAAATAATCACCAGCACCAGCATCACGTCCACTAATGGCGTGACGTTGATTTCGCTCATCGCATTTTCATCTTCGGATTGAGGTTTAAATGCCATAAGTTATGCCTGCTCTTTTTTAGAGTCTAAAGCAACTGATAAGAAACTCGTGACAAAATTTTCCAGGCGTGTGCGTTGTATTTTCATGCGGCGGAGAAAAAAATTATAGGCCAAAACAGCCGGCACTGCGACGGCAATACCAATCGCTGTTGCGACTAATGCATCACCAATAGGGCCTGCAACAACGTCTAAACTCGTTGAACCGCTTTCGGTAATATCGTGCATTGCGTGCATAATACCCAAAACTGTACCAAATAATCCGACAAATGGCGCAGTGCTGCCGATACTTGCCAACAGCGTTAAGCCGCTTTCCATTGTGTGTTGTTCGTGTTGCAATTGGACCCGCAAGGCTTGTTCTAATAATTCTGCTGGTTCGCCGCAGTGTTTAAGCATTTTTCCTGCTGAACATTGATGCTCCTCAAGCCACGTTAAACCTTCATAAGCAAGTCGTGCTTGCGAGCCTTTGGCTAATTCAGGAGGTAATGTTTCGATTTGTTTTAAATCAGGCAAACTCCAGAACGCGCTTTCAAAACGTTCATTGCAGCGGCTGTTGTTAATAAATTGCCAGATTTTGAAAAAAATTAGCGTCCACGTCGTGACTGAAAAAACCAGCAACGTGTAAAGCGTGGCATCAATAATAAAATTGGGGGCGATATTCATGGGCATTCGGTCATTATACTTGTATAAATTTTTTTGAAAAGTTAGTGTTCGAGTTTGAATTGTAACCTTTGCACGGCGCGTTGTGGTATAGCGACGCCGTTAACAATTTTTTCTTTAAATTTCCATTTGCTAATGGCAGTAAGTGCAGCATCATCAAAAATAGTTTCGGGTTCTGATCCTATGACGACAGCATCATCAACTGAACCGTCAGTCTGAATGGTAAATTCAACTTTTACCCAACCTTCAATATGCCGGTTAACAGCGCGAGAAGGATATTTTGGCGGTATACGAACCAAGGGTACAACACCTGAAACAACAGTTTTGCCTCCAGCATGTTCTTGTCCACTTGTTTCTGTGGATTCAGCCTTGGCGCGTGAATTTGATGAAGCTGAAGATGCGGCAGGGGGTGCCGGCGCAGCAACAATTGGGGGCGCGGGTGGAGAAGTTGGCGCAGGCTCAAATTTTGGCACGGGTATGGCTTTTTTTATCGTCGGCTGTGGCTTAGGGGCGGACGCAGGTTTTTTTACCACGACCGGTTTTTTAATCGGTTCAGGTGGTTTTACGACGGGTTTGGGTTTTATGGATTTTTTTTTGACAGGCGATGATGCGGGCGGTGGTTCTTTTACCGCTTGTTTTACAATCGGTTCAGGGTTTGGGAACAACACTACTTCCATGACGACAGCTGGTTTTTTTTGCTTCGTTTTAGGTATATTTGATAAATACAGAGCTAATGTCATATGCAGCATCGCAACTACAGCCAACAGCAAACCCGCAACAAGACGCGATTTTCTCCGTTGTTCTATTGAATTAAAAGTCGAGTAATTGCAATAAATAGTGTTTGATGACGACATGAAAACGATAACTGCTTATAGCGGCCTGTTACGTACAAAAAGAGTTAATTATAACGAATTACTCAATAAATAGCCTGTTAGTTGAAAGCAAGTAGAAGAGCCATTTAGGGCGAACTCATTCATATTACGCAGATGAATCCGCAAATCCATGGACAACTTCGAATTCCCGGGAATTTCATGAAGCGCCTATGGGTTGCCTGGCTTGCCGCCAGCAAGGGAATTGAAGGGATGAAAAATGTCAAGTTGCAAAATCTTTGACCTTATCAAGCGCTTTCCCGAAAAAAAAGATACTTCTTCTGTAAAAATGGCTTTATGCTATGAACCCTGCTAAATAATCATAAGGATTTACTATGCCATTTACCCCAGACATTGTGGATGAACTAAACATTTTGGTTCGCTTCAACCTGAACACTACCCTTGAAGGAATTAAGGTACATAAAACAGCGGCACCTGCAATTATTGCCGCAACACTACGTTTGCACGAAAAGGGGTTGATTTCACAGAAAGACGGTGGTTATCTGACCAATTTAGGCCGTGAAGCGGCCGAGCAGGCACAAGCTGTCCTGGACTTGCTCAATCCGGCTTAATTTCAATTTGCAAGATGGTTTCACAAAAAGCAGTGGATTGCTAAAATGTTGTTTTAATTTGAGTATCAAAGCCTATCCAACCCCCTCGGCTTTGCCTTGGTATTCAGTGGTTATTCCGGGGCAAGCCATGGTAAAAGAGACTTCAACCCTGACCATAAGTCTGATGGGCAGCGATTCGGCGTCGCGGAATGCTGAAGCTATTTCACAGGATTTCCCGCATGGGGCATGGAAAGCCGGCTAAACAATCATTCGATATTTTTTCCAATATCCGATTTCTTGCCTCGATGCTAATTGAATGGCGGTCCCTGCCAGAACTGTTAATTACAGGAAGAAAGTCAAGGCGTACTTCAATTTTATCCAGACTCAGCATCCTGATCAAATGCGGAATAAAATCATCGTCACCGACAAAAGGGGCCTGTTCCCTGGCTGCACCCAGGTATTGAATCGCTACAGGTTGAATCGGTGACCTGGTTAATACAGCGGGCTGAAATAAAGACGCATGAAAATTTAGAACATCATCGCCGTTAGTGGTCGTACCTTCAGGAAAAGCAATAATATTGCTGTTTTGTTTTAACAACCAGAGCATTTTTTCAGCCGTAGTTTTAATATGCTTTTTATTGCCCCTGTGGATAAAAATCGTGCCCCCCTGTCTGGCAAGATAACCGATTACCGGCCAGCTTAAAATGTCGCTCTTGGCGACGAAACTAGCGGGTAAATACTGACCGATAACAATAATATCCAGCCAGGATATGTGATTACTCACCAAGAGAGCGCTTTGTCTTGAGTATTCTCCCTCTTTGATGACATGCAGATTAACAATGGCGCAGAATATTCCCAGCCAGTGGGTTTTGAGCGTATCTCGCTTGCGCTTCGCGCCACCCGGCGGGAATACAAGATTGACTGCGGGGAAAATACCGGCGGCGATAATTAAACCATAGCTAAACAGCAGAATAATGAGGAAAAGTTTATAGAACAGCTGCAATTTCAATCTCATTATTTGTCTGATAGCCTCTCATATAGTGTTTACTGTAGCGATCTTTCAATTGATCCAACGGCAACAAGATGAATAAATCCATGCAGTTAAAGTCTTCATCCCAATAAGGTTCACCGCAAACCAGTGCGCCGAAACGTAGGTAAGCCTTGAGTAAAGGTGGAATTCCCGATTCATCGCGTTGACACCTGAGGGCGTCTGGTACCGGAATGCCGGGTTTAACCTGCATCGAAGCCGGCGCAATATTTTTGGCATCGATGTTTCGATAAACGGCATCGATGGCAAACCCTCTGGGGCCTGGGGTGATACTGGCGCAGCCCAGTAAATAATTAAACTCCCCTTCTAACGCGTATTGCACTAATGCCGACCACAATGTTGTTAAAACCGCGCCGCCGCGATAATCGGGATCAACACAGGTTCTGCCTATTTCCAGAAAACGGCCTGGCAATGTCAGGACTTGATCCAGGTTGAATTCATGCTGTGAATAAAATCGACCCAGTTGTTTTGCCTGATATTGATTGAGCAGGCGCGTGTATCCAACTATTTTTTTACTGACATTGTCATACACAATTAAATGATCGCAATAGCAATCGACTTCATCATAATCCAGGCCTTCGGATTCGGTTTTAAGTTTAGCGCCCATTTCTTTGGCAAAGACATGGTATCGGAGGGCTTGGGCTTCCTTTATTAACACCTCTGAGTCCGCTATAAAACAATCCAGTTTTTTACTCGATTTGCTTGCATCTGTTTTTTTCATGGGTAACCACATAACTTACTAAAAGATGTGGTTACGATAATCAGTAAAGGTGTCAGTTTCGTGTCGGTTCTATGAACATAAAATGACAAAATGATTAAGTTTTAATGACAAACCAATCGAGGTACTTGCAAATATTATAAATGTGGGTGCAGTATGTCTATCGAAAGATTACTTCTTTTTATTACGTTCGTTGACTTCTTTTATTACTTCTTCAGCAACGTTTTTCGGGCATGGCAAATAGTGCGAGAATTCCATGGAGAACTGGCCACGACCAGAAGTCATGGTGCGTAAATCACCGATATAACCAAACATTTCGCTCAATGGAACATCTGCTTTAACACGAACTCCTGTTGCACCCGGATCTTGTGACTTAATCATGCCGCGACGTCTGTTAAGATCACCGATAACATCGCCGACATGCGCTTCCGGGGTGAAAGTGTCAACTTTCATAATAGGTTCGATCAATTGCGGGCCTGCTTTTGGAATCGACTGACGGAACGCCGCTTTTGCAGCAATTTCAAACGCTAGAGCAGACGAGTCTACTGCGTGGAATGCGCCGTCGGTTAAAACAACTTTAAAGTCCAGGCAAGGGAAGCCTGCCAATACACCTTTGTCCAGCATGTTTTTGAAACCCTTTTCGACCGCCGGCCAGTATTCTTTCGGCACATTACCACCGGTAACCGCCGATTCAAAGGCAAAGCCGCTTCCAGGTTCACCTGGCTCAATGGTATAGTTGATTTTAGCGTATTGACCTGAACCGCCTGATTGTTTCTTGTGGGTGTATTCATCTTCAACGCGTTTGGTAATGGTTTCGCGGTAGGCAACCTGTGGCTTACCGACGATAACATCAACACCGTGTGTACGTCTCAGAATGTCAACTTTAATATCAAGATGCAGCTCGCCCATGCCTTTAAGGATGGTTTCGCCACTGTCTTCATCGGTTTCAACGTGGAAAGAAGGATCTTCCTGAATCATTTTACCCAGCGCGATGCCCATTTTTTCAGACGCGCCTTTATCTTTAGGCGTAATGGCCAGCGAAATAACAGGATCAGGGAAAACCATCGGTTCCAGGGTTGCAGGGAACTTTGGATCGCAGAGTGTATGGCCCGTTTGTACATTCTTCATGCCAAGCACCGCAACAATATCACCAGCTTGTGCAGAATCCAGTTCTGCGCGAGCATCGGCATGCATTTCAACAATACGACCGATACGCTCGGTTTTGCCGGTAAATGTATTGAGTACTGAAGTACCTTTTTCCAGCTTGCCGGAATAAAGTCGCAAGAAGGTCAACGCGCCAAAACGGTCGTCCATAATTTTAAATGCCAGGGCGCGCAGCGGTTTATTGGCATCAACGATTGCGAATTTACCAGTTGGGTGACCTTCAAGATCCACTTCGGGCTGTGGTTTAACTTCGGTTGGATTGGGCAAGTAATCAACAACACCGTCAAGCACCAACTGTACGCCTTTGTTCTTGAAAGACGAGCCACAGTAAGTCGGAAAGAAATCGAGATTAATCGTACCCTTACGGATACAACGCTTGATCGTGTCAATATCGGGCTCTTCACCTTCAAGATATTTTTCCATGACGTCGTCATATTGATCAGCGACTTCATCGATCAATTTTTCGCGCCATTTTTCGACATCAGCCACCATTCCGGCAGGAACGTCTTGAATTGTGTAATTTAACGGGTCTCCTGAATCATCCCATATCCAAGCTTTGCGAGTCAGTATATCAACCACGCCGGAAAACTTGTCTTCAGTGCCAATAGGCAGCGTCATTACCAGCGGATGAGCGCCGAGGACCTCCTCAACTTGCTTGACCACACGGTAGAAATTAGCGCCGATACGATCCAGCTTGTTGATGTAGATAACTCGGGCAACTTCAGAGTCATTCGCATAACGCCAGTTGGTTTCTGATTGAGGTTCTACGCCGCCTGAACCGCAGAAAACGCCGATGCCGCCGTCCAGCACTTTCAGAGATCGATAAACTTCGATAGTGAAATCAACGTGACCAGGGGTGTCGATGATATTAAAACGATGATCTTTCCAGAAACAGGTTGTTGCCGCAGACTGAATGGTAATACCGCGCTCCTGCTCCTGTTCCATGAAATCTGTGGTTGCGGCGCCGTCATGCACTTCGCCGATTTTATGAATTTTACCGGTGAGTTTTAAAATTCGTTCGGTAGTCGTAGTCTTACCCGCATCGACGTGCGCGAAAATACCTATGTTTCTGTAAAGCGATAAATCTGTCATGTTTTTACTCTAAAGTTGGGCATAAAAAACTTTTTAGGTGACTACCCTCTGTAAAGGTTCAAACAATGAATCCCTACAGAGAGTTCATACTGGGGCATTATCAACTACATACCAACCGCAGCCATACCTTAGACCGCAGTGACTATGAAGCCATCGGTTTGGATGAATCCCGTCGGATACTTGCAGACAGATCAAAGCCAAGTGAGGAAGCGCGTTAAAAGCCACCATCGCCGCTCACTCGTCCAGCTTGGAAAGCCGACTATTTTAACCTAATAACCTGATTAAAATATAGGAAAACCTGTAGATTATATTGGAATGATAAACAAAGACTGGCAATTCGTTCAATTTTATTGGTTTTTTTTATATCAAAGTAAGACTCTTAATGTATTGTTATAAATAAAAAAAATAAAAAAACGCCTGGCTAATATTTATACACAAATTCTGTGGATAACTCTGTTGATTGATTGTTATTTTCAGCTCTTAGCTATGGTTTTTATTACAGTTATGTTAAATTGTACAGCAACACGACAAACCAATAATTATATTAAAATTCAAAGACATATAATATATTGTTAATTTTCAACCGGTTCTAATCAAAGTTATTCTAACTCATTGATTTTTGCTGTGTACAAGTACTGGTAACACAAAACTATTTTGTGCACTTAATAAAAATCCTAGCCTCGTTCATCCCAGATTTTATCCATGCGTTTTGCAGAAACCGGGTAAGCGGTTTTAAGCTGCTGTGCAAACAACGAAACCCTGAACTCTTCAAGCGCCCAGCGGAACGGATCCTGCTCCGGAATGACTATGTCTTTTTTTGCTTTTTTTTCTATATCTTTCCAGAAACGTGTTGAATAACGACTGACTTCCAGGATTTTTTGCAAATTTTTATCAAATTTATCAAGGCGATATTGTATGGCCTTAAGATAGCGCGGGATGGCTTTAAGCTGCTGGTAAGGCGTATTGCGGATAAAGCCTGCATAAATGAGCAAGCCCAATTGCTCACTAATATCTTTTGCCAGCGGATCATTGGCATGCAGGGTGCATTCCATGCACTTTTTTATTACGCCATAAAGCTCCATGATCTCCAGGGCGATTTTTCCTGCTTCATTCGCAATGCCAATCAACTCCGGTTTGTGTTGCTGCAAACTTTGCTCAAACGCCTGCTGGGTGCGTATGGTCCTGCCCTCGACAAATACGCTGTAAAGAATTAAATACAACATATCTTCTTTATACGATGCACTCGCACCCATATTTCGGCTGGAAAACGTCGATATAACGGGATGCTTTGACAAGCGATTGTAGGTTAATTCCGCCGTTGCCGACTGCGGCATGTTTTTGATGAAATAGGTGCATTCCTTGCGCAATTGCAACTGAAACAGACGCATCAAGCCAGCCTGGTGCTGCATCGCGGCTTTCTGTCCTGTGTCAAAAATACGCACACCGACGGCATCGCCCTCATCAATGATTGCCGGGAAGCCGACAAAGGTTTGCCCTTTCTGGATAAATTGATAAGTAGCGGGCAGATCATCAAATGCCCATTTAATACAGCCGGTATAATTCAACTCATCGGCGGCGATCTGGTCAAAACTGTCCTCGGCTTTGGCGGTAAATTTAAGCTGTAATTTTTTTAAATCCCTGCCGTAATCAAGCAGTTTGCCCTGATCGTCGACAACTCTGAAATTCATTTTCAAATGATCGGTTAAGCCCTCAATGTTCCAGGCATTCAGCGGAATCGCTTCACCAGTCAATTTCCGTAGCCTATTGCCTAACCATTCCTGCAACATGCCCTTAAAATCGGGTTCGATTTCAAGACACTGCCTGACCGTTTCGGGAACGGGTACAAAATGTTTCCGGATTTGCTTGGGCAGGGATTTAATCAAGGCAATACATTTTTCCTCCAAAAGGCCGGGCACGAGCCAATCAAAAGGAGCCTGGGATACCTGGTTTAATTGATGCACAGGAATGATTGCCGTCACCCCGTCCTCATCATGGCCCGGTTCAAAGCGGTATTGCAGCGGAATGGTCAGATTGACTCTCGTTCCCATGCTCCCGCGTGGGAACGTGTCCGGAAAATCCCATTCATTGACATAGTTTTCCTCCTGTTCACGCGTTAAATCCTCTTTGGTTAAAAACAGGATTTTGGGATTGGCTCTTTCCGCTGTTTTACGCCAGGTATCCAGGGTAACACCGCTGACGATTTCGGGCGGCAGTTTGTTATCGTAGTATTGATAAAGCCATTGTTCATCTTCAACCAGATCAACCCTTCGGCCTTTATGCTGAATCATGCCCACTTCTTCGAGCAGTTTCTGGTTGGCGACATAAAACGGCGCATTGCTGTGATAATCATGATCGACCAGAGCCGAGCGGATAAAAATCTCTCTGGCGGCTTTGGGATCGACATGGTCATAGGGAATCTTGCGCCCCGCTTGCAGCGTCAAGCCGTACAACAAAGTGCGTTCGGAGACCATGCAACGCGCGCTTTTCTTTTCCCAATGCGGATCAAAATAGTTATGCTTGACCAGATGCGCGGCGCATTGCTCTATCCATTCCGGTTCAATTCTGGCGACATTACGCGCATAAACCTTACTGGTTTCAACCTGCTCCGCCGCCATAATCCACTTGGGTTTTATTTTGTGCAGACCCGAACCCGGAAAAATAAAGAATTTCAAACCGCGTGCGCCCAGATATTCGTATTGTTCATGCCGAAAACCGATATTCGATAACAGACCCGTTAACAAGGCGCGGTGAATTTTTTCATAACGGGCTGTCCCTGCCCGTTCCTCTTCGAGCGCTGTGCGTGCCAATCCGCTCCCGGCGGATTGGTCATAACCGGCATCATCAGTGTTCGGGTGCATTTTTAAATCGCCTTTAATCACCTGCATAATTTGCGCGTGTATATCAAACCATTCCCGCATGCTTATATAAGACAGGAAATTATCGGTGCAATATTTGCGTAATTTGCTGTTGGACAGGTGTTTTTTCTGTTCCTCAAAGATATTCCAGATATTTAACAGCGTTAAAAAGTCGGATTCCGGATGACGAAACGCCGCATGTTTGGCATCGGCTTGCTGCATTTTATCGGCTGGTTTTTCGCGCGGATCCTGCACGCTTAACGCTGACACGATAATGGCGACTTCGGTTAAACAATGTTCATGGCCGGCGGCGAGCAGCATACGCGCAAGTTTGGGGTCGGTCGGAAATTTGGCTAACTGTTTGCCTGTTTCTGTCAGCTTCCCGGATTTATCGAGCGCGTTGACTTCATGCAGCACATTTTTACCATCCCGAATCATCTTGTCTTCAGGCGGTTCCAGAAACGGGAAGTCTTCAATATCGCCCAGATTTAAAGTCGTCATCTGCAAAATGACGGCGGACAAATTGGTGCGCATGATTTCCGGCTCGGTAAATTCCGGTCTGGCCAGATAATCATCATGGGAATACAGCCGGATACAAACACCTTCGGCAACACGACCGCACCGACCTGCCCTTTGATTCGCGCTGGATTGTGAGATACGCTCAATCGGCAAACGCTGGATTTTACTGCGATGGCTGTAGCGGCTGATGCGCGCATGGCCGGTATCGATTACACAGCGTATGCCCGGAACAGTCAAAGACGTTTCCGCGACATTGGTTGCCAGCACGATGCGTATTTTTCCACCCTTGGGCTTGAAAACCCGCTCTTGTTCGCTGACACTGAGCTTTGAATACAGCGGCAGGATTTCATATTGCGTGGGATGATGTTTTTTCAAGGAATCGGCAGTTTCCCTGATTTCCCGTTCACCACTGAGAAAAATCAGTATATCGCCGCGTAAATCCCGGTACAGTTCATCAACGGCATCGAGTATTGCGTTTTGTAAATCGGCGCTGGTCTCATCGTCTTCCTCTTTTTGCTCGATTGGGCGATAACGAATCTCGACCGGATAAGTCCGCCCGGACACTTCAATAATCGGTGCATTGTTAAAATGTGTGGAAAACCGCTCCGGATCGATCGTTGCCGAGGTAATGATCAGCTTTAAATCGGGGCGTTTTGGCAACAGCCACTTCAAATAACCCAGCAGAAAATCAATGTTTAAACTGCGTTCATGCGCCTCATCAATAATGATAGTGTCGTATTGATTCAAATAGGGATCATTTTGCGATTCCGCCAGCAAAATACCGTCAGTCATTAATTTTACTAATGAATCCGCGTGCGTTTTATCATTGAAACGAATTTTGTAACCGACCGATTTGCCGATTCTCTCACCGAGTTCTTCGGCGATACGATCGGCAACAGTACGCGCTGCGATCCGTCTGGGCTGTGTGTGGCCAATAAATCCAGCAGCTCCTCGGCCGATAGACAAACAAATCTTGGGTAACTGTGTGGTTTTACCTGAACCCGTTTCACCGCATACAATCACTACCTGATTTTCCTGTATCAGTTTGGCAATATCATCTTTTTTACCGGTGACGGGTAAATCCGGGAAATTCAGTGGGGGGATGCTGGCGAGGCGCTGGCTTCTCGCAGCAACCGATTTTTCAATACGGCTTGTCAGAGCGTTGAGCTGCTCTGCCGGGTTTTTGCCTTTCTGACTTTCACTACGTAATCGGTCTAACTGCCGTTTTAATACCTGCCTGTCCTGATTGAGACAAAGCGGTAGCTGTTGAGTGAGTTGTTTAACAAGATCGAGAAAGGACATCAAAAAAGCCGGATAAAATAAAACTATTATACGTTTGCGCCGTGGTACAAACAAAGTGCATCGCTTGCTATGATGGACCTCCTTATGCCAGCCCAGACTAAGAGTTGGATCAGAGTAAATTTAAATTCAATTCACAATTAAGATTACCCTGGTTATCATGTGACCTCGGTTATCATGATTTAACTTCAAAAAAGCGGCAATTCTGCAATGAATTAATGCATTTCGTGCTGAAGTGCAGGGCTGGGAATAACAACAGATCCATCATTTTTCAGGTTTCAGTTTATAAGTTCGCCGCCACCTGCGGAAAATTCACAAAAGCAATCCTTTGACAATTATCTGTTTGCTGCATGGAATGGCAGTGTTGCACTAAAGTGGGTGTTCTGGACTTCATGCGCTCGCTTGCTGACATTCGGTGTATTTTTTGAATTTGGACTGAAATTATTGATACGCATAGACTATCCGCGCGTGTTTTTCGGGTGCGAGGAGTTATTACTGGATTATGGCAGCTGCTTTTAAGTGTGAAATAACTGTTATTCACGTAAAATATACTGTTTCGTGTCATATTATGGCGCAAATCATTACTGTTTAATTCCGTATATTGTTTATGAAAATACTTATTCTAGGGGCAGGTATTACCGGTTCGTCAGTTGCTGGAGCGTTTGCGAGTGAAGAGAACGATATTGTCGTTATTGATTTCAAACAGGAACTTCTGGATGCTTTAAAAGAACGTTTTGATATTGCCACAGTAACCGGTAATGCAGCACATCCCAGTGTTCTGGAGCAGGCTGGAGTGGACAATTGTGACATGGTGATAGCGGTAACCGATAGTGATGAGACCAACATGTTGGCATGTATGATCATTAATACACTTTATACCCGCCCGAAAACGATTGCACGGGTGCGGGCCATCGATTATCTGAAAAATCCAAAATTATTTGGTCCGAATGGTATCCCTGTGGATATTATTATCAGCCCGGAACAGATCGTCATGGAGTCTATTCGTAATTTAATTGAGTTTCCAGGGGTTTTACATATTTCCGATTTCGCAGGCGGCCTGGTGCGGCTGTTTTCGGTTAAAGTGGTGTCGGACGGGTTTTTAACGGGTAAAAAAATCAAAACACTGAAAGAGCGTTTGGCCGATGGCAAAACGCGCGTAGTGGCTATTTTCAGGCAGGGTAGGCCTCTGTGCGTGAGCGGAGAAGCAGTGATTGAAACCGGCGATGAAGTGTTTATGGTGGCGCCTCGCAAAGAGGTGCGGCGGGTATTGAAAGAACTGAACAAATTAGAGGCCCCGTTAAAGCGCATTATGATTGCTGGCGGAGGCCATATCGGTAAACGCCTGGCGCTTGCTTTGGAAGCTGATCATCAGGTGAAAATCATTGAAAATAAGCCAGTCCGCGCAAAAAAAATCGCCAATGATCTTCATAATACGGTGGTTCTTTTGGGCGATTGCGCCGATGAATCGCTGTTGCTGGATGAGTCTGTTGATAGCGCTGATTTGTTTTGTGCGATTACCAATAACGATGGTGTCAACATTATCTCCGCTTCTTTGGCGAAAAGCCTGGGGGCACGAAAAACAATCTGTCTGCTTAATCATATTTCGTATACTAAATTACTGCCTGGTACCGGCATTGATGTCACCGTGTTGCCTAATCAGGAAACGCTGGGCAGTATTTTAAAGCATGTGCGCCGCGGTGATGTGGCACAGGTTACCTCCCTTTGCGGCGGCACTGCCGAAGCCATCGAGGCCATTGCCCACCATAGCAGCGGAGCTTATTCCGTCGTTGGCCACCGGGTTGATACGATCAATTTTCCAGAAGGTATTGTGATGGGTGCATTGATTCGCAACAGCCAGGTCATTTCGATCCATCACGACACGGTATTTGATGAAGGCGATCATGTGGTGATGTTCGCGATGGATAAAAAACTGGTTACCAACATCGAACAAACCTTTCAACGTATTTGATAAAAACAGGTGCAAGTTTCAACGCGAACCCGCATCAACAACTTTGAACCTTGAGTCTTGAGTCTTGAACCTGATTCCATGAACGTCATTCTTACTATCATCCATATCTTCGGCCTGGTCACGATGGGCTTTAGCGGCCTGATGGCCACTTGCCTGATTACCTCAAAAATAGCCGATGACGGTGCTTCTACCGCTTTTTTCGAAGGTACCTGGATCACCTTGTTGTTAGGCGCGTTGATGTTTTTCCCGACGTTGCGCAGACCCAAAAAACTATCGCGGCAAGCAGGTTTTTTATTAGTAGCAATTACCTGGTCTTTAACGCCGGTGTTTTGCACGATACCGCTGATGATTTACATGCCAACACTCAGCTTTAATGATGCTTATTTTGAGACTGTTTCCGGTTTAACCACCACAGGCGCAACGATCTTTACTGGTATAGATCAGTTGCCGATGTCGATTAACCTCTGGCGGCACGAGTTAAACTGGATAGCCGGGATGGGCATCATTATTTTCGCGGTAGCCATTTTGCCTATCCTGGGCATCGGCGGTATGCAGTTGTACAAATCCGAATCGCCGGGAACGGTCAAGGAGTCCGATTTGCCGCCGCGCATTGCACAAACGGCGAAAGCCTTATGGCTGGTTTATGCGGGTATTTCTTTAGCTTGCATCATCGCTTTGCATCTGGCCGGGATGAATTGGTTCGATGCCATCTGCCATGCGTTCTCTGCGATGAGTCTAGGCGGATTTTCTACGCACGACAACAGTATCGGTTTTTTCGATTCGCTGTCTATCGAGATGGTACTAACAATCTTCCAATTACTGGCGGCCATCAATTTTGCCACCCACTTCGTAGCACTTCGAAAGCATTCATTCAACCCTTATATTGATGATAGAGAGGCTAGAGCTTTTCTCACGCTGGTCCTGGGAAGTTGTGTTTTAGCGGCATTGGTATTGTGGCATGCGGGCACCTATCCGGATTTTTTTACCGCCTTGCGCTACGCAACGTTTAACCTAGTTACCATCGCCACTGACTGCGGCTATGCCAACCAGGATTTCAATCAATGGCCTATTTTTGTACCGATGTGGATGCTGTTCCTGAGTTGTCTTTCCGCCTCTTCCGGCTCTACAGGCGGCGGTATTCGTATGATTCGAACTATCATTCTGATAAAGCAGGCACGTCTGGAGATGTTTAAATTCATTCATCCTTTTGCTGTCAAGCCAATGAAAATCGGTGACATGATCGTCAGTAATAATATTATTACTTCGGTGACCGGATTCATTTTCCTGTATTTCATTAGTATCGTTATTTTGGTGTTCGCGTTGCTGTTGAGTGGACTGGACTTTATAAGCGCCTTTTCTGCCATCATCGCTTGCTTTAATAATGCAGGTCCCGGATTGAATGAGGTGGGTCCTGCGGCTAATTACGCCAGTCTGAACGATTTTCAAAAAGCTGTATGCACCTTTGCAATGCTTTTGGGCCGTGTGCAAATATTTTCCATCGTTATTTTATTTGTGCCGGAATTCTGGAGAAAGTAGAAGTGACTGATTCTTCAAGATTATTTTTTGCCTTATGGCCTGATGATCTAACCGGACTGGAACTGGCGCGGTTGAGTCGATCAATCGAGGCTAAAGGATTCATGCCGGTGCAGCCGCAAAATATCCATGTAACGCTGGTGTTTTTAGGTAATGTAGATGCGGCTTCTGAATTATTAATTAAACACAGCGTCACTGGTATTTCTGCGAAACCTTTTGTCTTGACATTTGACCGCTTAAGTTATTGGAGTAAGCCCAAGGTTTTATGTCTTACCAGTTCGCACACGCCCGAAGAGCTGGAGATGTTGGTAGAAGCGTTGAATATGGAGGTTGCAAGCTGGGGTTTTCAAACTGAAAACAGACCTTATAAGCCCCATATTACCCTGGCCAGACATGCCCGGTATTTGCCGGATATAAACTTTGAGCCGCTAGTTTGGCGTGCTGATTCATTATGTCTGGTTGAATCTTGCAGTGAGCCGGATGGGGTTAATTACAAGGTGAGACAGCAATGGCCATTTATCAAGACAACAGACAGGTAGGGTACGCTCCACGTCTCCTACCGTGCTTATACATTGCCCCTTAATTCAATATCCTTAATTTGACTGGTAAAGCGGCCTTCGGCGAGACGTGTTTCTACGATATCTCCTGACCTAAGATGATCAGTAGACCTGATGATTTGCCCGGATGATTGGAGGAAGGCCAGGGAATAACCACGATTTAGCGTTGCTAACGGGCTAACTGCGTGTAATGTTTGGCTGTAATTTAATAAGTGTTGATTGAGCTGTTCCAGTTTGTGCCGGGCTGCTGTTACCAGACTTTTGTGCAAATAGTCTTGCCGTTGTTTATAGCTGTTTATAGCGGCGGCAGGATTGTGTTGCCATAATTTAGCTATTACTGCCTCCACAAGGCTGTTATTGTGACGGAGTCTTGCCTGCATAACCTGATTGAGTCTGGATTCAAGTTCATCCATTCTCTGCGCATTTCTTGCCAGCTTCTGGCCGGGATGTTGCTGTTGCAGGCGTTTGACTAACCAGCCCAGTGACTGCTGTTTTTGGCTTAACTTGCGCTGCAGTTGTTGTTGTAATCGCGTTTCCAAATGAACGAATCTCGACAACCATTCCTGTTGATCGGGGGTTGCATGTTCAGCTGCCGCTGAGGGTGTTGCTGCGCGCAAATCGGCAACGAAATCTGCTATGGTCACATCTGTTTCGTGGCCTACGGCTGATATTACCGGGATTGTGCTGGCAAATATTGCACGGGCAACCATTTCTTCATTGAAAGCCCAGAGATCTTCCAGCGATCCGCCGCCCCGTCCCAAAATAATAACGTCGCATTGCTTATGTTCATTGGCCAGATTTATCGCCCTGGCGATATCATATTTTGCGTTGTCTCCCTGGACCGCAACCGGATAAATAATAACGGGTACAGCGGCAAAACGTCTTTTTAATACCGTCAGTATATCCCGGATGGCCGCTCCTGATGGTGAAGTTATTACACCTATCGCCTTGGGCAGGGCAGGGAGGCGTTGTTTATTTGCTGCATCAAACAGGCCTTCTTCAGATAGTTTTAGCTTTAATGCATCAAACGCTCTGCGTAAAGCGCCGTCTCCGGCCCCTTCCACAGACTCGATAATAAGCTGGAAATCGCCTCGGGGCTCGTACAAACTGACTTGTGCCTTGACTACAACGTGTTTGCCGTTTTCAAGTTTAAACGCCAGTCTGCGCTGTTGAGTTTTAAACATTGCGCAGCGTACCTGGGCGTTAGCGTCTTTCAGAGAAAAATAAAGATGGCCTGAAGAGGGCATGCTCAAATTGGATATCTCGCCTTCAACCAAAATGCTAAGGAAATGCTCGCCAAGTAATTGACTGGTTGCGCGGTTGAGTTGGGTAACGGTCAGTATGTTGCGTTGAGCAGATGTTGATAAGAAAGTCATGGCCATTAAACTTTGGATTGAGTGCGGGATTATTAAGCATACTATTGTAAAATAATAAGCATTTTGTACAAAGAAAGGGGTTGTTCGTGGCGTGGTTACTTTTGTTTTCTGCGGGGTTATTAGAAATAGTATTTGCTATAAGTCTTAAATATAACCAGGGCTTTACCAAACTTTGGCCCAGCATTTTCACTGTGCTAACTGCTCTTGGCAGTTTCGGTTTGTTAATGTGGGCTATCAAAACCTTGCCAATAGGTACGGCTTATGCGGTTTGGACAGGTATGGGTGCGGTCGGGGTGGCTATTTTAGGCATAATTTTATTCAAAGAATCAGTTGATTGGTATCGATTGTTGTCTATTACTCTGGTAATCGCCGGTATTATTGGTCTTAAATTAACGGATAGTCATTAAAGTGTTGCACCTTGTTTTTCAATCACCCATTGAAATAGCAATTCTGGAAAGGATTGATTCAGGAGATGATGTGGTGTTCCTTGAAAACTCGGTTCTGCGCATCCTGCAAAACGGGTTGTTAAAACAAATCTTGACCCAATTGATGAGCAGAAGCCGTGTTTATGTTCTGTCTGATGATATTGAGGCTAGAGGTATAACTTCCGATGAGCTGATTACAGGTATCGAAGTGATTGATTATGCCGGACTGGTAACGCTGACGGTTAAAAACCCGGTGATTCAATCATGGTCTTGATGGTTCAAGGCGTGTGTCTGGAAACTACAGGGGAGGGCTTTTTAGTCAATTCAGCGGACTGGAATGAAGAGATCGCAACGCGGCTGGCTGAGTTAAATAATATTCCGTTGACTGACGCACACTGGGAAATTATTTTGTTTATCCGTCATTATTATCAGCAATTCAAGCACTTGCCTAATGCGCGGGTTTTTACAAAAGCAATCGCCAAGGCATTAGGCGAGGACAAGGGCAATAGCCGGTATTTGCACAAATTGTTTCCTGACGGTCCGTTGAAATATGCCTGCAAGTTGGCCGGACTACCTAAACCGCCCACTTGTCTGTAAAGAGGCGATTTATCGCCTCTTTACACCTGCTTAAAACGGTGTATCAACCGTCTTTCCTTTTTGTTGGGTTTGTGATCCTGTCCGCTGAAATCATATAGTTCGCGCTGTTCGCGTTGTTCGATGATTTGCTGTTGGCGTTTTGCTAGGCTTTCAGCAGATTCTTCATAGAGCAAAATAGCCTCTTTAGCTGAACGCCTTTGGCTGGAAAGAGCGATAATTGTAATATCCCGGCGCAGTCCGTCTTTGCTTATAGAGAGCAGAGTTCCGGGCTTGATTTCTTTTCCAGGTTTCGTTCGTTGATTGTTGATATGGACTTTTCCGCCCGAAACCGCGATAGCAGCCAGTTTGCGCGTTTTAAAAAAACGCGCAGTCCATAGCCACTTGTCCAGGCGAATTGCTTCAGGTTCTGTAGGCAAAGCGTGGCTTACTTATTTTTTTAAGCCTTTAGGCAAAGAAAACACAACTTTTTCTTCTATGCCCTGAATTTCAACAGCGGATTGCCCGCCCCATTGTTTTAACTGATTGATTACCTCCTGAACCAGTACTTCCGGTGCAGAGGCTCCGGCAGTTACGCCGACGACACCCACACCATCGAACCAGCTCTGCTGCATATCGCCTGCTGTATCGATCAGATAGGCCTTTTTACCGAGTTGTTCCGCAATCTCTCGCAAACGGTTGGAATTAGAGCTGTTAATCGAACCCACCACAAGAATGATATCAGCTTTTTTGGCCAATTCATTAACTGCATCCTGGCGGTTTTGGGTAGCATAACAGATATCGTCTTTTTTCTGTTCCTGAATAGATGTAAAGCGCGCTCTTAAGGCATCGACCATAACCTTGGTGTCAGTCATCGACAAGGTTGTTTGCGTGACATAAGCCAGATTATCCGGATTATTGACGACGAGATTTTTAACGTCTTCCGGGGTTTCTACCAGATAAATGCCGCCATTATCGGTACATTTTTCATATTGCCCCATTGTGCCTTCAACTTCCGGGTGTCCTGCATGACCAATAAGAATCACTTCACGGTCCGATTTTGCATGTTTGGCAACCTGTATATGGACTTTAGTGACCAAGGGGCAGGTGGCATCAAAGACTGTCAAGTTGCGTTCTTTAGCCTCCTGCTGGACTTGCTTGGAAACGCCATGGGCACTGAAAATCAGGTAAGAACCAACGGGTACGTCAGTTAGTTCTTCAATGAAGATAGCGCCTTTTTCTTTAAGGCCGTCAACAACGGTGCGGTTATGTACAACTTCATGACGAACATAAATTGGCGCGCCAAACATTTCGAGAGCTTGGTCAACAATATCGATGGCGCGGTCTACGCCGGCACAGAATCCACGAGGGTTTGCGAGTACAATTTGCATATCTTGACTTCTTCAGTTGGTTAATATGGAGTTATTTTAACTCAACATCGTTGCCGATACGATAATTCCGTCCATATCAGCATATAAATAATGATCCTTTTTGAAATTGACACCAGCAAAACTGACTAACAGGTCGCGGTCGCCATGGTCTTTTTTGTGGCTTTTTAACGGATGTGTATGCAAGGCGCGGATGCCAATCGGCAGTTGAGCTATCAGTGCAGAGTCCCGAATGCAGCCATAAATAACCATACCCTGCCAGCCGTTATCGACGGCAATCCTTGCCAGATCATTGTCAACCAGAGCGCACCGGTGTGAACCGCCGCCATCAATGACTAATACCCGGTTTTGCACTTTTTCTTCCAGAGTTGTCTGAACCAGAACATTATCCTCAAAAACTTTCAGTGTGGTGATTTGTCCACAGAACGCAGGATTAGCGCCATAAGTCATAAACAGAGGCTCGGCAATCTGGAAGTGATCTTCTCCTGAATGGGCATCGCAAAGACTGGCAGTAGTAAAAGTCATGGTTCAAGGTTCAAGGTTCAAGGTTCAAGGTTCAAGGTTTAAGGTTCAAGGTTCAAGTTTCAAGGTTTAAGGTGCAAGGTGCAAGGTTGTAAGCTTTTCGCCTTGTACCTTGCACCTTTTACCTGATTTTAACCAGTATACCGCGCCAGCAGTCCATTATCACTGTGAATTTCCGGCAGCGGTATTTTTACCTCATAGCCGCCCCCGGATGCTTCCTGCATGGCGTGACCGTACATATTTTCCATGCACTCGGCAATAATATCCTGATTGCCTTCGGGTAGAATAAGCAATGCATAATGCGCCGTGGACAAACACTTCAAGTTCCATATCCGGGCAGCGCTGGCGGATTTCTGCAATTTCATCGAGGGACAATTCGCGCGACAATAACGACGCGCTCAATCCCCATGCCTTGCCAGAATTTTACTGTCGCATAGTTGACGGTATTCGCCTGTACCGATAAATGTATCGGCATATCCGGCCAGGCTCCCCGGGCCATCATAATTAAACCGGGGTCCGCCATAATCAAGGCGCCCGGTTTCATTGCGATAATCGGTGCTATATCGGCCAAAAAGGTTTTAACCTTGGCATTGTGAAGGATTATATTTGTTGCCAGGAAAAATTTTTTACTTTGTCCGTGTGCTTCATTAATGCCTTTGAGCAAGATTGCCGGCAAGAAAATCATTGTTACGCACTCTGAGACTGTAGCGCGGCTGTCCTGTGTAGACCGCATCCGCGCCGAAGGCAAAGGCATAGCGCATGTTTCGGAGGGTTCCTGCAGGGGAAAGGAGTTCGACTTGTTTCATGTTGACGTGTATAAATGAACTGTGCAGGGTATATTTTAACTTAACTTATGCAAACCAAAAAAACAGGAGTATAGAAATGTGGATAGTGTTGTTTATAGTCGCAGTGCTGTTCGTTTTAGGCAGTGCATTGATTCTGCTCAAATCGGCAAAAATACCGAAAATTCCCGATAATGTTAAATCACAGCCGTACAATGACGACAATTCTGATAATTGGTAGCTTAATAATTCATATGATGGTTTACGTGAGAGATTTATTACTATGGCAACAACAACCTGGGTAAAAGAGAGTGCCTTTGGCATTTGGTTTCTTAATACGGATGTTTGGTTGGATCGTGTTTTAAAAAGAGCAATTAATGATTTAATGGGAATGTTGCCCCAAAAAAAACACTACCTGCTATTCTCGATATTGGTTGTGGCCGAGGCCAGTCATTACAACTATTAGATGAATACTTCGGCCCTGACACTATTAAGGGCATTGAAATTGATGAAAGCCTTTTGAATGATGCGCTAAAGCGTGCCCAGGCATGTCGTTGTAAGGTCGATTTAATAACAGGCAATGCGGAAATGATGCCTTATCCGGATCAATCGTTTGATATGGTGTTTTGCCATCAGAGTTTCCATCATATTGTGCAGCATGAAAAAGCGATGCAGGAATTTTACCGGGTGCTTAAACCTGGCGGTGTTTTGCTTTTTGCTGAATCGTGTAGAAAATTTATCCATTCATTATCAATAAGGCTGCTGTTCAGGCATCCGATGGCTGTACAAAAAACTGCGGAAGAATATCTCAATTTAATTCGTCAAACAGGTTTTCAAGTCCACCCTGATGCGATATCCAAACCCTATTTATGGTGGAGTCGGTCGGATTTTGGAGCGCTGGAATGGTTTGGTTTTCAGGTTCCCGAAGTCCGTGAAGAAACTTTAGTCAATCTTGTTGCTGTAAAAATGGCAGCAGATCAGGTTTTATAATCAGCCATATCAATGCGTCAATATAAAACCTGATATACTGTCAGACTGTTATATTATTCCTGTTTATCATTAATCAAGTCGTAAGTTATGTTTGGATTAAGCCCCATAGGCCAGTAGATGAGCGCGAAAGGTGGCCAGAATATTGAAACCACGCGAAATTTCGCCCTCAGTCTACCTTCCTTGAGTACTTTACCATCTTTTTCCAGACGGTAAGGGATGCCGGAATCAGGCGGTATTCCTGCAGCTGTCCAGAAATAGGGTTTGGTTGTTACTTTTCCATCAGCCTGAATATCTACTGGTTGAGGTCTTTTATAAATATAAAGATCGGACCCTGGGGGAACCTTAAATGTCCCGGTTGTAGTACAGCCGGTAATCATCATTAATAAAACAAATACTAAAGAAATTTTCCTGATCATTTCACAATTCCTCTGATTGTAAGGGACTCTAAATAAATCCCAACGTTTAAAAATCAATGGTCTCTTGTTTTGTGGGCACGAAAAGCATATACCAGCATTAGGTAAAACTTCGCATTAATCCTGAATGCGTGTTACGTGGTCGTTCTCAAAATAAACAATAAATCTATCAAATCTTGAACTCCAATAGGTCCATTGATTAACTTGCAAATTAGGTGTTTCAGTTTGCGGCGGATAGCCAATAGCGGCAATCACAGCCTTTTTTTGCATGCCTTTTGCGACTTGTCCCGCTTTTATTTTCTCTCTTTCCAGCTCAGAATATCCCGACAGATTAACTTTATTTTTTGCAAAAAGCTTAGCAAAAGCCTGAGTTGTATTATCGCCGGTATGTTTAGGTGCATTTTTGATGACTAATTCGAAATGCACAGGCAACACATCAACCACAATAGTTTTATTCGTTATATCTTTCAGTATAACTTGTGAATTAATGGGCAATAAAAGCCCTCGGCGATAATTGGTTGTAACATGCTGCCCTTTTTCATATTGCAATGAGACCTGTGTATAGTAAACATCGCCTATCTTGATATTAGCCGGTAACGTTGCATCATCCAGTTTTTTTGTGCATCCGGTAGTGACAAATAATGCGATAACTACTACGATCAAGCGGGAAAAATTGGGCATAATAAATTCTCCTTCAAGTGTTAATAATTATTCAAAAAATGGTGGGATGGTCAGGCTTTTCTGCCCAACGTTTAAAGATTAATGAGGTATTGATACCTCCAAAAGCAAAATTATTGCTCATGATATATTCGCAATCTAACCGTCGAATATCGTCTTTAATATAGTCCAGCTGTGCACATGCCGGATCAATATTTTCAAGATTAACAGTGGAATGAAACCAGCCTTCATTCATCATGTTAACTGCCGCCCAGGCCTCTAACGCACCGCAAGCGCCTAACGTGTGGCCTGTATAGCTTTTCATCGCACTTATCGGGGTATTTGAGCCGAATAGCGCAGCAGTCGCATGACTTTCCGCCACATCACCATGCTCTGTTGCTGTGCCATGTGCGCTGATGTAACCGATTGCAGAGGCATCCAGCTGTGCATCCTGTAAAGCCAGGCGCATAGCGGTTTCCATACTGTCTCTATCGGGTTGGGTAACATGCAAGCCATCAGAATTTGTGCCAAATCCTATAAGTTCAGCATGGATACGAGCTCCTCTGGCCAAAGCATGATCCAGTTCTTCCAGTATGAATGTCCCGGCACCTTCCCCAATTACCAGGCCATCCCGATCACGGTCAAAAGGCCTCGGGCTTTTATCGGGCGTATCATTACGCGTACTCGTTGCAAATAAGGTATCGAATACCGCGGCTTGAGAAGCCGAAAGCTCTTCGGCGCCGCCTGCAACCATCATTTTCTGATGCCCGTATTTTATTGCTTCATAAGCATAACCAATGCCTTGACTGCCTGAAGTACAGGCACTGGATGTAGTATAAACTCTGCCGTTAATGCCAAAAAACAAGCTGATATTAACGGGCGCAGTATGCGCCATCATTCTTATGTACGAGGTTGCATTAAGGCCGTCTGTAGTATGATTAATCAGCATGTGACCGAAATCAGCGATGGCATCGGGGCTTCCTGATGAACTTCCATAAGATATCCCCATTTGCCCGCTTTTAAGGCAAGGGTCGTCTAACAGCCCTGCATCAATCAACGCTAATTCCGATACATAAGTCGCCATTAAGGCAATCCTTCCCATACTGCGGGTTTGTTTGCGTGAATAATGTTCCGGTTTGGAAAAATCTGCAGGGGCACCTAGCCTGGTATTCAAGCCTTTATATTTTTCCCACTCCTGCATGTATTGAATGCCGGTAGATTGCGCTTTAAGACGCCTGGAAACTTGCTGCCAATCATTACCTATCGGTGAAATGCCCGCCATTCCGGTAACAACAACCCGTTTCTTTAACATAGGCCACCATTAACAGAGAGTACCTGCCGGGTTATATAGCCGGCGTCTTCAGACATTAAAAAAGCTACCGCTGCCGCAACTTCTTTGGGGCTGCCGACTCTCCGTGCTGGGATCAGTTTTTTTATCTCGTCGAGAGGCAGTTCACTGACCATTTCCGTATCGATAAGCCCCGGCGCAACACAATTAACGGTGATGTCCCGTTTTGCCAGCTCTAAAGCCAGCGCTTTTGTTGCACCGATTATGCCCGCTTTTGCCGCACTGTAATTGACCTGTCCACGATTGCCCATTAGACCGGAAACTGATGACAACGTGACAATGCGCCCTGGCTTGCGACGTCTGACCATAGGCATGATCACCGGCTGCAAGACATTATAAAAGCCGTCAAGATTGGTATGCACCACGCTATCCCATTGTTCTCCTGTGAGTGATGGGAAGGCGTTATCAGCAGTAATACCGGCATTACAGACAACGCCGTAATAAGCTCCGTAGGCTTCAATATCCAGATTTATTTGTGCAGCACATTGCGTGCGGTCGGCAATATCAAACTGCAGGATTCTGGCCGTCTGCCCCAGTTGATCAATTTCGGCAACTACCTGCTCGGCTTGTGAACGCTGACTGCGGCAGTGGATTACCAGATCAAAGCGCTGTTTGGCAAGATACAAAGCAATGGCTTTACCTATGCCGCGACTGGAGCCGGTTACTAAAATAGTTTTATTCATCGTCTACTTTTTAGTGATTATTGAGAGGTGGTTGATAAACATTCAGATTGGCCCTTACTTCTACATCAACTCCCTGAATCCTGCATTCAAAAGCTCCCAGGTTACCGTCTTGCAATATCTTTTCCACTCGCACCGTTAATGTCGAACCTACGTTATACTCAACTACATTGCTTTTAAAACGACGAGTTCCTAATAAAAAACCCAGCCTTACCGGCTCTCCTGCCCGCTTTGCCATTAGGCCGGCATAAACCGCAACAGCCTGAGCCATATATTCAATGCCCGCCCAGGCAGGCACGGTTTTATCATTACCCAGCAAGCCATCATCGCGCACCACCAATTCAGCAGATAGCGAGTTATTGTCACAGCTGATAATTTTATCCAGTAGCACCATTTTGCCACTGTGTGGAATCAATTCGGCAACATCAATATTGTTAAAATCCATCATGCTCTTGCAATCACAATCGAAAGATTATTGCCGCCAAAAGCGAAAGAATTGCTTTGACAGACATTAATTTTGCGGCCTAAAACCATCCCTTTTTTTACCAGATTCAAAGGCGCCAACTCACTATCCCTCTCATCATCATTAACATTGGGTATTAATTCACCTTTCTCGTCATCACGCGTCAACAACAGCCAGCAAAAAGCCAGCTCCAATGCAGCCGCCGCACCCAGAGTATGCCCCGTCATGCCTTTACTTGAACTGGCTGCCAAATCAGCGCCGAATAAGGCATTGACTGCCCTGCTTTCCATGGCATCATTCAATACGGTAGCCGTACCATGCAGATTAAGATAATCAATGTCATCGGGCGTTTTACCCGCATCTTCCAGAGCTTGCTGCATCGCTCTAATTACTGCTGTTCCGGCAGGGTCTGGCGCTGAAAAATGATAGGCATCACTGCTTGCACCGATGCCTTTTAACTCTACTGCACCCGGTTCTTTACTCAACACAAAGAGATTGACAGCCTCACCAATATTAATGCCGTCTCGGTGCATGCCAAATGGCTTGCAAAAACCGGTACTGAGCGACTCTAATGCCGCAAAACCGTTCACTGTAAGACTGCATAAACTATCCGCACCTCCGACAATCACCGCATCGCAAATCCCAAGTTTTATCATTCGGCGAGCAGAAGAAAAAGCCTTGCCGCTCGAAGAACAGGCAGTTGAAATTGTATAAGCAGGGCCATTTATGCCTAAATAAGAGGCTAAAAAATCCACACCAGCGCCCATTTGCTGCTGTTTATAGTGAAACCCATCAGGTAATGTGCCATTATCAGCCTGCCAAGCCAATGCTAACTCCGTATTTCTAACTCCTGATGTGCTGGTGCCCAGTACAATACCAATGCGGTCACGACCAAATTTTGCAATCATTTCATCAACAGTCTTGTTAATCTGACTTAAAGCGGCCAGTAACAATTGATTATTTCGGCAGTGATAGATACCGTATTTTTGGCCTATCTCCGGTAATTGACAGGTGATCTGGCCAAGGATCACATTGTGTCCCAAGCTAAATTCATCGGTTTCAATCAAACTCGATCTGTCACCGGCCAGCAGACGCTTTAAAACCTCCGCCTTGGAACTTCCAGTCGCACACAATAGGCCTAAATCATTCAGATAAAGCTTCATAACTTATTGTTTTAATCTGTAAATGGTAGTTGTAGCGATAATTAATCAGCTCAACCGATTTAGCCCAGACAGCATCAGGCGATAAATAATTAACTTCAACCATCTTGTTACCCAGGTAATATAATCGACGATGACTTTTATCAACCTCCAGTCGCCATGAAGAAGCCTGCATACTTTTTTGCAGTACAGTAACCGGCCAATAGACCAGTTGCAAATCGGTGATAATAAATTCCGGGGCTACCGAAGCCGGCAGTAACGGGCTTTTATCCAATACTATCGTTTTACCATCATAAGTCAGATTAAATAAACTCACGCCATCGTTCGTTAATCCTGCCATCGCAACACGCTGTTTATCCAACTCCAAAACGCATAACAATGTTTCTTTACGATCGGGCCACAACGCAGTTATTTGTTGCAGAACACGCCTGGAAGGGCCTGCAGGCGGAGCCATCGGCATCAATACTGGTTGTTTGATATCTTCAGGTATATTCAACACCGCGCAACCGGTTAATAATACGCAAAGAGAAAAAATAAGCAACACTGCTTTTAACGGCATAATTCAGCCAAAGTATTGAATCTTGCACGGGCATTTTTTACATACGGATTTTGTTCGTCCCAGGCGTAACCAGCCAGTATTGAACTAATCATCGCCTTAATTTCGGGTTTTTGGTTTTGATGAAAAATAACATCCTGAAAGCGTCCGTCATACCAGGCATCGACATACACGCGAAAAGTATCAACGCCCCTTTGCAAGGGCGCCGCATAGTCTTTATCCCAGTCCACCGCTTCATTTTTAAACTGGCGGTCCAGAATATCCGCAACTAGCGTAGCTGATTTCATTGCAATGGTTACACCGGAAGAAAACACAGGGTCTAAAAATTCGCCCGCATTGCCTAACAAGGCATAACCTTTACCATACAAACTTTTAACGTTGGCTGAATAACCGATTATGGTATTAATTTTTTCATCAAACACGCCATTTTTCAGCAAGCGTCTTAAGCTCGGGTCTTGATTAATGATATCCTTTAAGGCCGTGTCGTTATTGTCCCATGCGGAATAAAACGAGGGTTCAGCCACTACGCCCACGCTGCTCCGGCCATTGCTAAAAGGTATTAACCAGTACCAGACATCCTTAACCCCGGGATGAACGGTAATGCGTATTTTATTCCTGTCAAACTGATTATCATTAATCCGGTCTTCGATATGACCAAATAAAGCCTGTCTGACCGGGAATCCGGTGGGGGATTCCAAATCCAGCAATTTAGGCAATATACGCCCGAAGCCGCTGGCATCCAGCACAAAATCAGCTTCATAATACAGTATTTCACCCTGTTGATTCCGGACCGTGAGCTTTGGTTTATCGCCGGAAAAATCGGCGGTCAGCACCTCCATTTGCCACTGTATATCAACACCCATACGCACTGCTTCATCGGCAAGCAACTTATCAAATTTACCGCGCTGAACCTGAAACGTAGTACCTATGCCCTCACTAAACTTGTCTTCAAAAGAAAATTCAGTCTGTTGATTTTTATAGACAAACGATGCGCCGTTTTTATATTGAAATCCGGCATTAACTACCGCTTCCATCATTCCTGCCTGCTTGATAAACTCCATACATTGAGGCAGTAAACTTTCGCCAATACTAAAGCGTGGAAACTGCTGCCGCTCAAGTATCGTCACTTGATAGCCTTTGTTTTGCAGCAAAGCACCGGCAATACTGCCCGAAGGTCCTGCGCCAATAATAAGAACCTTACATAGTTGATTATTTGTCATTTTGAACTTTATAACCTCTGAACCCAATCAATGGCGCACATATAAGCGCTGTTAAAATACCTACGGCGACAGTAAAGCCAAAGGCGTGGACGATTTCTGTAGAACTGACGGCCAGTAACCCAAACGCCAATAATGTCGTTAATGCCGAGAGAGTGACTGCAAGCGAAGTGCTGCCGCGTTTATTTTCGGCAATAAAAAAGAATATAGCATCATCAATCCCTATGCCCAATACCAGCAATAGCGCAAATAAATTAAACAGGCTGAACAACTGATCGAACCAACCCGTCATCGCCAGTGAAACCAGTGCTGCAACTACGGGTACCGAGATTATAGTTAAGCCATTGCGCCAGCCAAATTTTAATCCCAGGCCCAAAAAAACCAGGCAATAAGCCGCAATCAATAACCAACTGGCTCTAACCCGGTAGCGCTCAAACAGCGCAGATAAATCACCCGCCGGATCAACCAGAGTAACGCCTTGCAAATTGTGCAGGTTTTCAGATAAGACCGATAAATCGCTGATGCCGGTTAATGTCACGATGCTTAAACAATGCCCTGAATCACAGCCCAGCCACAACTGTTGCATGGTTTCATCGGCAGTTTTCAACCATTCCGGCAACGAAATTGATTTATTATCGGCCTCTAAAAATTGCTTTAATTCAGCTTTAACAGCCGCATCGCTAAACCCCAGATCAGTCATGTACTGCTTCAGTAAGCCTGGTTCATAAAACGTCTGCCTGAGTAATTGGTAATTTTCTCGCTGAGCAGCCGCGTTGGGCCAGTAGTCGCTGATGCCCTGGTAATAT
>JAQTMV010000025.1 GCA_028714175.1 Methylococcales bacterium
CTTTTTAAGCGTAAATTCTGGCTCACCCGTTGGGTGAATAACTTTGGGAGGTAAAATCATGGCTCGACTCAAAAAATACAAGCCTTACAGATTTTATGCTTTTGTTCAACTGCGGTTTTTAGGTTTAAGATTGAAGGAGTCAAGCGTCACCAAGATTCGGCTCTTGATTTGCGGGATCTGGTCGAGATCCGCGGGATTTAGCGGCAACTCCGGTATCGCCTGCTGTCCCAAGGCAATCAAATAACTGTCGATCACCTCAAGCGCGTTTTGGTCTTCAGTGCCAATAGAAAAATACGCGGATAGATTTCGGTGCCCGACCTGCGTTTCATGCAGCTCTTGAAAACCTGAGTTGTGGCAGGCCACCGACGCGATGAAATCCGAAGCCTCGACACCCAGACGTGCACACATTGCCCCGCCGCTCGAAAACCCTGCCACATGCACGCGCAAGGGGTCGGTCGAGAGCTGCTGGATCACGTCATCCCCGATTTGGCGAATAAACTTCACATCATCGGCAGGCCAAGGCGATGTCGCAGGATAGCCCGCCGGCCGCTGATTGGGGTCTATCTGAACCGGAAGGCCGTAATTGTTCCAGTGTGTGGAGAAACGCTGTTTATCCAGGACAAAATGTTCCACCGCCGTCGGGAAAATTGCGATAAAGCCTTCCTGGGTGGCCTTTTCTCGCCAACCGGATCGCTTCAGGAACTCTTCGCCCGTGCCACTCGCCCCATGGAGCATGAACACCGCCGGGGCATTAGCGGGCACGCCAGCGAGCGGAACCCACACCACGTACCGGCGGGTATAACCGTCGACTACCATTAGCCGACAATTAACGCCTGGCATGTAGGCAATACCGTTTACTCCAACACTATCGCAGTGAATTCCAAACGGGGCAACGGAATGATTCGCATGCGCCGGCGACAGGTACCCCAACACGGCGGCACCCACCAGCATAAGGCCTGCGAGATACCTGATGAGCTTGTTACGGACTGGCAACGACGGTGGTTCCACAACCGCGGCTGGTCGAGTTTCGCTAGCACGAAACATCAAGCCATCGGAAGTAGGTTTTTGCATAAATGTTAATAATATCGTTTTCATAACATTCTCCTTTGATTACTGGAACATTGGTTGAAATGAGATGTTGAAATTCGGCGCAATACGCTAAGGCTATTGTGCCCTACGCGGGCTGACGAGCGCGACTGCGGCTGATCATGCACGTCGGTCGACTACTCCGAGCGATCGCTCGTGGTGTCGGGTTGCGTAGTGGCCGGCGAGTCGATCGGCTGTGCCAACGGCGTTTCGGTCAGGTCCGGACCGAACGTGGTGTGGCGCCCGCTCGCCACCTGACTCTGCCAGCTCTGCGAGGCCGACAGCAACACCTGCGCGTCGACGGTCGGGAGAATGCGCTGTTGCGGACGCGTCATGCGCAGATAATGGCCGCCGGCGCTGCCGGCATATTCCTCCCAGGCGTAGAAGGTGTTCTCTATCCACTGATACACGCGGCGCTTGGGCGTGCCGGTGACCGTCGCGGGCGGATCGTTGAGACGCAGGGTTTCGCGCGAGAGCAGCTCGCGCTGCCCGCCGAGATAGACATCACGCAGATCGTTGAAAGTCCAGTCGCTTAGGATGGGGGAAGCGCAGGCCACGCTTTCGATCCAGCTCGGTCGCCACGCCATCCAGGTCGTGATCAGGTTTTCGTTGTTCCACACCAGGCGCGGACCGAGGCCGTTGCACTCCGTGGAATGCCCGCGATTGAGGGCGACCATGCGACGGCCGTCGGCCTGGTTGTACAGCCACACGGGCGCGCCGCTGGCGCCGCCGGTTGAGCGCACGTCGTAGGTCACGATGCGATCCTGCAGGTCGGTCACATCGCCGGCGCCGCGCCACTGATCAAGCGTATTGCTTGGATCGGGCAGGTCCTCGGTTGGATAGCCCGACATGTTGACGAAGCTCGGGTCGACATTGAACACTACCGGCATGTAGGTAGTGATGTCCTCGAACGGGCACACGATCTTAAGACCGCCATAGTCCACGCCGGCCTCGGGCGAGTAGGCCGGATCGACCCACTTGTTGTTGGTGACCTTGTACTTGTCATCGGTGACCACGCGCGTGCCGTGTGGATAGACCACGGTGCCCGTGGTGTTGTCGCGATTCATCGCGGGCGCGATCGTGAAGGAGCCTAGCGCCTTGTGCCCGTCGCTGCGGTTATACGCACAATGTCCGCAGGTCAGCACCAGGTGCGGACCGACCAGGGTGCCACTGCTGATGAAATCGAAAATGCCGTCGAGATCGACATCCTGACGCTGACCGACGTTCCACTGGAACGGCACGCGATCGGGATTGCTGATGTTGATGCGGTCGTCGCAGGCCGGGGCCGCGTGCGCCAATGGCGCAATCAAGGACGCTGCAATGGCAGCGCTCAGCACGTGTACTTGCGAAACTCTCATAGTTCTTCCGAAGTTGGGTCCACCCACTCGGTCTGGTGCCCGCACGACGCTTGTTTGAATGGCCGGATCCGGTTTCGCGGGAAGTGCGCCGGAGTGGTTGCGTACGTGATCGGACTCGCACATATTCGCTTTCATGATAGACTCCTTAACGTTAGCAATTGCTAACAATTAACTTCATAGCAAGAATGCTGAAGTAATCCTTCGATGGACTGTTCAGCGTGGAAAGCAAGAGTAGGTCTTTTGCGTCCCCTTTTTGTTTTTCAATCGTTGCCGGATTGAAAAAATACCGTACCTCCCTGTGCCGCTTGCACGTGCGCCTGGTTGCCAACAACGCCGGCGTTGTTCGCGGGCGCGCTCTGTTGTCCCCCGGCACCTCGACCTTGCATCTTTCCAAGTACCCATACCTCCTTCGGGAGGGAGGAAGGGGAATATGCCGTGCCGTCGTAACGAAATATGAAATCGACCTCGGGACCTGAGTGTCGCGGAAAGGTTGTCGCGAGAACACTCCGTCGCTGCTTCTACCGCCAGCCAGATGGCGAGGATCGCCGGGGCACCAGGGTTTAGCGTTTGCTTGTCATTACCACCCAGTCCGTAGCTGTATAGTTGTCATCAATGATTTTCTACATCAGCATTTTTTACAAAAAAAAAGATGCGTCCTTGCACAAAATCAACAATCATTGTTTTAGGGAGGTAGGCACAATGTAGAAGAAATTGGCTACTTTATACCTCGCGTTTAACGATAATTCTATGAAATATTACCACTGCATTAGATAGACAAATCCCAACAGTGCAGCAAAGCTGTCAATAATATTGGCGCTATAACATCACTAAGTGATAATAAAATAGTGACATATCAATGGGTAGAATAGGGCAGTAGGTTGTGGTCGGCAATAAGAACGACATTAACGATGCCGCAGCAACCGATGACGCGGTCACTCGCCCGAACAAACGGGTGGCGATAAAAACCGATGTGCAACAAGATATCCAACGGGTTTAAAATCAATGGTCTTTACTTAGCTTAATCTGCTGCATACCCTGCGCTATCAACTCAAGCAGCAGGGCATCCGGTTAAGTCGGGACAGCATTCGCAATATCATGTCGACCCGGCAACGCCTCACGATTACCTTGCCGACTGATGATAATAAAACGATTCACCTGCTGACCACGACCCAAGCCGAAGTGCGGCAGAAACAACTATATATTGCCTTGAGTATCAAATCTGACCCAATAAGAAAATGCAAGACAACTATTGATAAGAAAAAATCTGTAGTGCCAACCGAGACAATATAAAATTACAGCTTGTTGAAATAATTGGTAATTGTTATCAGAAGCGACGAAGATGGGTTAGGCCGGGGTTGCAAACCCCGGCCCGCTTCGGTAAAATTTTCAGACAGTTTTGGAAGTCAAGACCTTTTTGTCAGACAAGGAATCAGTATTTAATTTTCCTGGGGATACCCCAGGATTCATCCCTTATTTTACGAAACCACGCTCAGTTAAAAGACAGGATTAATAATGTTTGCCAGATGAATAAGCCTGTAACACAGCGTAACCCGACAAAAATCAAGCCTGAGCCTGGCACTAAAGGCAAACCCAGGACTACACGCGCGCAGCGGCAAGGATCAAAAAAAGCGATAACCAGTCCGCCGGAAAAAAATTTCAGACGTCGTCTGCTTTTGATCTGTCTTGAAGTGTCAGGCCTAGTAATTACTGCGGTGTCGGCAATCATCGTTCTTTTAGGGTATTCTGCTAACCGGTTTTCCGGCACCCGTTTTTTTACCAGTTTGTTGCCTTTTGCAATCGGTGTGTTGGGATTGATTCTGGTGGCTGCCGTGTTGCTGATAGGCTGGTGGAAACTTCGAAAATGGTCGCAGGGCAGGGCATCGCTATTGTCTCCAATTCTGTCTATTAGCCTTGCGCTGGTGATTGGCTGGTTCGTTATGCAGGATCAATTCGCCCAGGCGTTCGGACACTTTCGCACACTGGTCGGAGGCAAGCAGGAAGCCGGCCGGGTTACGATTGCCCATCAGGTCTATGCAGCATATCGTCGTCATGATTCGGCACAACTGCAAAAGCTGGTTAATCGCGCAGAGGAATATAATAAAGTTATTGAAGAGGCGGCTGCAATATTTGATATTGATCCGAACCTTTTGCAGGGCGTTGCCGCGACAGAATCTTCCTTTTTGCCGCGCGATAGCAAGGATGGTGGGCACGGCTTGTTTCAAATCACCCTCGTGCCAAAAGTCGTAATGGAGCGGGCCGCTACGCATCTAGAGGTAGCGAAGCCTTCATTACTCAACCCGCGACACAATGCGTTCATAGCCGCCGCCACATTAAAATATTATCTGGAGGAGATGAATAATGATTTGTTTCTGGGCTTGCTAGCCTATAACATCGGGCCTGCTAACGGTGGCCTTCGATTTATCATGCAACAATATGGAGTGACAGATTTTGTCACGATACAACCTTACTTGCAGCTACTGCCGCGTGATTATCCAATCCGTGTTTTATCCTACTCACTGGCTTTTAGACTCTGGCATAAAGAAGGAAAACTGCTTGCTTACGAAGAAGGAAAAAATGCCATCCATATACAGCGCATCGGGATACCTGGCTTGCAAACGGACTTTTAAGTTGCGGTGGAAGGATAGGTTTTTTGCATGCCATATAATCAGATTTATGTTTTCAAAGATGAGTTTTCTGGAACTGGTCAGAGTATCGATGGCTTCTCGCATACTTCAGGCCAATGTCTTTGGGTTCCAATAATATTGGCGTCTTTCATGCGTGGCGCATCAGCCCGGCAAGACTATTGATGGCCCCGTCTACCTGTTCAGCCCTGATCATACCCAAGCCAAAGGCAAAGCCGTTCTGCACGTTTCCGGCAATCGGATACCGATCCAGGGAATAAAGCCCGATGCCAATTTCTTCTGCTTGAGCAGCAATTGTTGCCGCCATTAAATTACCTTTAACCAATGCGGTCAGGTGCAAGCCGCAGTCGACTGAGATAGGCTCCAAAATATCACCGCAATGGCTCGCGATGGCTTTTGTCAGGACAGTACGCCGCTCGCCATAGATTTTGCGCATTTTGTGGATATGGCGGGCTAAATGACCTTCAGCAATAAAAGCGGCTAACGTTTCCTGTTCGAGAATGGGGCTATGCCAATCGCTGAACCTCTTGGCCGCGACGAGGGCGTGCCGCGCCCAGGATGGGATCAACATGAATCCGAGCCGAAGCGAGGGAAACAGGCTTTTTGAAAAAGTGCCAATGTAGAAAACTGACCCGTTATCGTCGATGCTTTGCAGTGCGTCGTGAGGGCTGCTTTTATAGCGGAATTCACTGTCGTAGTCATCTTCTATGATGACGGCGCCGTGTGAATGTGCGAAGTTGAGAAGGGCTATGCGCCGCGCTATGGACATCGTATAACCCAGTGGAAATTGATGCGTTGGCGTTACGTAAATGATGTGTGTGCCTGGTGGAATTTTCTCAACGATGATGCCGTTTTCATCAATCGGAACGGTAACGACATTAGCCCCTGCGGCAGCAAAAGCAATGCGTGCGGGTCTATACCCGGGGTCTTCGAAAGCAACAGTGGTTTGTCCCGCCGTCACTAAAATGCGGGCCAGAAGATCCAGCGCCTGCTGGGCTCCTGCCGTGACTACGATGTCATCCGCCAGCACAGTAACAGCGCGTATAATCGAGACATGCGTGGCGATCATTTCCCGTAAAGTGGATTGGCCTTGCGGGTCGGAATAAAAAGTGGGGGTTTTAGATAGTGTACGTTGCGAACGCAATAATAAGCGTTGCCAAACTTGAAAGGGAAAGAAAGACTGATCGGAAAGGCCAATTCTGAAATCAAAACGATAGGGAGGCTGAAAGGGTGCTGATAGTGACGGAGGATTACGCCAAAAAGAAACAATACGGGAATCATTTTTTGAATCGCTTATTGTGGGACTGCGGCGCATCGGCTGGGAATCCTGATCGGTTACGAATGCGCCTGCACCAGGCCGAATAGTGATATAGCCCTGGCTTTGCAGCAACTCATAGGCGGTCACGGCAGTGTTGCGTGACACGCCAGCCAAGGCGGCGAGCTTGCGTGTTGCCGGTAATCGTAAGCCGGGCTGCAGTCTGCCATTCACAATCGCCGCACGTAACTGATAGTGCAGCGCACGGAGCAGCTTGCCCGAATCTCGCGTCGGCATGACCAGGGCCAACTCAAAAATTGGATCCATAATATCTCTACAATGTGGTTCTTTTCAAAAGCCGGATGTGGTTTTATTATCACACACAATTGCTTGGCAATGAAAATGAGTGTGAAGACATTTACCAAGTGAATTCAATCAAATATGAAAAGGGGCGCCATCATGGCTACTAAAATTTTCGTCAAGATGCAGCGTAGCGCCATCGAAAATTTTCAACAGAGACGTCGATTCGGATAACCGCCATTCGACTAACAGCGTAGGCAAAATAAATTCAATTGCTAAATCTTTAACAGGAGAACAATCATGACCACGAACATTAAAGCCATACCCTTCAATAATGGCACAAGAACAGTTACACACTACACACTAAAGGAGAAAACTATGCGTTTCATCCAACACACACTTACCGGTTTCTTTATCCTAATAGTGGCTTCCACCGCCATCGCAAAAGAAAAAAAAGTAGAGCAACATAGGGATCCGCAGGCGATGATGGAAGTTTATAAGAAGCTGGCCACGCCCGGCGAGCCTCATAAGCTATTCGCCAGCCTCGCAGGAAGCTGGACAACCAAAACCAAGGAATGGATGGAACCCAACAAGCCGCCCGTGGAGTCGGCCGGTTCCGCAGAAATGAAGGTATTGCTGGACGGGCGCTTTCTCCAGCAGGACGTCACCGGCCAAATGATGGGACAACCCTTCTCCGGACTTGAGATAATCGGCTATGACAACCTTCTCAAGCGCTATGTAACGACCTGGATGAGTACCATGGGCACCGGGATCTTTATGATGGAAGGTACGGCGAGCGCGGACGGCAAGACCATCACACTGAAGGGGCAACACCCTGAACCGGGCGGCGGACACATGACCCATAGAGCCATCTGGAAGATAGTCGATAGCAATACCCAGACGTTTGATATGTATGGGGCTCACCACGGCGGCAAGGAAATGAAGATGATGGAAATCACCTACACTAGAATGCCGTAGATACGTAGGGGCTAAACAATTTGCAGCCCACTTGTGCCCCTGTATTCTACGGAACGATTTAAATAATTACATAGGGCTTAACTTGTAATTTATTAAGGAGATGATGATGAGTAACTTAAACAAATTTAAACCAAACCCTGAACTAGACCTTATGTTTGAGCGTGTTGTTGATGTGCCACCAGAGCTGATTTGGGCAGCGTGGACGACCCCGGAAAAGCTTAAGCCATGGTTTTGTCCGTTGCCGTGGAAAACCATTGATTGTGAAATTGACCTGCGCCCCGGTGGAATATTTCATACCGTGATGCAGTCACCCGAAGGGCAAACGTTTCCAATTAAACATGAAAAAATGGGCTTCCATGAAGGCTGGGGAACGGCACTCGATCAACTCGTGGCGATGATTAAAAAGATGTAAACAATGCTCTGCGAGATACAAGGGATGCGGCTTGCAGCTTACTGATAAAAGGAGAACCTGATGTCCAGAAAAATATTTGTAAACTTACCTGTCAAAGACTTGAACAAAGCCATCGCATTCTTTACGCAACTGAGGTTTACCTTCAATGCCCAATTTACCGACGAAACCGCCACTTGCATGATCGTCAGCGAAGACATAAGCGTCATGTTGTTGACCGAGGCCAAATTCCAAACTTTTACGCCGAAAACCATTTGCGATGCCACCAAAAACACCGAAGTGTTGGTTTGCTTATCTTGCGAAAGCCGGGCAGATGTTGATGAGATGGTGCGTTTAGCCGTTTCTGCCGGCGGCACAACCTACAATGAACCGCAAGACCACGGCTTCATGTACGCACATGGCTTTCAGGACCTGGATGGGCATATTTGGGAGCTGATTTATATGGAGCCTGACGCAGTAAACCAAGGTTAGCAGTGCAACGACAGACTAAAAATGAAGTCGGCTCACTGAAAACCAATTGATAAGGAGACACTATCATGACTATTCCAACCTATCTACCCTATTATGTTCTCACAGGGAGTGTGGGCATTATCACCGCAATCCTTATTGGGCTACACAACGGACTGGTGAAAGCTGATTGGCCGACACACGACCGTGTATTTGTCGTGCGAACGACAGCCATTGTTCTAATTGGCTGGTTCGCGATAGCCATCATACTCGCCGTGTTGGGGGCCTACCATGCCGAATCTGATCGTATTCCCACGATCCAATATGGGATCTTTGTACCAATCCTGGTCGGCGGATTCCTGATCTGGGGATCACCGTTTGTAAGACGGGTAATCGATGCAGTACCTCAGCAATGGATCGTGGGTGTTCAGGCCTATCGGGCTTTAGGGGTTATTTTTCTGATTCTCTATGCGACGGGCAGGTTGCCGGGACTGTTCGCTTGGCCTGCCGGGCTCGGCGATGTCTTGGTGGGTGTGCTCGCACCGGTTGTCGCGCTTGCCTATTTACGCCTCCCGCACGAGAACGCTAACCTAGTCTTTCTATGGAACATCTTTGGCCTTGTCGATCTTGTCGTGGCGGTCTCGACAGGAGTCCTTACCTCGCCGTCTCCAGTACAACTTTTTGCCTTCGATCAACCTAACGAACTGATCACCGTATTTCCGCTAGTGCTGATTCCGGTATTCCTTGTACCGGTTTCAGTTTTGCTCCATCTAATATCATTGTCCAAGCTGAATGAGCCATCGCCCCAAAGTCAAAGCGAATAGATACAATACTGGACGGAGCTTGCGGAATCCAGGGTTTTGAGGTTTTGATGTCCCGTATTTCACTTGCGCTTCATACGGGCTACGCACTGGTAACAACTTAAAATGAAACAATTTGCGCGTTATAAAAATACTTAAACTTACAGGAGAAATATCATGAATTATGTTGATGGATTTGTGGCCGCAGTACCCACAGAAAATAAAGACGTTTATAAAGTACATGCTGAAAAAGTAGCTATTGTACTCAAAGAATACGGTGCGCTGAAATTAGTGAATTGTTGGGGAGACGATGTGCCAGAAGGCAAAATTACCTCTTTCCCAATGGCTGTCCAGTGCAAACCAGATGAAACGGTGGTTTTTTCGTGGGTAATTTGGCCGTCACGCGAAGTGCGTAATGAAGGCATGAAAAAAGTCATGGCTGATCCACGTTGTCAACCTGACCAGAACCCCATGCCATTTGATGGCAAACGCTTGATTTACGGCGGATTTGAAATGATTGTTGATGAATAAGCTATTCAACCAACCTTATTTTAAGGAGCCGACATGTCATTTCAAGCTTACATAGACAACATCAAGACAAAAACCGGCAAAACACCGGACGAGTTCAAACAACTCGCTGAACAAAAAGGCTTGCTTAAACCAGGCGTAAAAGCAGGTGAGATTGTTGCCTGGCTCAAAGAAGATTTTGGCTTGGGACACGGGCACGCTATGGCGATTTATGCCACTTTCAAAGGAAAGACAGAGTAATGAATAGGGTTCAGCAAGCCTTTTTACCCGATGTTGATAGGGCGACCGTGTAAAGTTGGGCTGCCGAACTCTACGTTAGCCATTGCTTAACGCCTTTCTGTCTTGTCGATTTGTGATTCTCTCAAACGACTAAACAATGTAGGCAACCAAGTTCAATCATACACTTTAATAAGGAGAACTGACATGAGAAAGATCATCGCAGCTATGCGGATGTCGCTGGACGGCATCATCGAGGGACCCAACGGAGAAATGGATTGGGTAGATACTTGGAATGATACCTTTGACCTGATCCCCCAGATCGACACGTGTATACTAGGTCGCGGGATGTATCCAAACTACGAGCAATACTGGCTTGCCATCTTGGCCAACCCGGAGGGCATTTTGTCCTTCTCAGGCAAGGCTGCCTCGAAGGGCGAAATCGCCTACGCGCGCTTTGCCGACAAAACACCCCATATTGTCCTGTCCAAAACATTAGACAAGGTGAACTGGAAGGTCGCGCGGATCGTTCGAGACATCGAAGAAATCCGCAGTATGAAACAGCAGCCTGGCAAGGACATGTATGCGGTCGGTGGTGCTACGCTGGTTTCCAGCCTGATGAACATGGGCTTGATCGACGAGCTCCGGCTGGACATACACCCCCTTGTTTTGGGCGGAGGAAAGACGTTGTTCAAAGACGTGAAGGAGCGCCATGCTTTGAAGCTCCTTGAAACCAAGACGTTGAAGTCGGGCATTGTTCGTCTGATTTACAGAACCTAATCTTTAAACAAAGACACTACAGGAGTGCAGCATATGCTTTGCGTAAACAACTACACTCAAAAATATATAGACGAATGCCGTTCCAGAGTCGCTGCACAAGTCTCTGCATATCAGAGCTTGGTCGCGACAGCAAGAAATCAAGCCGTGGCTGGCAGACCTCTGCTTGACGCTGCAATTGAAGCCTTTGAACCTCATTTCTTCAACAACATGGTTCTAGCTTTGGAGTGCTATTTTGTTCATAGGGCTAGAGCCATCGAGAAAAAGGATGGCAATCCGCTGAATGAAGTGAGGATGTTGTGCAATTCGATGTTGAATAACCACAATAGAGTGTGTGCGGATAAGACGATCAAATTTGATCCGGCCAAGTCCGTGTTGAAACACCGGATCGGCGATGAAATCAAATTAAATGAAGCAGATTTCATACGCCTTTCCTCGGCCTTCTTTACTGAAATTGAAAGTAAATATTTGTAAACTGCAATGACCATACATCTTGATCATACTATCGTGCCATCGCGCCATAAAGTTGCTTCGGCGAAGCGCCTGGCCGAACTGCTTGGCGTTCCGTGGGCGGAAACAGGCGCAGGGCCATTTTCCCCTGTCTACGTCAACGATGGGTTTACGCTCGACTTTATAGAAACCGATGAAGACTTTCCTGTGTACCATTTCTGTTTCCGCGTCGAACCGAAAGAATTCGATGCCATTCTTGCGCGCATCAAGGCCGCTGGAATCCCTTATCGCAGCACGATTCATGGAGCCGTGGATATGCAAATTGGCAAGCAATATGGAAACATTTACTGGAACGAACCTGACGGACACCAGTGGGAGATGTTGACAGTCAGTTATGCGCGGCCTATTGCAGAATAAAGGAGAATATTATGAACGAATTAGCTAACTTTGAACTGCATTTACAATTTTCCGTTCCTGGTGAACGTGTCTCTTTACAGTGCTAACTTTCGCCTCAATCAATTGGAGTGCCGCGAGATGTATAGCAGTAGTTGGTCGTTCTTTCTGAATGAAAGCCTGCGCGGCTACTTAGAGCATGGCACAGGCCAGCCTTGGGATAAAGGGTAATACTTTTTTCGTCACTCGATAAAATTTACGAGAATTTAATCAGGAGAAAGAAAATGCTTAAAATTGGTCGGTTCAAAGTATGAAGAAGGGCTGGCTAATCTGAAAGCTATCGCCGAAAAATAAGCAACAATGAATATTCTAACGCTGCGGTAGATTTTGACTTTATGTGATTCTAAGCAGAAGTCGATGAGTATTGGGAGAAACTTTCCGCAGGCGGGAAAGAAAATCAATGCGCTTGGCTGGACGACAAATTTGGCGTGTCCTGGCAGATTGTCCCCGATATTCTGATTGAACTATTGAGTGATCCTGATCCGGTGAAGTCCGGAAGGGTCATGCAGGCTATGCTGCACATGACGAAAATCGACATTGCAGCTTTGAAACGTGCTTATGAAGCGCGATAAAGTGAATCCATATTTTTTCCAGGAGAGCAAAAATGAGTACATTAAAACCTATTCCCGAAGACGAACATGCTGTCACACCCTACCTTAATATCAAGGGCGCGGATGCCGCCATTCGGTTTTATCAAAAGGTATTTGGCGCGAAAGAAATTGGGCGCTTGTTGGGGCCAGATGGTTCAATTGCGCATGCTGAATTACAGATTGGCGATTCCAAAATCATGTTGGCGGAGGAATCGCTTGATTGGGGCAATAAAAGCCCCACAACACTGGGCGGGACATCTGTAACCATCGCCTTGTACGTGGACGACGTGGATGCCACCTACCAGCTTGCGCTTGAAGCAGGTGCCAAGGAAATTATGCCAGTCAAAGATGAATTCTATGGCTTGCGTGTAGGCGTATTCTACGATCCATTCGGGCACAAGTGGCATATCATGACACACATTGAGGATGTCACCTTTGAGGAGATGCAAAAGCGTTGCGATGCAATGTTTGCCGCCAAGGAATAGTTCTCTGTATTAATATTAGACATCATGAACACCTCTTCACCGGAAGCCGCGGGTCGTGTTCTCACCGGCATATGCCTGTGCGGCCCAGTTAAGTACACTATAAACGACGAGTTCAAGTACGCGTTGAACTGCCACTGCTCGAACTGCCGCCGAGCAACAGGATCCGCAAACAAGCCGTTCGCTGGAATCGAGTGCAACAAGCTGAGCATCGCCGAGGGCAAAGAAGCCTTAATTATCTTCGGTTAGTTCTTATTGTAACAATAGCGCAGCACTAATAACTAACGCACTGATTAGCATTGCCCATACTGTTGTCCGGTGATTCTTAGCCATTTGCTGGCGCAACAGGATTAACTCCCGATGTTGTGCTTCGGCCTGTTGCTGTGCATGAGCTGCATTGTCCAGGGCTTTGTAAAGCAGAGAGGGGATTTCCGGGAATTGCTCGGCAAATTCGGGGAACTGTTTAATGATTTTGTTGATTTTGGCTTTGGGACCTAAACGGTCGTGAAACCATTTTTCAAGAAATGGTTTGGCAGTTTGCCATAAATCCAGCTCAGGATAGAGCTCGCGCCCCAGCCCTTCAATATTGAGCAGGGTTTTTTGCAGCAACACCAGTTGCGGTTGAACATGCATGTCGAAACGCCGCGCAGTCTGGAATAAACGCAGTAATAATTGACCAAATGAAATATCTTTCAGCGGTTTTTCGAAGATGGGCTCGCAAACGCTGCGGATGGCGGACTCAAATTCCTCTATACGGGTTGACTTGGGCACCCAGCCCGATTCAACGTGCATTTGCGCGACTTTGCGATAATCCCTGTTAAAAAAAGCCAGGAAATTTTCGGCAAGATAGCGTTGGTCGGACAACGATAAAGAACCGACGATACCAAAATCAACGGCTATATATTTATCCGGCAGATCGACAAAAATATTGCCGGGGTGCATGTCGGCATGAAAGAAGTTATCCCTGAATACCTGGGTAAAAAAAATTTCTACACCGCGTTCGGCCAGTACCTTAAAATTCGCGCCGCCCGCTTTGAGCTGCTCGATTTCACCAATGGGTATGCCATGGATTCTTTCCATAACCATGACTTTCTGGCGTGTCAGTGGCCAGTGGATTTCGGGTATGTAAATCAGCTCCGAGTTTTCAAAATTGCGGCGCAATTTGGCGGCATTTGCAGCCTCCCTGACCAGATCAAGCTCGTCCAGCGTGGTTCTTTCAAACTCGGCAACGACTTCCAAGGGACGTAATCGTCTTGCATCAGGCCAGAATTTCTCGGCAAAACGCCCCAGTTCATAAAGCAGTCCTATATCGGAACGAATCCGTTCTTCAATGTCAGGGCGTAATACTTTAATGATTACGTTCTCGCCGCTATGTAATACCGCTGTATGAACCTGGGCGACGGAAGCCGATGCCAACGGCTCAGGCTCAAACTCGGCAAAAGCATCGGCAATCGACATGCCCAGTTCTTTTTCAATAATGTTGCGGGCAATCTCATTGGCAAAAGGCGGGACCCGGTCTTGCAGTTTTACCAGTTCATCGGCAATATCATCGGGCAGCAGATCTTTGCGGGTAGATAGGGCTTGACCGAATTTGACATAAATAGGCCCCAGATCTTCCAGTGCGCGCCGGATTCTGACGCCGCGAGAGTCTGATGAGTTTCTAAGCCAGAAGTTGGGGGAAAATACCGCTAAATAACGAACAGGCCGGAATAAATGAGTTTTTAAAATGATTTCATCCAGGCCATGATAGACCAGAACCCAGTTAATATGGATCAGGCGCAATAATAATTTAGGGCGGATCACGAGTTACCTTTTAAAATAGGGTGGGCACTTTTTTTGTGCCACCAATAAATGGCTTATCAACGGTGGGAAAAACAGCATTGCCCAACTGGATTATTGTTTATTCAGCAGCTTTTTTTCCAGTCGTTCAACTCTGCTTTGCAGGCGGTCAAAGTCAGTGCGTAGTTCATCAATCCAGTGATAAAAGATATCCATTTCAGGCCCGGCCGGTAAATCGCGGGTTTCTTCCTGCAGAAATTCCGAGGCGTTGAGTCTAAATGTCTCAATGGACTCTTTGCTCCAGTTTTGACCTGCGCGAAAAAACTGACTTATGTTATGTGCAATTGTGCCGCCGGTGTAGCGGGCCAGTTGTTGCTCCAGATTGATATCCAGTTTAGCGAACAGTTCCTGAAATTTTTGGCCCGTGTTGATGTCTCCTGCAATTTTTACCTCACCGGAGAAAATAGAACGTAGGGGTTTTGAACTGAGGCCCATAAAGCCCAGAGCAAGGATTGAACCGGTTAATTGAGTGTCGGGTCGATCCGGGCTGTAATCCAGCAACTGAATTGAATCAGGCGTAGGGCAGAGGTAAATGGTTTCTGCAAACGGTTGAATAGTAACCGCTATGACTTTGCCGGCCAAGGGCGCTAAAAAAACACCCCGGTTTTTATCCAGAGCAAGATACTGATTGAGTGCAGTTTCCAATGCACTCATTAGCAGCGGCTTAATGACCATGCTAGGTTTTATAACCTCTATGAACAGCAACAATACCCTGTGTCATATTGAAGTATTCACAACGTTCGAGGCCTGCGTTCTCCATCATCTGTTTTAGCTCTTCCTGTTTGGGGTGCATACGAATTGATTCAGCCAGATAACGATAACTGTCTTCATCCTTGGCAACAATTTTGCCAATCTTCGGTAGCAGCTTAAACGAATAAAAATCGTAGACTTTTTCAGTGACTTTATCGGTAGGGTGTGAAAACTCCAGCACAATAACGCGGCCGCCGGGTTTAAGCACCCGGTGCATGGAGCGCAACGCGGCATCTTTATCGGTGACGTTACGCAGACCGAAGGCGATGCAAACGCAGTCAAAAGTATTATCTTCAAAAGGCAGGCATTCAGCATTAACCTGGGCATAGCGGATATTGCCGACCAAACCTTTGTCTATCAGACGATTGCGTCCGGTGCGCAGCATTTCGGAGTTAATATCAGCCAAAACAATCTGTCCGTCCTTGCCGACGCGTTGCTCGAACAACATGGTTAAATCGCCAGTGCCGCCTGCCAGATCAAGCACTTGTTCGCCTTTGCGGACATTGCTCAATTGCACCGCAATGCGCTTCCAGATGCGATGGATACCCATCGACATCAGGTCATTCATGATGTCGTATTGCCCCGCAACCGAATCGAATACGCCCCGAACCAACTTGGTCTTGTCTTCAGTGGCGACTTGTTTAAAACCGAAATGGGTGGTGTTATTAGTGGTCATGGTTATACCGTGTCTGTAGTGGTTCTTTGCGTTTATGCCCTGCAGCTTCCAGCCGATGAAGATAATCAGGCCAAAGAACCGGATATTCAGCGCCTAATTTATACAGCAAATCCCAGGTGTAAATTCCCGTACTATGGCCATCGCTAAAGACCGGGGCAATGGCATAATTGCCTATCGGTTTAATCTCGGTTATCGTGACATGTTCCTTGTCTACCTGAAGAATTTCCTGTCCGGGGGCGTGCCCCAACGCTTCCGCAGAAGGCGTGTAAACGCGCAAATATTCGCACGGCAGTTTAAACACACTGCCGTCATCAAAACTGATTTCAAGAATGTTGGAAACCTGATGCAGTTTGATTTCAACAGGCCAGGTGTTACAGGGTTTTACAGTTAAACGCATGGCAATTATAAGATATAACGACTCAAATCTTCATCTTCAACGAGCTCGGCCAAGTGTTGATCAACATAGGCGGAATCTATAACGATGGCTTTTTCGATAAGGTCCGGGGCATTGTAAGAAATTTCCTCCAGTAATCGCTCCAGCATCGTATGCAAGCGTCTGGCGCCAATGTTTTCAGTGGCCTCATTCACTTGCCAGCCAAGTTCAGCAATACGTTGAATACCGTCGGCAGTAAAGCTTAATGATACGCCTTCTGTGGCCAGTAAAGCTTGATATTGTTCAGTCAACGACGCACTGGGCTCAGTCAGAATACGCACGAAATCTTCGGCTGAAAGAGCGTTCAGTTCTACGCGGATTGGAAAACGACCTTGTAACTCGGGGATCAAGTCGGAGGGTTTTGCTACATGGAATGCTCCGGAAGCGATAAATAAAATATGGTCGGTTTTGATTGTGCCATATTTAGTGCTAACAGTGCTACCTTCAACCAGAGGTAATAAATCACGTTGCACCCCTTCACGGGACACTTCGCCGCCACCGCCGCCTAATTCTGAGCGCTTGCAAATTTTGTCTATTTCATCCAGAAACACAATACCGTTTTGTTCTACAGAGTCTACGGCGCGTAACCTGATGTCGTCTTCATTGACCAGCTTGGCCGCTTCTTCTTCCTGTAAAGACTGTAGCGCTTTTTTAATCGGCATTTTACGCGACCTGGTTTTTCCAGCGCCCAGGTTTTGGAACATGCCTTGCAGCTGACTGGTCATTTCTTCCATGCCCGGAGGTGCCATGATTTCAATACCCACAGGCGCAACATGCACATCAATTTCTACTTCTTTATTATCGAGTTCGCCTTCACGTAATTTTTTACGCATTTTCTGGCGGGTAGCCTCTTCCGTATCAGACAACATCCCTCCACCCGCTCTGGGTAACAGAATATCCAGAATCCTATCTTCAGCGGCATCGAAGGCTTTCGTTTGGACCTTGTCCATTTCAGCCATACGCGTCATCTTGACTGCGGTATCGACCAAATCACGAACTATGGATTCAACATCCCGGCCGACATAACCCACTTCAGTAAACTTAGTGGCTTCTATTTTAATGAATGGTGCGTTTGCCAAACGTGCCAGACGACGGGCAATTTCGGTTTTGCCGACACCTGTAGGGCCAATCATTAAAATATTTTTCGGGGTAATTTCATCGCGTAAGGCAGGATCACACTGCTGCCGCCGCCAGCGGTTCCTCAATGCAATTGCGACAGAACGCTTGGCACTGGTTTGACCAACAATATGTTTATCCAGCTCACTTACAATTTCTTTAGGGGTCATCTGTGTCATTCGGTTACTCGTCAGGTTCTGTGTCCAGTTCTTCTATACGCAGATTGTGGTTGGTATAAATACAAATATCGGCGGCTATTTTTAAAGATCTTTCAACAATCTCGCGGGCGCTCAGGTCGGTGTTTTCCAGTAATGCGCGTGCAGCCGCCTGAGCAAAAGCACCGCCAGAGCCTATTGCCATCAAATCAAATTCAGGCTCGATGACATCGCCCGTGCCGGAAATAATTAACGATGTTTTGGCATCTGCAATCGTCAGCAACGCTTCCAGCCTGCGTAAGGCACGGTCAGTACGCCAGTCTTTAGCCATTTCCACGGCAGCACGAGTTAAATGGCCCCGGTGTTTTTCCAATTTACCTTCAAAATGTTCAAACAGGGTAAAGGCATCAGCAGTTGCACCTGCAAACCCAGCAATGACTTTATCATGATATAAACGGCGAACTTTACGAGCATTACCTTTCATTACCGTGTTGCCTAATGTCACCTGGCCGTCACCACCGATGACAACTTTATCGCCTCGGCGAACAGAAAGTATCGTTGTTCCTCTAAACACTTTATCATCCCAAAATTACAAATTGATATTATTAATTTTACATGGGATGAAATTAAAATGTGAAAAAAAAGCAGTCGCGGGCATATTTTTACCTGATTACGTACAACTTGTTAGATACTCCAGTGCTGTTTGTAAGTGTATTCAGAGCAGATGTGGATCGGTTATATGACTAATAACTTATTAAATATAAGATATTGCGTTTTGGTATCATCTTAAGGTTAGGTTGGCGAATAAGGCAAAAATTGTTTTTATTTTCAATTTTGATTAGACTCTTGTTGCTTGTGATTAAAGATGAGTTGTTAATTTAATTTAATAACATTATGATTTTAAAGTCTAATTAATTTGTCATTTGTTTAGGAGCAGAGGCAGGATATTGATCATTGATCATTGGGCATTGACATCCTTGCCCTTTCTACTTTACAGTTATGTCCGCAAAACAATAATGTAACCTAATAACTATTAATAATAACCCTTCGGAGCATATATCATGGCAAAACCATTAATACAAATGGCATTGGATTCACTGGATTTCGATCAAACAGTAGCGCTTGCAACAGCAGTGGCCCCACATGTTGATATTTTTGAAATTGGAACACCCTGTATCAAACACAACGGCGTAAATCTTGTTAAAGAATTGAGAGCCAGATTTCCGGACAAATTGATTTTAGTCGACCTCAAAACAATGGATGCCGGCGAATACGAAGCAACGCCTTTCTACGCTGCTGGCGCTGATATTTGTACAGTTCTTGGTGTTTCAGGTCTGGCAACTTGTCAGGGGGTCATCAAAGCAGCAAATGCACATGGCGCAGAAGCGCAAATCGATCTGATCAATGTTGATGACAAAATAGCTTGCGCGCGCGCGACTGCAGAAGCAGGCGCTCATATCATGGGTATTCATACGGGTCTGGATGCACAGGCAGCCGGCCACACACCCTTTTCTGATCTGAATGATATCGCAGCATTGGGCTTACCTGTTAGAATTTCAGTAGCGGGCGGTATTAATGCCTCAACCGTTCAGGATGTTGTAAGAGCGGGTGCAAACATTATCGTTGTAGGCGCGGCAATTTATGGAGCACCATCGCCTGCTGAATCAGCTCGTCAAATCCGCGAATTAGTTGACGCAGTATAACAATTATGCATCAGCAACTTATTATAGAAAAGATCTCGGGCATTCTTGAAGCTACAGATAATACATATGAAGTAAAGCTGACCAGCCTGCTTGACAGTGCGAAGCGTATTTTTATCGCAGGTGCGGGACGATCAAGACTGGTTGGCAATTTCTTTGCCATGAGACTGCTGCACGGCGGCTACGATGTGAGTGTTGTTGGAGAAATCGTTACGCCGAGCATTAAGGCAGGTGACTTGTTGATCATCATCTCTGGCTCCGGTGAAACTGAACAGCTGATAGCATTCACTAAAAGCGCAAAAAAAGTTGGTGCGGCCATCGTGTTGATCTCGGCAAAAGCCGATTCGACGATTGGAGATATGGCAGATGCGGTGTTTCAGGTTGGTCGTTCAGAACAATATGGTAAAGTTCGAGGCATGCCGATGGGAACTGTATTTGAACTTTCCACATTAATATTTTTGGAAGCCATTATTTCACATATCATTCATGAAAAAGGCATCCCGGAAGAGGTGATGAGAGAAAGGCACGCTAATTTGGAGTAACATTGAAAGAGCGAGTGGTAGCCTCTACTCGTTCTCGTGTGTATTATCGAGCACTAAAAAAGAATATTTGTGACAAAATCAGCCAGCTGAGAGAAGTCACTATACGTAATTTACCAATTAAGTAAGGGGAACAATATGACTTCGCGCCGAGAATTAGCGAATGCCATACGCGCTTTGAGCATGGATGCCGTACAAAAAGCAAACTCCGGACATCCCGGTGCGCCCATGGGAATGGCAGATATCGCTGAGGTGTTATGGAACGATTTCATGCGCCATAATCCGGCCAATCCGAAATGGTCGAATCGTGACCGTTTCGTGCTTTCAAATGGTCATGGCTCAATGCTGATATATTCGCTGTTGCACCTGACCGGGTATGATCTTCCGATGGAAGAGTTAAAGAACTTTAGGCAACTGCATTCCAAAACACCGGGTCATCCGGAATATGGTTATGCGCCTGGTATTGAAACCACAACCGGTCCTTTAGGTCAGGGAATCACCAACGCAGTGGGTATGGCGATTGCAGAAAAAGCGCTGGCGGCTCAATTCAACAAGGATGATCACAAAATTGTCGATCATCATACTTATGTCTTCATGGGTGATGGCTGTCTGATGGAAGGTATTTCCCACGAAGCATGCTCGTTGGCGGGAACACTGGGACTAGGCAATTTAATTGCATTCTGGGATGATAATGGTATTTCCATTGACGGTCATGTTGAGGGCTGGTTTACCGACAATACACCGATGCGCTTTGAAGCCTATGGTTGGCATGTTATCGCTGATGTTGACGGGCATGATTCTGTTGCGATAACAAAAGCAGTCCAAATGGCTAAGGCCATGACCGATAAGCCTACCTTGATCTGCTGTAAAACAACTATTGGTTTTGGCTCGCCAAATAAGGCGGGTACCCATGCCTGCCACGGTGCTGCACTTGGCCAGGATGAAATTAATCTGACCAAAGCTGCTTTGGGTTGGGATTATGAGGCCTTTGTCATTCCTGAGCAAGTGTATGCCGGCTGGGATGCCAAAGCGAAAGGCGCCAATGCGGAACAGGAATGGAATGACAGGTTTGCAGCTTACAAGGCTGCCTATCCTGAATTGGCTGCTGAATACGAACGCCGTATGGTTGGCGAACTGCCAAAAAATTGGAAAGCTGATGCGGATGCTTTTGTTAATGCCGTTAATGCTGAGGCCAAAACAACGGCGACACGTTTGTCTTCCTTAGCGACAATTGAAGGTTACGCAAAGCTATTACCAGAAATTTTTGGCGGCTCTGCAGATCTGGGTTGTTCCAATATGACGGAATGGACTGGTCACAGACCGATGCGTGCCAATAAACCAAACGCCAACTATATTAATTATGGTGTTCGTGAATTCGGTATGTCTGCGATTTTGAACGGTCTTGCAGTACATGGCGGGGTTATTCCGTTTGGCGCAACCTTCCTGATGTTCTCTGAATATGCACGAAATGCGCTGCGAATGGCCTCTTTGATGAAGATTCGTTCGATCTTCGTTTATACCCATGATTCTATAGGTCTGGGCGAAGACGGTCCTACCCATCAACCAATTGAACAAATCGCGACACTTCGATTGATTCCATTTATCCAGGTTTGGCGTCCTTGTGATGCAGTTGAAACGGCCGTTTCCTGGAAAGCGGCTATCGAACATAAAGAGGGTCCTTCGATTTTGATTTTTTCACGCCAGAATCTGCCTCACGTTCCGCGCACAGAGCAACAAATCAAGGCTATTTCTCGTGGTGGTTATATACTGAGCGACAGCGATGGCCAGCCGGAAGCGATCATTATTGCTACCGGATCAGAAGTTGAACTGGCATTGAAAGCAGCTGATGAACTAAGATCTGCAGGTAAGAAAATTCGTGTAGTATCAATGCCTTCTACTAATATCTTTGATGCTCAGGATGCAGCTTATCGTGAATCAGTGTTGCCTTCTGCTGTGACCAGGCGAGTCGCTGTTGAAGCGGGTGTGACCGATGGGTGGTGGAAGTATGTAGGGTCCAATGGAAAAATCGTAGGTATCAACCATTTCGGTGAGTCTGCTCCCGCGGGTCAACTGTTCAAAGAGTTTGGCTTCACCGTTGACAACGTAGTCAAGAACGTAAAAGCAGTACTTTAGTTCTAAATAAAAAAATATAGAGTAGTTATACACATTATATTTAGATACAGACCCCTTGATTTTAGATGCGGCCAGCATACTGCTTTGCGGGGGGTCTTGATCCACATCTTCCGACTTATAGGTGAACAACGTGAATAAGAATAATTTGACCAGAGGTGCATTTGCGGCGCTGCTGCTAGCGAGTACCGTGGCAGGCGCAGATCAACAATATCCAGCGGCTGACTTCCAGCCGGAAGTGATTTACCAGGACAGTGACTATATCGCAAAGAATAGTCCGTCAACACCTGCAAACAAGACTTCAAAGGCTGCTTCTAGCGCCGCAGAAGGAAGTGTTGTTGATTCAAAATACCCTGCCGCAAACTTTCAACCGGAAGTTTTGTACCATGATCCTAATTACAAACCCAGTGCATCTGTAAAAGAAACTGTATCGAAAGAAATATTTGGCGAGAAGTCGGAAGAAATCAGCTCGAAACAGGTAGTAGATTCAAGTGAAAGTCCCGTGATGGAAGAAGTATTAGGTTCGAAACAAGGAGAAAGTCAACGTGTTACTGCCGTCAGCAAGGAAAAATCATCGATGCTGACTTATCTGATTGGTTTAGTGATTCTTGCCGCCGCTGGATTTTATTTTTTCAAAAAACAAACTACAACTACAGTTAAGAAAGAGGCGCCATTACCGGCCAGAACCTCTTATACACTTACGGGCGTTAGCAAATACTTAAACAAGGTGTCTGGCACTGGCGTATCCAGATATTTGGAAAAACATGTCAAATCGCCAACGGCAACAACCGGAGTTGCTAAATATATGGCAAAAAAAGCAGTGTCCGCACCAACAACGGCAGCGAAAGCAGCAACTGGAGTTGAAAAATACATGCGCGACCGGGGATAATCAATGAGCCAATATGACTTGAATGGTTTGTTTTTGCCTGCTGTAGCTGGGTTATTTTTTTTCATGAAACGGCCTAAAGTTAAGGAAATCGAGACCGTATATCCTGTTTACACCAGAGATGACAGCGGACTTACCGGAGTTGCCAGGTATCTGGAAAATCAGGAAGCGATTTTATTGGCTGCAAGAAATGCCAAGCTATTGGAAGAGCAAAAGTCTGTGCAATTAGTGAGTGGAGTTGCCAGGTATATACAATTGCAGGAACAGTTTCCAACCAGTGGAGTGACTAAATATGTACTGAGACAGGCTTTGGCTGAAAAACAAAAGCAGCAGGAACCGGGGGAAATTGGAGCAACTGGTGTTGAAAAATATTTGAAAAACAAGAAAGAAGCACCGGGGCTAACGGGAGTAGCCAAGTATCTGAAATATCAGGAAAGCTTGCCACAACCCAGCAAGGTTGCTAAATACATGGCTAAACAAGCCATTTTAGCTGCCACGCAAACAAAAGAAGTAAAGCGAACTGTATCACAGTTAGAAGTAACCGGCGTTGCCAGGTATTTGCAACATCAGGCTAGTCTGCCGCAACCGAGCAGAGTTGCCAAATATGTGGCAAAACAGGCTGCTTTGGCTACATTGCAAGGCAAGCAATCCCCTGTTGAAGTTAAAATAACCGGCGTTGCCAAGTATTTGCAACATCAAGCCAGCTTGCCGCAGCCGAGCAGAGTTGCCAAATATGTGTCAAAACAGGCAGCCTTGGCTGCTAAGCAAGTAAAGAAACCAGCAGCGCAGTTAGGTTTAACCGGTGTCGCCAAATACTTGCAACTTCAAGCCGAACTGCCGCAGCCAAGCAGAGTTTCCAAATACATGACGAGACTGGCTTTGGTCGAAAAGCAAAAACCGGTAGTGGTTGAAACGGGTGTTGATAAATATATGCGTTACCAGGGTTAATAGATTCTCTAGAAGATACATGGGGACTGAACTAAAAAATTTTTGCGATGTCTATTTTAATCTATTTTAAGGTAAAGCCTGCGTCAGATTGACTTCGATGATTAGTCTTCTGGTCACCGTTTAAACAAAGGCATTCACGATTATATTTGACTATCACGCGATCATGCGATTATTTAAACTATAAAATTAAGGTACCAATTATGGGAAAGAATTTACTTGAACAACTTAGAGAAGTTACTGTTGTTGTGGCTGACACCGGAGACCTCCAGGCTATTGAAACATTCAAGCCGCACGATGCAACGACTAACCCGTCGTTAATTACGGCAGCTTCACAAATGCCGCAATACCAGGGTATCGTTGATGATACCCTGAAAGGCGCCAGAGCGACATTAGGCAAGGCTGCATCAGCTGCTCAGGTCGTTTCCCTTGCATTCGATCGTCTTGCGGTTTCTTTCGGTCTTAAAATTCTCGAAATTATTCCAGGTCGCGTTTCTACTGAAGTAGATGCACGGCTTTCTTTCGACACTGAAGCTACTATCGCCAAAGGTCGCGAATTGATAGCTCAGTACGAAGCACAAGACGTTTCGCGCAAACGAGTGCTTATCAAGATCGCTTCCACTTGGGAAGGCATACAAGCCGCAGCAGTTCTGGAGAAAGAGGGTATTCACTGTAATCTGACGTTATTATTTGGTAAACATCAGGCGATCGCCTGCGCCGAAAATGGCATCACGCTGATTTCTCCTTTTGTTGGACGTATCCTTGACTGGTACAAGAAAGACACAGGACGCGATTCTTATGCGCCTGCAGAAGATCCTGGCGTAGTCTCGGTCACAGAAATCTACAATTACTACAAAAAATTTGGTTACAAGACCGAAGTGATGGGCGCCAGTTTCCGTAACGTAGGTGAAATTATGGAATTAGCGGGTTGTGATTTGTTAACGATTGCCCCATCTTTGTTGGCTGAACTGCAATCTACCGAAGGTAATTTGCCGCGCAAATTAGATCCGGAAAACGCTGCCAAAATGTCTATTGAAAAGATTTCCATAAACAAGTCTAATTTTGACCGTATGCACACTGAAAACCGTATGGCTACAGACAAGCTGGCTGAGGGTATTAGTGGCTTCTCGAAAGCATTGGAGTCACTCGAAGAACTGCTCGCTGCTCGTTTGGCGAGCCTGGAGGGTTAAAAAATGCCTGGTTATCCAGGTTAGGATATTTTCAATATTCTTAATCTGGAAGGCTGCAGCTCCAGACCCTCAACGTAATCGAATGAAAGAGGATTCATAGATGTCACAAAAAATTTTAGATGTAGTTAAACCCGGCGTTGTCACCGGTGAAGATATACAAAAAATCTTTGCAATATGCAAAGAAAAGAAATTTGCAATGCCCGCAGTTAATGTTATCAATACCGATTCAATCAACGCCGTATTGGAAGCAGCGGCCAAAGTTAAATCACCTGTAGTAATCCAAATTTCTAACGGCGGTGCCCAATTTATTGCTGGTAAAGGCCTTAAGTTGGAAGGGCAACAAACAGCCATCCTGGGTGCCATATCTGGCGCTCAACATGTACACCTGATGGCAGAAGAGTACGGTGTACCTGTCATCATGCACACAGACCATGCAGCAAAAAAATTGTTGCCCTGGATTGATGGTTTGCTGGATGCCGGTGAGAAACATTGTGCTGAAAAAGGTAAGCCGCTATTCAGCTCTCACATGCTGGATTTGTCTGAAGAAAGTTTGAAAGAAAACATTGAAATTTGCGGCCAATATTTAAAGCGCATGTCCAAAATGGGTATGACGCTTGAAATTGAATTAGGTGTTACCGGCGGTGAAGAAGACGGCGTTGATAACAGCGGTATGGATAGCTCCTTGTTGTATACTCAACCGGAAGATGTTGCTTATGCTTATGAAGAGCTAAGCAAAATCAGTCATCGTTTCACTATCGCCGCTTCTTTTGGTAATGTACATGGTGTATACAAGCCAGGCAATGTCAAATTGACGCCTGCCATTTTGAGCAACTCACAAAAATATGTGTCCAAAAAATACGATGTACCTCCGAACACATTAAATTTTGTGTTTCACGGCGGTTCAGGTTCTACAGCTGCCGAGATCAAAGAATCAATAAGTTACGGCGTAGTTAAAATGAATATTGATACCGACACCCAATGGGCAACTTGGGAAGCCATCATGAACTATTACAAGAAAAATGAGGCTTATTTGCAAGGTCAAATCGGTAACCCGGACGGTGACGACAAGCCGAACAAAAAATACTACGATCCACGCGTTTGGCAACGTGCTGGCGAAGTAGGCATGGTTACCCGTTTAGAGCAAGCTTTCCAGGAATTGAACGCTGTTAATTCATTGTAAGAGTAGCAGTGCGGCACCGTGTCTATTAGTTAAGGCGATGTATTTGTAATAGGATGATAGCCTAATCATCAATACAACACGGTGCTGAACAAGTGTGATTCAACCAAAAAATCGATGTTTGCTCAGCTATTTTTTGGTTTTTTTAACCCTTAAGACAAAGATGTAGACCCCCCCACTCATCGTAATAAGTAAAATTCCTCAGTTGAACTTGGTAAAATGATCCATAATCCTTTTTAGCTTAAAATGTTATGAGCTATTTTTGGCTATTCAGAATTATTTGTACAATCCCATATTAAGGTATCGAAAACATATTTGTTTAATCAATAAGTTGTAACATTAAAAATGAAATGGTTCTATACGAATATGATTATGTTAACTGATTATACGATAATCTTGTACACACCTCCGGGAGCGGATTCAAGGTTTAGGGCGCGATAAATAGCCAATTGCCCGGGCTCGGCGCGGGTGGCTTTGCGGACATGCAGTTCACGCCCGTCGGCGCGCCGGAAACTGGCCGTGACTCACCATTGGCCGGCCATAATCCGGCCAATGGCGTTCCACTAGGGCCGATGCCGCTCTCTTTCAGGAGGCGGCGTATGATTTGCACGAACTGACTTCCTGCCCGTCTTCGGAACGGACTTTTTGACCCCGTACAGTGCCGCCCGGTGGCGGTTTCAATGTCGATCGCCAGCTCGGGATTAAATTGTCGGGTACGTTCGCGGCTAACCACAAGATAACGATAGCCGTGGCTTCTCAGCCAGCCGATAGTGGCCGCCGAAGCGATCCCCGCGTCCATAACCACCCAATCACCGGGCGGCGCGTTTAGGCCATTTAATATCGTTGCCAAGGTTCCGGCCCCGGCCCCGGCGCCGCCCTACGCGCGATAAGGGAGACGAAAATGGTTATGCGTTAAACTGTTATGGCACTATAAATGACGACGAATATAGACTGTAACGAAATCAATTGATTGCGTTGGGCCTGGTGGCGAAACCGGGGAAAATATGTTAAATATGGGTTATGGAAGAATGAACTCAATCGCTTAACTTGCTCCGCAAATTTGTTGCCAGGCGGGATAGTGCTGCAGGATCGTCAATGCCGATTCCAGCAGCGCGCGGCCCGGTTCGGTCCGGTGCCAGGTCGATACGCCGGAGGGATGGGGCAGCGGGATCGCTTCGGTGCGGTGGTCGTGAAAGTTGACGGAGTGAAGTTTGCCGATGACATCGTTCAGTTTTTTCACCGGCAGCAATTGGCTGATCGCCAATTTTCCAACCGGCAGGATCAGATCGGGTTTAAGCAAATCGATTTCTGCTTGCAGCCAACCCGCGCAGTTATCCATTTCGGCCGGGCTCGGCACACGGTCGCCACTTTTGGGATTTTTACCCGAAAACAGCGGCACACCGCAGCCATGTAAACACACCGCCGAAAAGTCTCTTCCTCAAGCCCGATGCGCTCGAACCATTTGAACACGGTTTTACCTGCCCGCCGTCCAGGCAAACGGTTTGCCGAAAACCCCTTCTTTGTCGCCGGGCGCTTGGCCGATCAGTAAAATCGGCGATAGTACCGGGGGCTTCCGGTCACGACCGGACCGGTCATCGCGGGGCATTTGCTGCAATTCGCCAAGGCGGCGCGGTGGTCGCGCATGATTTGTTCACGTACAGGCATAGGTCGTCTTGAACTTAAGGAACACAGATCAAGCCCTCTCCCTTAAGCATCTGCTCCTTCTCCCTTGAGGGAGAAGCCTGCCTGAGCAGTGTCGAAGGGGCTGGGATGAGGAGGATTAAATCGGCAGCGTTCATTTAGCATACAAGTCTTTTCATAAATGAATCGGAGTTACCTTAAAAATCAATCTCGATGCCGACTGGACAATGATCCGATCCGGTAATGTCCGGCAGAATAAAGGCCTGACTGACTTTGCCGACCAGCGCTTTGCTGGTCAACACGTAATCGATCCGCCAACCGACGTTTCTTGCCCTGGCACCGGCGCGGAAACTCCACCAGCTATAGACGACGGTGTCTGGATGGAAATGCCGGAAGGTGTCGACCAGTCCGGCGTCGAGAAAACGGCTGAAGCCGTCGATTTCGACCTGGGTATAGCCAGCCGATTTATTGTAGTTTGGCTTCGGACGGGCGATATCGATTTCCTGGTGCGCGACATTGAAGTCGCCGCAGACGATTAGCGGTTTTTTGCTTTGCAGTTGCTGACAATAGGCCAGAAACTCAAGATCCCAGCTTTGCCGGTAATCCAGCCGGAGTAGTTCTTCGCCCGAATTCGGCACATAGACGTTAAGCAGAAAAAACTGTTCGAATTCGGCGACCATCACGCGGCCTTCCCGGTCGTGCTCGGCAATGCCGATATCATTGATGATTTGCAGCGGCGCCTGCCGGGTTAATAGCGTGACGCCGGCATAGCCCTTGCGTTCGGCGCAGTTGGAATAAATGCGGTAGCTGTCGATGCCCTCCAGGGCTTTGTCGATCTGATCGGCCTGGGCCTTGGTTTCCTGCAGCAGAATGCAGTCGGCATCGAGCCGCGCGAGCGTTTCGGCAAAGCCTTTGCTTTGTACCGAGCGAATGCCATTGACATTCCAGGAAATTATTTTCATGCGATGATTCCGTCTGATGCGTTTGAAGTTGCGTCTTCAAAAGTGAAAATACGCTGGGCGCTATTGTAACCTTCTGTTTTTCGGCTAACCAGACCTTTTCAGTTTGATTTTTAAGATGGCAATGTGTTTGCAAGGCCTATACGGAGCTGTTAGCGTAGATGACCCATGAGCCTCATCGAGTTACACTGCAGTCAACTCAACCTGCAGCTCAGCTCGTGTTGCCAACATGGCCAGCATGTCCAGACTGAACTTCTCCCACTTGCCACGCATCAGATCGGAAACGCGAGACTGCCCAATGCCCAAGTGTTCAGCCGCCTGAATTTGCGTCCAGCCGCGTTCGGCAATCGTTTCGCGCAACCGCGTCATCAATTCGGCGCGCATAGCCAGCAATGCGGCCTCTTCCGGCGCAAAGCCCGGATCGGCAAAAACATTGCCGGACGATTCAATGATAGGTTCTTTATTCATTGATTTTCCCCATTTGTCTGTAACGGCGTGCGGCCAACAATGGTTTAAAGTCCAGCGGCATGGCTCCACGTTGCACGGCATCCAACTCGAATCCTGTTTCGCATCTGGCTTCGGCGGGGAAGTTTTTAAGATCGTAGAAGCTGGAGCCGATAAAGCGAGGTTTTTTCATGGGCCTGATAATATCAAAGCAATTAGATATTTATCAAGTTGTTTTGATAAGCTTGTTCTTAACGCAACCTTTCATCCTCGCATCACAAGAGTCATACGGCCTCAACCAGTAGGTGGGCAACGCTTTTCTGCCCGCCACAGTGATGAGTTCATGCTTTTGGTGTAGTAAAAGTGGGCAAAAAAGCCTACCCACCGGGCTTGTTTGTGTGCACAATTGTACATATACTCAATCAATGAAAATTGAATTCGATCCTGACAAAGCCGCTGCATACGCGAAGAGTCTGTGCGTCTGATTTCTGCCTGGAAAGCCAATCAATCTCAAAGGAGACGTTATGAGCAACAATTCTGATCCCCTGTTTGACCGCTATGCCGAGATGGATTTTAGCGACGCCAAGCCTGTTTCTGAAATTCCAGCATTGGCGCTACTGCAAGCTGAACACGGCGGCAAGTCTCGGATAACGATACGCGTAGATAATGACACACTGGCGATTTTTAAAGCACGCGTTCAAATAAGCGGCGGCAATTATCAAACGCTGATGAACGAAGCTTTGCGGCAGTTTGCCCAGGGCATAACGCTGGCCGATGTCGTGCGAGAGACTATTCGGAAGGAATTGCATCAGACTGAATAGCGTAGCGTATTCTGCCGAAGGAAAGCTTCAACCATACGGCGCATTACGCTACTCTAATGCACTCTACGGATTACACCTTACCGCGTTGAGTATAGACACAGTTAATCACAGGAGAATTCATGCGTATTTTTATCAGCTACAGCCATCAACAAGGCGATTGGGTTTGCAAGCGGCTGGTTCCGTGTCTGGCGGCAGGCGGGGCGGAGGTGTTGATCGACCGAGAGCGGTTCAAACTTGGCAGGGCCATAGTCGGCCAGATGGACGCTTTGCAGGACAGCGCGGAGCGGCATCTTTTGGTGTTCTCGCCGGATTATCTGAGCAGCAATTATTGCCAGCATGAATTGCAGCGGGCATGGAAACTCGATCCGAAATTCACCAAGGGTTTGCTGTTGCCGGTAATGCGCGAAGCCTGCGCCTTACCGAAGCCTTTTCTTAAATCTAATCCACTGTATGCCGACCTGCAAGACGATACCCGGCCCGAACCGTGGAACGCTCTGCTCCGGGATTGTGATGCGGAGGGTTTGGGGACGAGCGCACCGAATTGGCTGGCGACTCGGGATGAGATTGTGCGCTTTGTGAGCCGCAAGCAGTCGGTGAATCTGGTTACGTCGAACGGAGCGAAGTGGTGAGGTTTGTTGACTCACATCGTCGATGATTATTTGCCCGGTTTGGCCTTGATCGATCTGGAAGACCCGGACACTGCCTCGCGCCAGGGTTTATTGGCGTCGATGCTCCGCGCCTTAGGCGAACGTAAACCGCTGCCGGACAAGCCGCATGATCTTGCCGGATTCAAGACGGTGTTGAATGACCCGCCCTGTTTCACATGTCGCGCTTAGCCATTTCGATCTCGCCGCGCACCGGGATTATTACGATGTCGATTTATTCGCCGCCCTGAAATTTCTAGTCATGGAAAACGAGCGCAAACTGACCCTGCTGGTGCAATCTCGTACTGCATTCGGCGCATTGCTGCCTAAAAATCATCCGCTTTCCGAGATTGATATTAAGACTGTCGAACTGCGGGGCAAGCCTTGACGCCGAAACCATTGGATCAACTTGGATTAATGGATCACTTTTCTGCGCTGTGGTGGTTGGGATTGTTTTATGGGCGAATAGAGCAGCTAAAAGAAGCTTTGACTAAAATGACATGGAAGCGGGCGACCTATGCCGCATTTGTACTTTTTATTAGTGCACTGCCCTATATGGTACTGATTGTGATAGTGGGGCGTCTACTATTTTTTGGCGCATTTAAACTTGGGCCGATAGAGCAAGTTTCTATTGAATATTCCGAATATCTTGTCCTCCAAGCGAACCAGATGGCGCAATCGATTTTATTTAGCGCCCTACTTGTCCTTGTGGCATTTGGTGAAGTTGCAACTGGCATTCTCATTGGAATTGTTTTTGGTGTTTTTCTGGGTACTACCATTGGAATTGATTCTGACATCATTTTTGCAACAGCAATCTTAAATGCTATTGTTCTTTTTGCATATCTTGTAGATCGTCAAGATTCAACAGATTATATAGTTGGGGCTTTTTGGGCCGTAATACTTGGAAGCATATATTTTGTTATACCGTTGATGTTAGGAGGTATTCCTGTTTTTTTGAAACTATCCCTCAGCAATACTACTGTATCAAGTTTATGTTTGTTCTCCAGCCTGATTTTCATATTTCGCGCATATCACTACCCCATTCACCTGTTTTTCATATGGCCAAAATTTAAACCAATGTGGTATCCGCGGCATCCGGTAGCTTGGGATAATATATGCACATTTCCCTTTCCTCGACTTGATCCACTGCTGGCAAGTTACGCCGAAATCGAACCGGAAGCCGGACACCGGGAAATTGACCGATTGATCGACTATTATCCCAGTCAACGAAAAACCGGATTGCGGGCGCTCTGCCGTGTTATTGCCCGCAAAACTGCTAAGGAAACCCGGCTATCTCGCTTAGATGAGCTCGTCGCCCGGTTGCCCGAAGGTGATAAAGGCTTTCTCAGCAAGACAAGAGATGTCCGGTTAGTGGTTTCCGAGATTGCCCAATTACAAAGACGTCTGGATACTTTGGATCGACCCTTGTTACGCGAGCCCACGGCTAATTCGCTGTACGAAAAGATCAAAATTTTCCAAACCCAAATCAGCGGTTATCCAGAACCTTTAAACAGTGAATTCCGCAAGGCTGCAACTCACTGGGTGGCTATCGCCGAACAGCAATATCACCAAGTGCGTGATATTTTCAACCGCGAACCCGCACCTCAGGTGTTCCGTGCTGGCGATCCGGTGGATTGCAGCCAGGAAGCCTTTATTCTGCGCGAAGCCGTATTGGGCGAGTTGGATCGTCAATTGACCCTAGCTACTGGCTGCCCCGGCCTGATTCTCTACGCCCGGCGGCGCATGGGCAAATCCACGCTGCTGAGCAACCTTAAGGGATTCCTGCCGGTTTCGACACGCATCGCCGTGGTGTCCATGCAGAATCCCGACGCCTTCGCCTCGCAAAGCGATTTGCTGCGCACTTTGCTGCAAACGGTTGCGGTGGCTGTGCCGGAGGCAGGGTTGTCCGTTGTAAAAGCGCCTAGCCTTCAGGATTTTTTCAAGCGGCTGGCCGAGTGCAATACCCAACTGGAAAAGGACAATTGCCGCCTGTTGTTGGCTATCGACGAATACGAAAACCTGGACTGCAAGCTAGGCGAGGGGGTATTCAGCGAAGACTTGCTGGCGAATTTGCGAGAATCCATCCAGTACCACCGCCGCATCGTCTGGGTGTTCGCCGGTAGCCACGCCATCGACGAATTGAGCCACGCGCCTTGGCCGTCTTATCTGATCAGCGCCCGCACCGTGGAAATCCCACCGTTCAGTCCGGATGAGACTCGCCGTTTGCTAACAGAGCCGCTGCGGTATTCGCGGTTGTGGAAAGACGACGACCCCAAGCGGCCACATTTCGATCCAGGGTTTTGGGGCGAGGGCGGGATAGAGCGCATCCATGCGGAAGCCGCCGGTTGGCCGCATCTGGTGCAGCTTCTGGCGGAAACCGCCGTAGACTTGTGCAACGACCGCGAGCGGGCGACGGTGGACGTTGACTTGCTGGAACAGGCGATCAGCAAGGCGTTGACGGCTGGCGACACGGTATTACGACACTTGCTACGCGGTGAGGCGAGTGAGGCGGAATGGGCTTATATCAACGGCTTTCGCCGCCACGATACGCAGGCGCCGCCGGAGAACGTGGAAGTGTATCGAGGCTTGCGGCGGCGTTTACTGGTGGAAGAGGCAGAAGGCGGGGCATGGCGGCTGCGCGTGCCGCTGTTACAGAGGTGGTTGCGGGCGCGGGGGTGAGAGAAAACTGGTAGGGAGAAAGCTGTAGGGTAAATTCGTCTTAGGCAATCCACATAGTCGAAGCGGATATGTACGGTACCTTGATATCTCGACTTTTCTGTGTTCATTTATGTAAACGCCGTTGTTTCTGACCGTGGTATTCGGTAAAAACAGCGGACGAAAGTAATCACATGATTGACTCTTTCTCCCGGTCCATATACCGTTCCAACGCGGTAAGGCGCAATCCGTAGGGTGCAATAGGTGTTAGCCGTTTTGCACCGCATGTTTGGCTTTGTTGTGGCGCAATAGGCTATCGCTATTGCTAGTTGATCAAAGAGCTTAATGGCGAGAATCCAAAGAATCCGACAGAAGATTATCGATCGTGCATACTACCTTTCATTCCATGCAGAGGTGGAAATGCTTGACTATGAATTGACATGTGATGATATCGAAAATGCCATACTAAAAGGACGGATTGAGCCTGGTAGGGTGGGCAGCTTTTTGCCCACCATACATCTATTATCACGACTTCATTCCTTATGGGCACCGAAAAGCACGTGCCCACCCTACCAATTGGTTAAATTGTCCAGTCTTCGATAGACAAGTCGACGACCTGACAAAAAGCACGATCGTTTGTCACCAGCACGGCGATTACGCTCAGCGCGTGAGCGGCAATCAGTAAATCAAGCGGCGCAAGTACCTTGCCCTGGCGCTCCATGTCGGCTCGCACGGTTCCGTAATGCTTCGCAATTGAACTGTCCCAGGGCAGCACATCGACGCGGCGTAGGAATTCTTGTACGACAAGTTGGAGCCGCTTGGCATCCAGCCGTTTTGCCAGACCGAAAAGCAGTTCGCCTTCGGTAATGGCTGAGATGCAAAGAGACGCCATGGGCACTTCGATTACCCTCCGGGCTACGGCTGGATGCCCCTTGATCAGGTGGCTCACGGTGTTGGTGTCGAGAAGGTAGCGCTACACTCACGTGATGTTGCCAAGGGGCATCTGTTGGCATTTGAACAGGGTAAAGCAGGAGAACGTTATATCCTGGGCGGTGAAAACATAAATAGATGGTGTGCGTATGGCAAAGAAACAGATGTTTTTTTCCAGTGCAAAAGCCATACGCGAACTGAATTATCGGTATCGTCCGGCCCAGGATGACATTCTCTGGTTTTGCGAAAACGGTTACTGTAAGTGAGCATTTGAATTTCTGAATGAGAAGACCGAGTTCAACGCAAACTGGGCAGTCAAGACGCAATTTACTAGAGCAATTGCGCCTTAACCCCCTACAGGGATTTATTCAAAATAATCCCACGGGTATTCAGGAGTTAAAATAGGCCGAAAACCTGAAGGGACCGGAAAAGGCGCGGAAATAAACTCATAAACGCCCACTAATTCACGGGTTACAGTCATCCCCAAACCGGTAGCAAGGCCTAGAGGAAAACCAACCGCCCCTTTAGCCTGTGTTTCCTTAACAATATTACCCGGTATCTCAAGAAAACCGCAGGTCATTCCCGCCAGGCCTCTACCGAATTTCTGCGCCGCTGTATATGCATAAGCATTGGGAAATGAAATTAATGTTAAAGTTGTAAAAGCTGCCAATAGATAAATACGTAACTTTTTCATGTGCTGTTCTCCTTTATTTTTCTTATCTGAATACCATATCTTAACCGATGATAAGGGCATTAATAATTGAATTTTTGCTATCATCCGTTCAACCGGCAAAATCGGGCTCGAGTATCAATCGGAGAGCCAATCCGATCATGCCGCTATGTGGTACCCCGGAACGTAAAACCCGCCGCCACAATAAACCCGGTTGTCTTCACTCAGTCTCTTCCGGATGGAGAGGAAAAACGCTCGTTTCGCGACTTTTTCGGAAACGTACCGCTCGAATGTGCAATGTCCCCGGGCCATGCCGTGGAGTGAGAGAGCAGGCGATCGGATTCCGTTTTGGCCACATGGTAGCATTCGCGGACCCGTTCTTCCAATCCTGACCGGTTCAGCACAGTAATATGGCTTTATGTATGCTACCGTACTGACAGCATCTGATATTGCGGATAAACTATTCTTTTTCCTATGTCCGGTATGACGTAGCTTGTCGCAACCTTTATATCTGCTACAGAACCTACGATAGATGCATCTTTTACGAGTTTTGCAATTGATAGGTATCAAATCCATGACAGAGCAGGTAACAACGGTATGGCCTGGCAGACCTTATCCTCTGGGTGCCACATGGGATGGGAAAGGTGTCAACTTCGCCTTATTTTCCGAGCATGCTGAATTAGTCGAGCTCTGTCTGTTCGACACCAAGGGCAGGCACGAAATCCAGCGCATCCCGATACGGGAGCAGACCGATCAGATTTGGCATTGTTATATTCCCGAAGCACGCCCGGGCTTGTTCTATGGCTACCGTATCTACGGTCCTTATGCACCGGCGCTGGGAGCTCGTTTTAATCACAACAAATTGCTTCTCGATCCTTACGCCAAGGCGATTATCGGGCCGTTGCGATGGAGCGATGCCCAGTTCGGCTACAAGATAGGGCATAAACAGGAGGATTTATCCTTCGACCGTCGCGACAGCGCATCAAGCATGCCGAAATGTCAGGTCATCAATACTCTGGAAAACCCGGAAGCGCGGGAGCGTTTGATCGGGCAGCTTAAGCTTCTGGCCAAGACCCAGCAGGAAATGGCTCGTTCCCAGGAAAAGCCGACACTGGGCAGCACTACCGTCGATCTGTTGAAGACCCTTTCGGATCGACTCGCCAGATCTGTCGAGACCACTGTGAAAGCCGCTACGATGTTCCATCAGATTCCCCGTGTCGCAGGCTGGTTGCAGATGCAGATATCGACTTTGGACAGGCGGAATCTCTGGCTGGGCGTCATCGAAAATCTTGCCGGGATCATCGGGAGCGCTTACCTGGCTTTCTTTATATGTCGATGGGTATTGAAACCCCTGCGCGAAGCTTCGGAACGTCGTCCCACGGAAGGATTCGCGATGCGCATTTCATGTCTTTTCGTATTGCTGCTGCTTGCCTTGCTGCCCATTATCGCATTTGCAATTACCGGTTATATGGCATTGGGCTTGATCCAGCCAAGCGAAAACATCCGCCTGGTTGCTATCGTCTGGATTAACGCCGCCGTCATTGTCCATTTGCTTATGGCGATCAATCGCTTTTTCCTGGCGCCCCACTATCCTCAATTTCGATGGTTGCCGGTCGGCGATAACACGGCCAGGTATATCGATAGTTGGATGCAATGGCTGAGCATTACAGTGACTTACGGCTATTTTGCCTTACAGGCAGCCCTCCTCATTGGCATGCCCCTTCCTCTTTATGAAACCCTGCTGCGACTTCTCGGTCTTCTGGTGTCCGGCTTGATAATACTACTGATCCTGCAAAATCGGCAAGGCGTAGTCTCTTCCAATATGAAATGAGCCTGAAGGAGGTGGTTCTTTCTAACATGAAATGAGCCTGAAATAAGCCGAGATTCTGTTCATGATGGGAGGATGAAAACTCTCATGAACGACACACAACTTGA